>CAZNSG010000109.1:0-16105 GCA_964575715.1 uncultured Hyphomicrobiales bacterium | reverse complement strand
GGCGCGTGAGCTTCCCGGTTTCCGCCGTGCTGTCGATCGTGGCGATTACACTCTTTTTCACTCACCCGCTCAATTTCGGCATCGACTTTGTCGGCGGCACGCTCATGGAGGTGCAGTCGAAGTCGGGGCCCGCCGATCTTGCCAAGATGCGCACGACGCTCAGCGCCCTGGGTCTCGGCGAGGTGCAGTTGCAGCAGTTCGGCGCGCCGACCGACGTGCTCATCCGCGTGGCGCAGCAGCCGGGCGGAGAGGTGGCCCAGCAGGCAGCGGTAACGAAGGTGCGCGAGGCGCTTGGTGACGAAGTCGAATACCGCCGCGTTGAAGTGGTCGGCCCGCGCGTCTCCACCGAATTGCTTGCCTACGGCACGCTCGGCCTCGTGCTCGCGATTGTGGCGATTCTGATTTATCTGTGGTTCCGCTTCGAATGGCAGTTTGCGCTCGGCGCCATGATCGCCAACGTGCACGATATTGTGCTCACCATCGGGTTCATGTCGCTCACCCAGGTCGATTTCGACCTCACCAGCATCGCGGCGCTGCTCACCATTCTTGGCTACTCGCTCAACGACACCGTCGTCATTTACGATCGCATTCGCGAGATGCTGCGCCGCTATAAGAAGATGCCGATGGCGGATCTGCTCAACGTCTCGGTCAACGCAACGCTCTCGCGCTCGATCATTACCCATGTCACGGTTTCGCTCGCCTTGCTGGCGCTGCTGCTGTTCGGCGGCCACGCCATCCACAGCTTCACCGCTACCATGATGTTCGGCGTGGTGCTGGTCGGCACCTACACCTCGGTATTCATCGCGGCGCCAATCCTGATCTACCTCGGCGTCGGAATCGGACGGGACGCGCAGACTGGAGAGTCGTAACCGTGCCGGCGGACGCCGCGAACGAGCCACATTTTTCACGGCATGCGCCGATCGAAGGCTTCGGCAAGGGCGGGTTCCGTTTCGCCGGCATGTCGCACCGCGGCTCGCTCCTGTGCCTGCCAAGCGGCATTTGGGCCTGGCCGGTGGCACGCGCGGAGGATGTCAGCGAAGAGTCACTGCTGCCGGTGTTTAATGCAGCCGCCGATATTGGCTTGTTTTTGATCGGTGCCGGCCACGCCCCTTGGATAATGCCCGCGCCGCTGCATGCGCGCTTTCACGCGCTCAAAATCTCGGTCGAAGTCATGCGCACCGGCACGGCGGTCAGCACCTACAATATCCTGCTCGGCGAAGGTCGCCGCGTCGGCGCTGGCTTTGTCGCGGTGGACTAGCGGTCTGCTGAAAAACCCTCGATGGTCATTCCGGGACGGCGCGGAGCGCCGGACCCGGAATCCAGAAACACGCGCAAAACATGTATCTGGATTCCGGGTTCGCGCCTTCGGCGCGCCCCGGAATGACAGCCGTGGAGTATTTCAGCAGACTGCTAGGATCGAGACATGGTTGGAACGGCGGGAGCCGCCAGAGCATTGGACGGAGTCGACGTGATCTTGCCGCTGTGCGGCTCCTATCCGTTCGTGACCAATTTCGGCGGATCACGCGCTCGTCATCTGAATTTTAATTGAGACTGGGGGGGTGTTCGCTGTTTCCAGGCGCGGGTCAGCCAAATTACTGCTCAATTGTTTGCGCAGGTGATCTGCGACAACATGCATATGCGTCGTGACGCAGTCCCAATGGCTGCTGGGGACCTTTACGACTTCCACTTGCGGGCATATCTTTTTTAAACAATGGCCGCTGTGATCGGCGGAGTAAAATACGATCGGAATCTTGAGCGGCTGTGGGAAGTATAAGGCGAGTGCTCTGAAATAGACTCTCCATCGTTCCATCGGCTCTGGTTGCAGCAGTGGCTTGGTTGATCCGGGTGAGTTACCCGACCGCAAGTACCGGAAAGGCGGAAGATGGCCAACGATCCAATGGCGAAGTAATCCCCTCAAGGATTTAAAATTATTTGATATTTTCGCTCGAAGTTTTGTCATGGATAACTGCCGAAATTTGCGATAATTTTCGTATACTTGCCAAATGAGTACGATGCTTGTTGCCATAAGTCCTTCGCGCTTGGCGTCATCACGAACGGCAAAGCGCAGTGCACCGCCGAGTCGACGCCTGAGGAACCGCATTGCAGTACCTGCGTTCATCATCGGCGTGTCAATAAGCGCGAGCAATTCAACGCGATGTCCGGCGTCTTGCAAGAGACGAACCAACTCAAAGGCAACTGTACCCCCGTTGCAGTAGCCCCCAAGACGGAAGGGCCCCCTGGGCTGTGCTGCCAAAATCAACGGAAGGCGCTCGCGTGCCATCTGTTCTATCGATGGTGGAATCGGTTCGTGGCCCAATCCATAGGGGGCGATGGAAATCAGTCTTGTCGTGCTCTCTAGAAGCCCGGCAAATCGTCGTGCATAAAGCCCTCCACTAAAAATATCACCGTGGAAGAAGAAGAAAATGTGACGACCTCCACCTTCCGACCAATCGGTGAGGGGGGACGCCGGCGCCCCGTTGCATTCGGTAACGGCCTGCGCGAACTGCCGAATCGTGGACGCTTCAAACGGGATCGAGTCCGGGAGGACCAAGCCGATCATCTTCTCTACTTCAAGCCGCATTTGGACGGCAAGCAGCGAATCGCCTCCCATTATAAAGAAGTCGTCGTCGAGGCCGATCGAGTCGCACTCCAGGATGCTTCGCCACAGTTGCATCAGATCTGCCTCCAAAGCGTAGCGAGGTTTCGCTAAATCCGCGGCAGATGCCGCAGCCAAATCACGCGTTAGAGTCGCAGCGAGTTCCCGCCGTTGAACCTTTCCTGTGACGTCCTTCGGCAGTTCACGGATGAGCGTTATGAGACGCGGGACTTTGAACGGAGCCAATTGCCCGCGAACAAAAATCTTCAGCTCTTCAGGAGTGGCCGTTTGCGAGGCGTGCAGCACAACAGCCGCAGCGACATTCTCGCCCAAGCGTGGATGCGGCAAGCCAAATGCGGCGGCTTCTGCAACGGCAGGATGACGCAATAGCGCCTGCTCGACTTCGATTGGCGATAGCTTCTCGCCACCGCGATTGATCAGCTCCTTGTGCCTTCCGACGATCGACAGAAACCCATCGGCGTCGAGGGTGCCGAGATCGCCGGTTCTGAACCAGCCATCAACGAAGGCTTCCGCATTGGCCTGGCGATTGTTGAGATACCCCGATATTACCGTAGGGCCGCGCACAAGCACCTCGCCGACTTCGCCAGGAGGAACAGCATGCCCATCGCGGGCAATCATCATCTCGTCCGATAATGGCACTCCGCATGTACCGTTCTTGCGCTTCCCTGGCAGCGCCAGATTAGCCGTCATGTGCCCCGCCTCGCCGATCCCGTAAAATTCCAACACCGGCACGCTGAGCACGCTCTCTAAGCCCTTCTGTAGCTCTGGCTTCAGTGGCGTTCCGGCGGACAAAATGAAACGCAAATTGTGCACCGGCCGTGGGCAACCGGTACCGCCAATCAGCTCGAATATTGAGCGATGAAAGATTGGAAACGTTGAATACCAGGTGGGCTTAAGCTTGCTGAGCCACTCGACGATGTCCAGTTGTGTGTGATTTGCGGGCCGCGCGATGCTTCCGCCCGTGAGAATCGGCGGAAACAGAATTTCCCGCAAGCCATGGGCATAGCAAAGAGGCAGGGCTGAGAGGCAGCGATCGTCCGGCGTCAGCTTGAACCAGTCGCGTATCTTGGCGGCTTCGCTGATAAGATTGCTGTGCGTGATCGGCACAAGCTTGGGTTGGCCGGTCGTTCCGGAGGTGGGCAGGATCAGGGCGATAGAGGCGGGTCCAGTCTCGGTCGCTGTTGCGGCAGCTCTTGCGGGCATGCGCAAGGTGCATGCGATCTCGGCCCCCTTGCCTGGGAAAGCTTCGATGATCGTTATCTCGAGATCGATCGCAATCTTGCGGATAACTGGAATAGTCGCCTGCGTCAGAACGATTGCGTCTAAGCTTGCCTGCTCGAAAAGTTTCCGCAGTTCATCAGCGCTGAGGCTATTGTTGATTGGAACCGCCGCTGCGTGGCAGGCGACTGCCAAGATGGCGACGATTGCTTCGGGACCGTCGAGAAGTGCAACCCCAATTCGCGTCTCGCTCGCGAAGCCGCCACGGCGCAATTGCACTCCGATTTCTTCGATCTGCCGCTGCAACTGGGCGTAGGACAGCGGCGCCTTGTTGATGGAAACGATCGCCGGCCAGTCAGGCTGCGTTAAAGCATAATTATGAATGACGTCTTTGATCGCTTGCATTGGCTCAGTTTATGCGGAACCCGTCGGTTTGTAAAAAAAACGCGTGGAAAAGTTAACGCTGAACCCGCCGGTCTGTAAAAAAACGCGTGGAAAAGTTAACGCCGAATTGGATGGGAATCTAAGTCTTCGAATGCCGCTTAGGGTCAAAGGACCTCGCCGTGAACATATGTTTTCTGGATTGCCCCCGATAGCAGACCTTCGACAGTGGCGTTGACGGCCTCATAACCTGCCCAATACGTTCGGTTTTGAGGCCGGCTACAGAGTTGTGATTAAACCTCCCAGACTGGAGTCTTGAATCTTGCAGTACGAACTCACCGGCCATGAATACCAACCATGAATGGTGTGTCATCAAACGACCTCGCCTTCATCCAACTTGCATCTATTAGGCTATGGCTGCGCGATAATGAGTCCATGCCCTCGGTTTACGATCATGCCAGATGCCTTCACCCATTGCGAGCAACTCGTCCGCGCGGGCGACAAGGATCGCTTCCTCGCTGCCTTGTTCGTGCCGGAAAAATATCGCCGCGCGCTGTTTGTGCTCTACGCGTTCAATCTCGAAGTCGCGCGCGTGCGCGAGGTCGCGCGCGAGCCCATGCCGGGCGAAGTGAGGTTGCAGTGGTGGGCCGAGGTGCTATCCGGTACCGGCCGCGGCGAGGTCGCGGCCAACCCCGTCGCCGCCGCGCTACGCGAAGTGGTCGTGCGCTATCGTTTGCCGCCGCAGGCGCTCGCCGAACTGATCGATGCGCGCCGCTTCGACCTCTATGACGAGCCGATGGCGAGCCACGCCGCGCTTGAGCTCTATGCCGCCAAGACATCGTCGGCGGTGATTACGCTTGCCGCCCGCATTCTCAGCGATGGCCGCGATCCGGGGATCGGTGCACTCGCCCAGCATGCGGGCATCGCCTATGCCATCGCTGGTCTGCTGCGTGCCCTTCCCATTCACGCCGCGCGCCGCCAGCTTTACGTTCCGATCGAAGTCTTGCAGCGCCATCACGCGCTAAGCGAGGACGTGTTTGCCGCCAACGCCACGATCGAGCTGCGCGCGGCGCTGGCCGAAATGCGCCTGCGCGCCCGCCAGCATCTCGCGGCCGCGCACGACCTGCTCGGCGCTCTGCCGGCCGCCATTGCACCGGCCTTGCTGCCCGTGGCGCTGGTGCGTCCGCTGCTCGCGCGCATGGAACGGCGATCTTACCGGCCGTTCCGCCCATCCGAACTCGCACAATGGCGCCGGCAATGGATTCTATGGCGCGCGGCGCGCTCCGGGCTTGCGCGTGCGTTTTGATTCACGCGGCCGCGATGCGGGTAGCACCGGCAATCCATGCATCCAGGTCGGCAAGGGCGCGAGCGGTCAGCGCGCGCTTTCTGGTAATGTTTTTGGCGGTCCCGCGCTGGCGCTCGCCCGCGAGAGCTTTGCTTGGCGCGCCTGCCAGCGGGGGAAAGAGCCCAAAATTGATGTTCATCGGCTGGAACGATGGCGGGCCGGCATCGATCCGCTCGATATGTCCGCCGGTGATGTGCGCGAGCAGCGCGCCATGCGCCGTGTTTGGCGGCGGCAGCGAAGGTGTTTCGCCCCGCCTTTCGGCCGCAGCGCAACGGCCGGCCAGAAGTCCGATCGCGGCCGACTCCACATAGCCCTCGCAGCCGGTGATCTGGCCGGCAAAGCGCAGCCGCGGCATGGCAACAAGCCGCAGCGCAGGATCAAGCAATCTCGGTGAGTTGAGAAAAGTGTTGCGATGCAGCCCGCCCAGCCGCGCGAACTCGGCCCGCTCCAGGCCGGGAATGGCGCGGAAGATGCGCAACTGCTCGCCATGTTTGAGCTTGGTCTGGAAGCCGACCATGTTGAACAGCGTGCCGAGCCGATTGTCCTGGCGTAGTTGCACCACGGCGTAAGGCTTGATCTCCGGCCGATGTGAATTGGTCAGGCCGAATGGTTTCATAGGCCCATGCCGCAATGTCTCCGGCCCGCGTTCGGCCATCACTTCAATGGGCAGGCAGCCGTCGAAATACGGTGTGGCCTCCCAATCATGGAACGACATTTTTTCGCCGGCAACGAGGGCGCCGACGAAAGCATCGTATTGTTCGCGCGTGAGCGGACAATTGATGTAGTCGGCGCCGGTGCCGCCCGGACCAACCTTGTCGTAGCGCGATTGGAACCAGGCGACCGACAGATCGATGGTGTCGCGATGCACGATCGGCGCAATCGCATCGAAGAATGCGAGCGACTCCTCGCCGGTTAGCGCGCGGATGAAATCCGCGAGCGCCGGCGAGGTGAGGGGGCCCGTCGCGACGATGACGTTGTCCCATTCGGCCGCGAGTGCCGTGACCTCTTCGCGTTGGATTTCGATCAGCGGATGCGACGCGAGCGCCTGCGTAATTGCCGCGGAAAATCCGTCGCGATCGACCGCCAGCGCCCCGCCTGCCGGCACCTGATTGCCGTCGGCGACGCGCATGACCAGCGAGCCGAGCCGGCGCATTTCTTCGTGCAGCAGGCCGACGGCATTGCTCTCGCGATCGTCGGAGCGAAACGAATTGGAGCAGACCAGTTCGGCAAGCCCGTCGGTCTTGTGCACCCGCGTTGTCCGCACGGGCCGCATCTCGTGCAGCACCACCGGCACGCCGCATGCGGCGATCTGCCAGGCCGCCTCGCAGCCGGCAAGCCCGCCGCCGATGACGTGAACCGGTTGCATCTGCTTATCTGTCATGGCTAATTACTAAGCTGCTGCTGAGCAAGCGGCAATGTTATTTATAATGTACTTGAGTTGAGTTTATTCCGGACAACGGAGAGTGAGAGATGAAAGCGAAACTGCTGCTGCTTGCGAGCGCGATCATGTTCGCAGTTGGAAATGCCGGAGCGGCTACCTCCGCCGAGATCAAGCTGCTCACCGCGGGTGCCTACAAGCAAGTCGTGCTGGAGCTGTTGCCGGAATTTGAAAAACAGACCGGCCACAAGGTCATCGTGCAGAATGATACCGTCGGCGCGCTGGTCAAGCGCATCGAGGGCGGCGAGGCGTTCGATGTGGTGGTAGTTTCGCCGGGTGCCGTCGAAGGTCTCGCCAAGAACGGCAAGGTGGTCGCGGGCAGCCGGGTCAATCTCGCCCGCGTCGGCGTTGGCGTTATGGTGAAAGAAGGCGCCCCACGCCCAGACATTTCAACGGTCGAGGCGTTCAAGAAGAGCCTGCTAGCCGCAAAATCCGTGGCCTATATCGATCCTGCCTCGGGCGGCTCAAGCGGTATTTATCTCACCGGCCTGTTTTCGAAGCTGGAAATACTCGACCAGATCAAGCCAAAGGCCAAGCTGATTCACGGTGGGCTGGTTGCCGAGCACATAGTGCGGGGCGAGGCGGAAATCGGTATTCACCAGATCAGCGAGATCCTGCCTGTAAAGGGGGTGACGCTGGTTGGCCCATTGCCGGTGGAGATCCAGAACTACACGACCTATGCCGCAGGGCTGAGCGCGAGCACCAAGGTAAGCGAGCCGGCTATTGCCCTGATCAAGGCCCTATCGGGCCCGTCCGCCGAGCCGGTGCTCAAATCCAGGGGCATGGCGCCCGCCTCCTGAACGGCAGGCGCCTCTTCAAGGCCAAGGGTTAGCGGCTGGAGCTGTCCCAAGCGACGCGCGGGATATCCGAGCGGCTGATGCCCATATCCGCGAGTTCGTGGTCACCGAGTTGGCTAAGCTCGCGCAGGCTTTTATTGTAACTCCGCCACTGCCGGAGGAAGCGCCCGATTTGTGCTAGCATCATGTCAGTCATCCTTTTGATTAATGTGAGGAATTGCACCTCGTTCAAGCGTAGACATAGGGATTATAAGTGCGCTGCAATAGAGATAATGTTGCGATGCAGCATTGCAGAAAATGCATGACGGCTTTAAGAGCTAGTTAATTTTGCCATGGCCGGAACCCGCCCGTACTGCACCGGAGCGCTAAGGCCGCTGGCGCTAGCGGAGCATTCGCTACCAGTACGTGGCCCCCTGGCATGAAAGCGATCATGCAAGTTTCCCGGCCGTTTCTCATCACAGCTCTCGGCACTGCCCAAATTTTGGGATGGGGGACTTCGTTCTATTTTCCGGCCGTGCTGGCCGCGCCGATTGTTGCCGACACCGGTTGGGCGTTCGGCTGGGTGGTGGGCGGCACTTCCATTGGGCTGCTGGTCGCCGGACTGATTGCGCCGCGCGTCGGCGCGGTCATCGACCGCAGGGGCGGGCGGCCTGTGCTCGCGCTCTCTTCCATTCTTTATGCTGCCGGTCTTGCCGGTGCGGGCTTGGCGCCTAATTTGCCGCTCTATCTCCTGGCCTGGGTCGCGATTGGCGGCGGAATGGGGACGGGTCT
The DNA here is from genome assembly GCA_964575715.1 of uncultured Hyphomicrobiales bacterium. Taxonomy (GTDB): domain Bacteria; phylum Pseudomonadota; class Alphaproteobacteria; order Rhizobiales; family Xanthobacteraceae; genus PNAI01. The sequence goes on along the minus strand of CAZNSG010000109.1, from coordinate 7,538 downwards.
TTACGACGCCGTATTCGCCGCCCTCGGCAAAATTTATGGCAAAGATGCGCGGGTACCGATAACCAACCTCACACTTTTTGGCGGCTTCGCCAGCACCGTGTGCTGGCCGCTGAGCGCGTTTTTGGCCGAGTCTTTCGGCTGGCGCGGCGCCTGCCTGATCTATGCCGCGTTACACCTGCTTGTGTCATTGCCGCTGCAGATGGCGGTGATGCCGAAAGTGCCAGTGAGGCCAACGGGTGAAACCTTTGACAATCGCGTTGCCGCGCCAGGGCCAACAGCAGCCCACCCGCTTCCGCGCACCTGGCCGACGGTTGCGTTGCTTGCCCTGGTGCTCACGATCTCAGCCGGCATTGGATCAATCGTCGTTGTGCATCTTTTGATCTTCCTGCAGGCGAGGGGCGCTGACTACGCATTCGCGGTTGCGCTTGGCGCGCTGTTTGGACCTGCGCAGGTCGGCGCTCGCGTAATCGAACGCCTCTTCGGAGAACACTATCATCCGATCTGGACGATGATCGCATCCTGTCTTTTGATGGCGATCGGCCTTGCGTTGCTCTATGCGGGCCTTTCAATTCTTGCGCTTGCGATTGCGCTTTATGGCGCGGGCTACGGCATCATGTGGGTTGCGCGCGGCACACTGCCGCTCGCTCTCTTTGGGCCAGATCGTTACGCCACATTGATGGGCCGCCTCGCATTCCCGAGCCTGATCGTGCAGGCGTTGGCGCCGTTGGCTGGCGCATTGCTAATCGAGTGTTATGGAGCGGACTTAACGATGGCGGTGTTGAGCAGCCTCGCGCTGGGCAATGTGGCGCTCATCGGCGTCTTGTGGATGCGCGTGCAGCGGCTTCAGTAAGGCCGTACCGTATCTTTGACGATTGTACGCTGTATCGGCTGCCGGTCGGTTGAAGGAAAATAAGCACGCGTGTTTAGACTGGATGTTAGCATGTCTTTGACACAATCGCGTGACAACTTAACGGCACAGCCAAAGGCGCAGTGATGGCGAACCTGACCCCCATCCCCATCATCGACATCCGCAACGGCGGCACACTGCAGCATGCGCGAGAAGCGGAGGCTCGCGCGCGCGCCCTGCGCAACGCTTGTCTCGGCTGGTTTCCGCGCCTGAGCCGGCCGCTCCTGCCGCTGCTTGACCATTACACCAAGCAATGGCTCATGCGCTCGCGCTCGCCTTATGTCGAGGAGATCGGCGCAATCGCGGCCGCGCTTGGCTTCCCCGGCATCTGGTTCCTCAACGGCTCGTATCAATGGTGTTGCACCTCGCTCGCGCGCGAGGAAGGCTCAGCGCCATGGCTCATGCGCACGCTCGATTGGCCATTTCCCGGCCTTGGCCGCTACGTTGAGATCGCGCGCATGCGCGGACCAGCCGGAGAATTTTTCAACGTCACCTGGCCCGGCTATGTCGGCGCGCTGACCGCTCTCGCGCCCGGCCGCTTTGCTTGCGCCATTAATCAGGCGCCGCTGCTGCGCCGCACGCATGGACGCTGGCTGCGGTTCTACGATCTCGGCATCAACGCGCTCGACACGCTGCTGCATGTGCGCGATATCCCGCCCGATCAGCTCCTGCGTCAGGTGCTCGAAACTTGCAGCGGCTATGACGAAGCCAAGCGCCAATTGGAGACGACTCCGGTCGCGCGGCCGGTGATCTACACGCTGGTTGGGTGCAATCCCGGGCAGCGTTGCGTGATCGAGCGCACCGAGCGCAGCGCGAATACCCGTGTAAACGAGACCTCGGCGGCGAACGATTGGCTTGCCAGCGCAGCGCACAGCACAGCGCAATGGGAGGCGCGCGTCGGCGGCGGTAAGCTCTTGGCCAGTACCTTCGAGGAGGCGGCGGAAAACAGCCGCACGCGGCGTGAGGCGCTCGCGCGCTGGCCGGGAAGTATGGCGCGTGACAGTTTTGCCTGGATCGTGCCGCCCGTGCTCAATTCCTTCACGCGCCTTGCGGTCGAGATGTGTCCGGCGACCGGCGTGCTGCGCGCCGTCGGCTATGAAGTTGCTGAGGGCGATGAACTGCCGACACCTGCGACGCTGCCGAGCGAGGTGAGGGTGGAGCTGATCGCAGCTTAGCCACCTCCTTTATCGCGTTCCGTCAGAGATCGCACTCAAGCCCGTATTGTTTCTTGAAGGCTTCGGCACTCTCCTTCGGCTCCCGCTTAAGAATAGCGCAGGCCGTGTAGTTGCCTTTCATTTTGCCGCCGTCAAGGTAAGTCCAGTCGACGATCTCGTGTTCCGTGAACGTGATAGTGTCGCCGTTCTTGAGATGTTTAACCGATCACGGCGTGTTCCGAAGCTGGCCTGTGTATCGATTGCCTTTATTCTCGAACGGCCTGACCCAAAAATATTCATGACTGCCATTGTCGGCGCGAATGCCGACTTTGATTGCAAAGTTCGTCATCGATCGCGTTGGAGCCCGCGCGAGCGCCAGGAAATTGGGCAGCGTCATGCGGGCCTTGCGCATTGCTGTGGCCATGTCCGGATCGTCCTTGGGAATCACGACGGTTTCATCGCGTTCAGCTTTATCCAAAATGGTCTGAGCGTCGACTCGCTCGGAACTGAGAAGCAGGGCGATACCGGACAAAAGCAAGACAATCGATTTCCGAACCATGCGCTACCGTTCCTTACCGTTTGCAATCGGCCCCAAAGCGTTTGATGAGAGCTCGGGCCTCTGTTCTTGGTTCCCGTTGCATGAGAGCGCAGAACGTGAAGTTTCCTTTCATCCTTCTATCCTGGACATAGAGCCAATCGACGATATCGCTTTCTGCAAATTCAATCGTATCTCCCATTTTCAGATTCGTCGCCCATCTCGGGATGTTGTCGATACGGCCGGAATAGTGTCCATCCTGATGTTTAAATTCCGTAATCCAGAAATATTCGCTCTGGTCACCGGCGCGAACCGGAACTTTGATGGCAAAGCTCGACATAGAAGGGTCAGGCGCCCGTGCCAGCCTAAGGAATTCAGGCAAACTCGCGCGCGCTTTGCGTATCGCCGCGACCATGATCGGGTCATTCTCGGTGACCACCGCCAACTCGTCACGCTCAACTCTTTCAAGAAGCGACTGCGCTCGAACCTCGATCGCGCAGCAGCTTGCGGCAAGTACGAACAATGCGACGCGACGCATAGTGATCCCCCGCCAAAACTATGCGCAATTGTTTGTCTCCTAACAATAGGGTGCTACACTGTTGCCTTTCCTCTCGACAATCTCATTGCTTACGACAATATGAGACGGCGAGTTTATCCATGCCTGCCCTCAAAGCCCTGTTCTTCGATGTTTTCGGCACGCTGGTCGACTGGCGATCTAGCATTGCACGTGAGGTGAAAAATATTCTCAATCCTTACGGTTACGAAATCGATTGGCTCGCCTTCGCCGACGCCTGGCGTGCGGAATACCAGCCGGCCATGGATGAAATTCGCTCCGGCCGGCAGGCGTTCTGCAAGCTCGACGTGCTGCACCGGCGCAATCTCGAAAAGATATTGCCACGCTTTGAAATTGCCGGTCTATCCGAGGACGCTCTGACCAACCTCAATCTCGCCTGGCATCGGCTCGACGCCTGGCCGGATTCATCTCCCGGGCTCGCGCACCTCAGCCGCAAATATTGGCTCGCGCCGGTATCGAATGGCAACATTTCGCTGATGGTGGATCTTGCGCGCCGGAACAAATTTCCCTGGGACGCGATTCTCGGTTCCGAAATTGCCGGTGATTTCAAGCCCAAGCCGCGGGTCTATCTCGCGGCGTGCGAGGCCTTCGATCTTGCGCCCGGCGATTGCATGATGGTGGCGGCACATTCCAATGATCTTGCTTCGGCGTTAAAATGCGGGCTGCGCACCGCCCACATTGCGCGGCCCAACGAACACGGGTCTGGACGCGGCGAATCTGCGCCAAAAGTGACTGTCGATGTCGCAGCGGCTGACTTGAACGACCTCGCCGAAAAGCTCGGGGCGTGATCGCTACAGGCGCCCGCCCGATCGCCGGGTTGTCAAGCTCGCACCGCCATGGATCACAGCCAAGTAATTGGCGTCCGAGCGGCAGCCATGCTAGTCGCATGGCCCCATGCGACACCCACTCAAAGTCTGGCGCGATCCCGGCGACCGTCTGTCTTCACTGCGCATTTTGACGTTGCTGGGCCTGCTCGCGCCATTCGCCAAGGCGATCTACGAATTTGATGCGATCAGGCTGGACGCGAGGCCGATTGACAATCTGATCCACCGCGCCGGCTTTTGGGCGATCATACTCGTATTGGTCGCGCTTGCGGTGACTCCGTTGAGCCGGATCGCGCGTTTCAATCGGCTCTTGGATGTACGGCGGATGATCGGTGTCGGCGCCTTCGCCTATGCCGCCGCACACATCACGCTCTTTGTCGTCGATCAGATGTTCGATCTGGCCAAAGTCGCCACCGAAATCATTTTTCGCATCTATTTGACCATCGGCTTTTTCGCGCTGCTCGGTCTCACCGCGCTCGCGGTGACCTCGACCGACGGCATGGTGCGCCGTCTCGGCGTCAAACGCTGGCAACGCCTGCATCAGGCGATTTACGCGATTGGATTGCTGGCGCTGATCCATTTCTTTCAGCAGAACAAAGCCGATGTTTGGGTGCCAACCTTCGCTGCGGGTCTGTATGGCTGGCTGATCGGCTTTCGCCTGATTGTCAATCGCCGCAAGACCCGCGGCGCGCTGCCGACCTGGATGCTTCTTGCACTGACCGTTGTAATTTCCGCGCTCACGTTCATCTGCGAAGCCGTCGGCATCGGGATCGTTTTCAACATTTCGCCGTTGCGGGTACTGCAAACTTCATTTGAATTCGACTTCGACATGATCCGGCCAGGCTGGCTTGTGCTCGCTGCGGGCTTATGCGTCACAGTGCTCGATTTTGTGCGCGCGCGTTTTGCCAAACCGCAACGGGCGGCGCGGCAATCCCAATCCACGCTCGCCACCGGCAAACCCACCGTGTGAGACCTGCATCGCAAGCTGCTGTGGTTGGCGCGCAGCGCTCATTTGCGAAAGCTTCGGCCGACCGACATCACGTGGCCGGGCGCCGACTGTTTTTCTAACTCTCCGGTGGCGTCCATGCACGATATCGATCCGGCTGGCCAGATCGCGCCGCGATCGTTATCGAACGCGCTGCGCTGGCAGTCGTCGCCGCTGAGCGGCATGAACATGATCATGCCCGTGCGCCATTCCCGCCCAAACTCGTGGGCGAAGGGTTTATCCGCAAAATCCTGGACTGCGAAGAAAAACGCCAAAGTCAATGCGACGCCGACACCGCTGATCATCAATACGGCGCGCCGCACATCGATGCGGACCGCGATGCGCCATTTCATCATGCGCATAAGATTGAGTCGGTGAGCGCGCATTTGTCCATTAGGTTTGCTATAGGCTCGGCAGTTTAATCGCCAACGTTATTCGAAGGTTTGAATCTGCCGCTAAAATTTTATTCAAATTGTTAATATTTCGCAAAACGGTTTAGCGACCAATTACGAAAAGCGCCGCTTTCCCCCCTTTTTGCTGCTGTATTTGCCCAAAAAACTGCGCGCTCCTCAGACCACCGTAAAATCCTTGGGATTCCAATCCGGCGTGGAATATCGCGGATTCATCGCTTCGAGCGTCGCCCGCACAATCGCGGCGACGACGGAGTTGCGTGCCCATTTGCGATCGGCCGGAATGATGTACCACGGCGCCCAGGCTGTTGAGCACCGCTTCAACATCAATTCATAGGCCTCCTGGTATTTATCCCACATGCGCGGGGGTATTCGAATGATTCAGTTCATCTTGGACTGAATACGGAAGATGAATTTCGATTTCGTTATTCTGATTCATTTCAATAATACGATTGACAGCGTCATCTTTGCCGTCAGCAATATCGTCCATGATATTCGCATCAATAAAGTTATTGACAATTAAGGGGTTTACGAACTGCGCCATAGCACTCCGCCTCTACCGTCCTTGCCTTGCGCTTGTTCTCGCGCCGCGCCAACACCGGCGCCGCATTACTTCACCTCTCCCCGCGTGCGGGGAGAGGTCGCCCGCCTTCGGGGCGCGCTGGCCAAGATCAGCGTTTGTTGTCGCGTTCTCGGTTCGCCTCGCGAACCGCGTCGCCGACGATGCCAGGCAGCGCCTTGGCCAGGCCATCGATCTTGCTGTCTATCTTGCGGTCCAAGCCATCGACCTTATGCTCCAAATTGTCGAACCGCTTGTCGACCTTATCAAACCGCTCATCGACCTTTACAAATCGCTGCTCAGTTTTTGCCTCAAAATCCAAAAGATCCTTGTGAACTGCTTTGACCTGCTCGGTCAGAAAGCCGAACGAGCCTTCGAGTTCGCCAACGCGGCGCTTGAGGTCGCGAATCTCTGCTTCGACGTCGATTGCCATGACACCTCACTAGCACAAAGTGAGACTCCGCGCACCTGTCGGAGGTAGTACCCAAGTCATCCCACCCCGGCACGCGGAGCCTGTCATCGGGCCGCGCTTCGCGCGGTCCCGTTGGCGCGCCGACCCTCCGCACAAGGGGAGGGGAAAAAAAGAGGCTACTCCGCCGCCACCGTCCTCGCCTTGCGCTTGTTCTCGCGCCGCTCCAGCACCGGCTTCAAAAACGCGCCGGTGTAGCTGCGCTTGACCTTCACGACATCCTCCGGCGTGCCGGCCGCAATAATCTCGCCGCCGCCGTCGCCGCCCTCGGGGCCGAGATCGATGATCCAGTCGGCGGTCTTGATCACTTCCAGATTGTGCTCGATCACCACCACGGAATTGCCCTGGTCGGTCAGCTCGTGCAGCACTTCGAGCAGCTTCGCCACATCGTGGAAATGCAAGCCCGTGGTCGGCTCGTCCAGAATGTAGAGAGTGCGGCCGGTGGCGCGCTTGGAAAGCTCTTTCGCCAGCTTCACTCGCTGCGCCTCGCCGCCCGAGAGCGTGGTGGCCTGCTGCCCGACATGGATGTAGTCGAGCCCGACGCGATGCAACAGCGCCAGCACGTCGCGCACCCGCGGCACCGCCTTGAAGAATTCCAGCGCCTCCTCCACCGTCATGTCGAGCACATCGGCGATGGTTTTTTGCTTGAAGGTGACTTCCAGCGTCTCGCGGTTGTAGCGCTTGCCTTTGCAGATATCGCAGGTGACATACACGTCGGGCAGAAAGTGCATCTCGATCTTGATCACGCCGTCGCCCTGGCAGGCCTCGCAGCGCCCGCCCTTGACGTTGAACGAAAACCGCCCCGGCGCGTAGCCGCGCGCCTTGGCTTCGGGCAGGCCGGAAAACCATTCGCGGATCGGCCTGAACGCGCCGGTGTAGGTGGCGGGATTAGAGCGCGGCGTGCGCCCGATCGGCGACTGGTCGATGTCGATCACCTTGTCGAGGTGCTCCAGCCCCTCGATCTTGTCGTGCGGGGCGGGGCCCTCGCTGGCGCCGTTCAGCTTGCGCGCCACCGCCTTGTAGAGCGGGTCGAGCAGGAGCGTCGACTTGCCGCCGCCGGACACGCCGGTGACGCAGGTGAACAGGCCGAGCGGGATCTCCGCGGTGACGTTCTTGAGGTT
>CAZNSG010000108.1:0-4517 GCA_964575715.1 uncultured Hyphomicrobiales bacterium | reverse complement strand
GGTCGCGTTGACGCTGCTCGCCGGCACGCCGGCGCTCACTTTTATCGGGTTGATCGGTGCGGCACTTTCGGTGGCGCTGCGGCGCGGCGGGCTGCTGCTCGCCGTGTTGGTGCTGCCGCTGACGGTGCCGGTTCTGATCTTCGGCGTTGCCGCTTCCAACGCGGCCATCGTCGGCCCGCTGCCGTTCGGCGCGCCGTTCGCAATCCTATGTGCGCTCACGCTGGTAAGCCTGATTGTGGGCGTGGCGGGGGCGGCGGCGGCACTCCGGCATGGTATGGAATAAGCCGGATGGAATGTGACGGAATTCACATTGTTGACGACTTGAGGGCGTACAAAACAAAGAAACCCATGGCCATCATCGACCTCGCCAACCCTTCGCTCTTTCTCAGGCTCAACGCGCGCTGCCTGCCGTGGCTGGTGGGCGCAACCGTGCTTGCCTTCGCGCTCGGCCTCGCTCAAGTCCATGGCGCGCCGGACGACTATCAGCAGGGCGCGACCGTCAAAATCATGTTCATCCATGTGCCGTCGGCCTGGCTCGCCATGTTCAGCTGGGCGCTGATGAGCATCGCTGCGCTCGGCACCTTGGTATGGCGCCACCCGCTCGCGGATGTGGCGGCCAAGAGCGCAGCCCCGATCGGCGCTGCCTTCACATTGCTGTGCCTGGTCACCGGCTCCCTGTGGGGCCGGCCGATGTGGGGCACATACTGGGTGTGGGATGCGCGGCTCACTTCCGTGCTGGTGCTGTTCCTGATGTATCTCGGCGTCATCGCGCTCTACCGCGCGGTCGAGGACCCGTCGCGCGCCAGTCGTGCTGCCGCGATCTTGATCCTGGTCGGCGCGATCAACCTGCCGATCATCAAGTTCTCGGTCGACTGGTGGAGCACATTGCATCAGCCGGCGTCCGTGCTGCGCCTGGGCGGCCCGGCCCTGCATCCGACCATCCTGGTGCCGTTGCTGGTCATGGCGATTGCGTTCACATTGTTGTTCGTGACCCTGCATCTTGCTGCCATGCGCAACGAAATCCTCCGCCGCCGCGTGCGCACGCTGCAAATGATGCAGGCGCAGAGCGCGCCGGGAAGCTGATAGGGAGCGGGGCTAATATGGACCTCGGACCGCACTCGGCGTTTATCGTGACCGCTTATGCGGCAGCGGCGCTCGTCGTTGCCGCGCTGATCGGCTGGGTATCGTTCGATTACCGTGCGCAGAAACAAGTTCTCGACGATCTCGAAGCGCGCGGAGTGACGCGCCGCTCCGATCGGACGGGCCGGCGGACGCCATGAGCGCGGCGGCCGGCAACAATGCGACTCAAGGGCAAACGCCACGGCGGCGCAAGCTGATCGTGCTGCTTCCGCTGCTGGCATTCCTCGGACTTGCGGTGCTGTTCTTGTTTCGCCTGGGCGCGGGCGATATTTCGCACATTCCCTCGGCGTTGATCGGGCAGCCGGCGCCGGCGAGCGAATTTCCGCCGGTGCCGGGACTTTTGCGCGATGGCGTGCAGGTACCGGGCATCGCCAGGGCCGATTTCATCGGCGCGGTCTCGCTGGTCAATATATGGGCCTCGTGGTGCGTGCCCTGCCGCGACGAAGCGCCGTTGCTCATGCGGCTTGCCGAGGACAAGCGCATCCGGATTGTCGGCATCAATTATAAGGACAAGCCGGACAATGCGCGGCGCTTCATCGGCGTCTACGGCAATCCGTTCGCGGCGGCGGGCGCCGACGAGGCTGGCCGCGCCTCGATGGATTGGGGCGTCTATGGCGTGCCTGAGACCTTTATCGTCGGCCGCGACGGTCGCATCGCATTCAAGCTGATCGGGCCGATCACGGCGAATAATTTCGAGACCACGCTCAAGCCCGCGATCGAGCAGGCGCTGGCCCGCTAGCCGGGCCCATTATATTAACAGCGCTAATGTTTGGCCCGTCATCCTGAGGCGCGAGCGGAGCGAACCTCGAAGGATGAACGGCCCCAGTGCTGCATGAGCCGGGCCGTCGCCCTTCGAGGCTCGCCGCTTTGCGGCTCGCACCTCAGTGTGACGGAGTTGAGTCAGTATTTCCTGCCGTTGGAATGATTCGCTTGGCATCCACGCCGGCCACGGGCAAATTGTGGAACGCCGTCTTTATTTCGCGCTTCGGTTCAGTGAAATCACAACTTCGGACATCTCGCTGCCCGGCGATTGAATCCTGATCGATTGACGGTTGCCGCGTGTCGTCAACTCAATGATCGCCTGAAACAAGGAACTTTCGGCAATAACCCGGAGTTGGGTGCCGGTCATGTTGCCCGACATTTTGCCGGAAACACCGTGGGCAAGTTCGCTCCACAGACCTGAAATTTTGCCGTTGTCATGATTTAAATCGCTCTGCAATTCGAATTTTCGGGATTCCCCTGCGCAGCGCAGATTCATTCGAAGCGCGTTGCGGGCTTTGTGTTCGACGATGTACCCGGATCGGCAAAGTATTTTTTCTTTTTCGCCGCTGGCCATTATGATGGTGCCGCTACCCGACCAAGATCCACCCAGTTTTGAAAATGGATTGACATTCTGCGCATGACTGGAAGATGCAAGCAGCAAGAATGCGATGAAGACTCCTGCGAATGTGCGCGCTTTGCGGTACATCAAACTCAATAACATCAACGCTACGCCTTTACACATTATTTTGCTCATACACTCTGCGTCGTCAGCCGATGTAGTCATTCTAACGCAAAATCACCGTCGAAAGCCACTACAACGATGTCGCGCCAAATGGCGCTTGAACGTAAACGGCTCACATCAAGGCGGCCAGTATTCCGCTCCGGCGCGAAGATTCATTCGGCAATAATTGGAATAATCGGAAAACAGCAATTGTCTCAGATATTAATGTTAACGGATAAACTTCACGTGACCTCGCCCTTCCGGCGAGAGGTGCGCAGATCCAAGGCTTTACAATTACACCTCACGGGAAATTGTTCTCGTTTCCCGCTTCGTATTTTTTCAGCAGCGGGTATTGCAGCGCCGCGAAAATGAAGGTCCGCGGCACCACGCCGGAGGCCTTGCCCGTCGATTTTCACTACCGGCACGGAAGCGTTCGATCGGACGATGGTCAGGAAAGTCGCGATCAGGCCAATAAACATCAATGTGATCTTCCGTATCCGCGGTTAATGGGTGTAACATGATGGAGGTACCCGTTTGAGCAATGGGGCGATGCGGAAAGCCAAAACATATTCTGCAATCGCCATCGATCTTTTGCATGCAACGGGTATTCGGAGAATGCGCGTCCGTGCGACGCTTAAGCGTTGCCGGCATTTGAGAGGGACATCGCCATGAAACTTCCACGCCGGCAATTTCTGCGTTTGGCATCGGGCGCCGCGGCGCTCTCAGCCGTGTCGCGTCCAGCTTGGGCACAGGCGTATCCAGCGCGCCCGATCACGCTGATCGTGCCGTTCCCACCCGGCGGCAGCACCGATGTCGGCGCCCGCGTTGTCGCAGACCACATGTCGCGCACGCTCGGCCAGCAGATCGTCGTGCAGAACGTCTCCGGCGCCGGCGGCACCGTCGGCTCGACCCGGGGGATGCGCGCCGATCCGGATGGTTACACCATCCTGATGGGCCAGATGGGTACGCACGCCGCCTCGGTCGCACTCTATCCCAACCTCGCCTACAAGCCCGATGTCGATTTCGAGCCGATCGGCATGGTCACCGCGTTTCCTTTGATCATCGCGGCAAGGAAGGACTTCCCGGCGAAGGATCTGAAAGAATTCATCGCCTATGTGAAAGCGAATTCCAGCAAGCTCAACCAGGCGCACGCCGGCGTCGGCTCGATCTTCTTCACCACCTGCCTGCTGCTCAATTCGATCCTGGATGCGAAGCCGACGCTGGTGCCCTTCGCCGGCGGGGCGCCGGCCATGAACGCGCTGGTGGCCGGTCAGGTCGATTACATGTGCGCCGATATCGTGACCGGTGGTCCGCAGCTCGAGCCCGGCAACATCAAGGTTTATGCGATCGCGGCGGCCGCGCGCAATCCGGCCATGCCGAACGTGCCCACCACAACGGAAGCCGGGCTGCCCGCGTTCCAGGCCACCGCCTGGAATGGTTTGTTTGCACCCAAAGCGACGCCGCAGCCGATCCTCGACCGGCTGGTCGACGCGCTCGACAAGGCGCTCGACGACGACACCACGCGCAAGCGCCTGCTGGTGCTCGGCAGCGACATTCCCGACAAGTCGAAGCGCGGTCCGCAGCCGTTTCTCGCGCTCATCAAGAGCGAGATTGCGCGCTGGTCGCCGATCATCAAGGCTGCAAACATCAAGCTGGAATAGGCCGGTCGTCGCGGGGCAACTCTCGTGTCCCGCACGCGGTGCAGCGCGGAGCCATAAGCGCGTTCACGCGCGTCTTCGACGCGCTTTGGCGAAATCCGGGCTACGCTCTGATGTCCTTCGTCAAGCATTTTAGCCATGGTGTGCCGCCACCGACGATTTCCGCCGGAGTTTGCTGATGCGATGATCGTACAAAGGTGGGGGCGAAGCCTTGAGACGTCGGTGATCAAGCTCTG
>CAZNSG010000107.1:0-3554 GCA_964575715.1 uncultured Hyphomicrobiales bacterium | reverse complement strand
TCAAGCACTTAGGAGATCCCGGCAATACGAAAGACTTTGGCCAACGACTCCAGTGTGAGCATTGAAAAGACTCGCTTTTTTGGGCGGCACAGACGAGGCGCCACGAGATGTGTGAATACGATAGCCGCAAGCGGGGAGAGGGAGCGCGCCATCCTTGCAGTAACCGCTTCGATCTAAAATTAACTCGCGCCAGCACCGGTCCGAATTACTTCCACTCCCGCACATCGACGAAATGCCCGGCGATCGCGGCCGCTGCCGCCATCGCCGGCGAAACCAGATGCGTGCGGCCGCGGAACCCTTGCCGGCCTTCGAAATTGCGGTTCGAGGTCGAGGCGCAGCGCTCGCCCGGATTGAGCTTGTCGGGATTCATCGCCAGGCACATGGAACAGCCGGGCTCGCGCCATTCGAAGCCGGCCTTGAGGAATATCTTGTGCAGGCCTTCCGCCTCGGCCTGCTCCTTCACCAGCCCTGAGCCCGGCACGATCATCGCCGAGACATGGGCGTTGACGTGCTTGCCGTCGACGATTTTGGCGGCCACGCGAAGATCCTCGATGCGCGAATTGGTGCACGAGCCGATGAAGGCGCGGTCGATCTTGATGTCGGTGATCTTCTCGCCGCCCTTTAATCCCATGTAATCGAGCGAGCGCTCGGCGGCGCGGCGCTTGTTCTCGTCCACAATCTCGGCCGGCACCGGCACGCGGCCGGCGATCGAGACGACCTGCTCGGGACTGGTGCCCCAGGTCACCAGGGGGGGAAGCTTTGCCGCATCGAGCCTGATCTCGCGGTCGAAATGCGCGCCGTCGTCGGAACGCAAGCTTTCCCAATAACGCAGCGCTGCATCCCAGTCCTTGCCCTGGGGCGATTTCGGACGGCCTTTGAGAAATTCGTAGGCTTTTTCATCGGGCGCGATGAAGCCGGCCCTGGCGCCGGCCTCCACCGACATGTTGCACACCGTCATGCGGCCTTCCATGGAGAGCGCGCGGATCGCGTCGCCGGCGTATTCCAGCGCGTAGCCGGTGCCGCCGGCGGTGCCAATCTCGCCGATGATGGCAAGGATGATGTCTTTGGCGGCAACGCCCGCGGGCAGCTTGCCGTCCACCAAAGCACGCATATTTTTTGATTTGCTCAGAATCAGCGTCTGCGTCGCCAACACATGCTCGACCTCGGACGTGCCGATGCCGTAGGCGAGCGCGCCGAACGCGCCGTGGGTGGCGGTGTGGCTGTCGCCGCACACCAGCGTGACGCCGGGCAGGGTGAAGCCCTGCTCCGGGCCGATGACGTGCACGATGCCCTGGCGCTTGTCGAACTCGTTGTAATATTCGAGGTCAAAGAACTTGGCGTTCTCGGCCAGATAGGCGATCTGCGCCTCGCTCTCGGGATCGGGATTCTTCAGGTGCCGGTCGGTGGTCGGCACGTTGTGGTCGACCACGCACAAGGTCTTATCGGGCGCGCGCGCCTTGCGGCCGGACAGGCGCAAGCCCTCGAACGCCTGCGGGCTGGTCACCTCATGCACGAGATGGCGGTCGATATAGAGCAGGCAAGTGCCGTCCGGCTGCTCGTCGACCAGATGGTCTTCCCAGATCTTGTCGTGCAGGGTGCGCGGTTTCATCACAGCCGTCGTTATACTCGAATACGTTACTCTGACTTGGCCTCCACCGCCCCGCCGCCGCCGTGGCCCTGGCCCTCGGCGATGCGCGCTTTCTTGCCGCGCCGGCCGCGCAGGTAATAGAGCTTGGCGCGGCGCACCTTGCCGTGGCGCACGAGCTTGATCGAGTCGATCATCGGCGCGTAGAGCGGAAAGACGCGCTCGACGCCCTCGCCGTAGGAAATTTTCCGCACCGTGAAATTCTCGTTCACGCCGCTGCCGGCGCGGCCGATGCACACGCCCTCGTAGGCCTGGATGCGGGTGCGCTCGCCCTCGGTCACCTTGACGTTGACGATCACCGTATCGCCCGGCTGGAAGTCGGGATATTCCTTGCCGGCGGAGAGTTTGGCGACCTGCTCTTTGTCGAGCTGTTGGAGGAGGTTCATGGCAAATTCTCCATCGGCGGCGCCCATGTTGGTGCCTATGTTGGCGCGCAATTGTCGAGGCACAAAGCGCGGCAGTAAGCGCAATTTGTCCGGGTTGGGCGAGCTTCTACGACAAAGCGCGGGCTTTGTCACCCCTTCGGCGACTCATCCTCATCGTCATTCCGGGACGGCCCACCGATCTCGGGTTTACCCGAGATCGGCGGTTCAATTCGCCCAGGTCGGCTAGAGCCGACCTGGGTGGGCCGGACCCGGAATCCATAATCCCGGTCTGTGGTTATGGATTCCGGGCTCGCCACGCCTTCGCCCTTTCGGGCTACGGCGGGCGCCCCGGAATGACCGGAAGTTAGTGACCGCAGTTTTTCTTGGTATTTGGCCCACAGGTCGGGCCGCCGTTCGCGGGTGAGCCGTTCCGCCTCCGCCCGCCGCCAGGCCGCGACCCTGGCGTGGTCTCCGCCGGTGAGCACCTCCGGGATGGCGCGACCCTCAAAAACGGCCGGCCTGGTATAGTGCGGATATTCGAGCAGACCGTCGGAGAAGCTCTCCTCGGCAATGGAGGCTTCCTTGCCCACCACGCCCGGCAGCAGCCGCACGCAGGCGTCGATCAGGGTGCAGGCCGCGATCTCCCCGCCCGAGAGCACATAATCGCCGATGGAAACCTCTTCGAGCCGTCGCGCGGAAATCAGCCGCTCGTCGATGCCTTCGTAGCGCCCGCACAGCACGACCAATCCTTCGCCTTTGGAGAGCGCCTCGACGCGCGCTTGGGTGAGCGGCACGCCGCGCGCGCTCATGAGCAGGCGAGAGCGGCTGCCGGTTTCCGCCGCATCAATGGCGCGCGCCAGTACGTCGGCCTTCATCACCATGCCCGGCCCGCCGCCGGCGGGCGTGTCGTCCACCGTGCCGTGCTTGTCGGTGGCGAAGGCGCGGATGTCGAGCGTCTGCAACGACCACACGCCGGACGCCAGGGCCTTGCCGGCGAGGCTCATGCCCAGCGGGCCCGGAAAAATTTCGGGGAAAATGGTGAGCACCGTTGCGCGCCACTTAGTCATACGAAATCCGGTTGATCAGTTCACCGCGGCAAGAGGAGCGCTTCTAATCCCTCCCCCTGAAAGGCTAAGGTGTGCACACATCTTTTCGAGCCGTTTACTGAGCAAGTATCTGTCATCCCCTCGCATACGATCGGACTTGCTCCGACCTCATCCTGAGGAGCCCGCCGTAGCCCGAAGGGCGAAGGCGTGGCGTCTCGAAGGATGGCTGCGCGCTCGGAGCTTTGGCCATGCTTCGAGACGCGCCCTTCGGGCGCTCCTCAGCATGAGGTAGAGTGAATTCGTCCATTGGCTCGCCAGTACACGATGAGGATGTGTGCACACCCTCCCCCTTTCAGGGGCTGTCATATTCACACATCTCGTGCGACCACAGCGGAGGAACGCAAAAAGGTGAGTCTTTTCAGCGTCTGCATCCAACCCCGAACCTTGGCTGCTTCCACATCGAGGGTAAGCTAAGTCCTTGATCCAGAGTCAATTTCT
>CAZNSG010000106.1:0-19046 GCA_964575715.1 uncultured Hyphomicrobiales bacterium | reverse complement strand
TCAAAGCCTACAAAAGCTTCGCTATGATCGGTCACGACTCGCCCTCCTTGCGTTGAGGCTCTGCCCGGTCCATCCGGGTAACCCTCGCAACCGCATCGAGGGTGAGTCGCCTCATCAAAGGAAGGACATACGGTCTTGCTGGTGGCTTATCTGATGACCTACATCGAGCGCTCGTTCGCGGCCGTGCGCGCGGCGGTGGAGCGGCTCGACCGCGAGGCGCTGCGGCAGAAACGGCCGGTGACGCGGGTGCTGGCCGGTGAACTCTTTCGCGAGCCGGCGGCGGCGCGGTAGTTTTCCGTTCAGCCTGGCGGATGCTATGCTTTGCCTGATGGTTCCTCTTTGGAGGTTGCTATGCGCGCAATCATTTTCGGCATCCTGCTGCTTGCTTCTCTGACCTCGCCCTCCTTGGCCGACGAGAAGCAGCAGATCGTCGGCACCTGGAAGCTGGTCTCGGTAATGTACGAGGATCAGGAGACCAAGGCGCTTACGCCCGTGCTCGGCAACAATCCGCGCGGTTCGCAGATCGCCACGCCCGACGGGCGCTGGCTGGCGCTGGTAACGGCGGAAAACCGCCCGGTGCCGAAGACCGACGAGGAGCGCGCGCAGGCGCTGCGCTCCATGATCTCCTATTCCGGCCGCTACCGGGTCGAGGGCAACAAGGTCACCACCAAGGTCGAGATCGCCTGGAACGAGGCCTGGGTCGGCGGCGAGCAGGTGCGCTTTGTGCGCTTCGAGGGCGACAGGCTGTTCATCGAGAGCCCGCCGATGCCGCACCCCAACGTCGGCGGCAAGGTGGTGCGGGTGATCGTGGTGTGGCAAAGGGAGAAGTAACTCTTGCCGTCATTCTGAGGTGGTCGGCGTCTGGCCGCGCTCCGTCGCCACCACCTGGCCGCGCTCGATGGCGAGCGCGAGTCGGCCAGCTTTAAGCGCGAGCGCCTTCTCGCCGAACAATTCGCGCCGCCAGCCGGAGAGCGCGGGCACATCGGCGGCGTCGTCGGCGGCGATGGATTCAAGATCGTCAACCGTGGCGATGATTTTCGCGGCGACGCCGTTTTGCTCCGCGGTCATGCGCAGCAAAACTTTCAAAAGTTCGACAATGGCGGCGCCGTTCGGCGACGATTTGGTGCGCTCGATGCGCGGCAGCGACTTCGGATCGCGCGCGAGCCCGCGCTTGACCGCGTCGATGATGCCTTGGCCCAAATTCGAACGTTCAAAACCTTTCGGCAGCGAGCGCAGCGCGGCGAGCCGTTCGGGCGTGGTCGGCGCCTGCATCACGATGTCGGCGATGGTGTCGTCTTTAAGAATGCGGCCGCGCGGTACGTCGCGAACTTGCGCCTCGCGCTCGCGCCAGGCCGCAATCTCGATCAGCACCCCAAGTTCTTTGGGCTTGCGGACGCGGGTCTTGAGCCGCAGCCATGCGCGCTCGGGCTCGGCGCGATAGGTTTCCGGCGAGGTGAGCACCGCCATTTCACCGGCCAGCCAGCCGGCGCGGTTGCGCCGGTCAAGATCGGCCGCGAGCGCGAGATAGACATCGCGCAGATGGGTGACGTCGGACACCGCGTAGGTAATCTGCGCTTCCGAGAGCGGCCTGCGGGTCCAGTCGGTGAAGCGGTTCGACTTGTCGAGCAGGTCGCCGGTGATGCGCTGCACGAGCTGGTCGTAGGAAATCGAATCGCCGTAGCCGAGCACCATGGCGGCCACTTGAGTGTCGAATATGGGATGCGGCAGCAATTTGGCGCGATGCCAGACGATTTCGATGTCCTGGCGGGCGGCGTGACAAACCTTCAGCACACGCTCGTCCGTCATCAGCTCGAAAAAGGGGGATAAGTCGAGGCCCGGTGCCATGGCGTCGACCATGACGGCCTCTTCCGGGCTTGCCATCTGCGCCACGCACAGGATCGGATAATAGGTGGTCTCGCGCAGGAATTCGGTGTCGACGGTAACGAAGGGATGGCGCCGCAGCCGCGTGCAGACCGCGGCAAGCTCGCTTGTTGTCGTTATGAGATCCATGCAAGCTATCTAGCGAAATTCTCGCGTTTTGTCGCTGAGCGGATGTGGCCTACCGGCCGCGCACACGCGGCATATGGATGAATTCCCAGGGCGAAGGGAATGGCCCGACCGGCACTTCGATCAGGCTCGGCCCATCGCGGCGCTTGAATGCACGCTTGAGCGCCGCGCGCAGCTCATCGGGTTTGCGCACGCGCTCGGCGGCGGCGCCAAAACTTTCGGCGAAGCGCACAAAATCGGGGTTGGCGAGGTCGCTCCCGATCAGGCGGTTGCCGTAACGCTCCTGCTGAATGCGGCGCACGTTGCCGAAGGCGCCGTCGGAGAACACCACGCATACCAGCGGAATGCGGTGGCGGATCGCGGTTGCCATTTCGCTCGCGGTGTAGAGAAAACCGCCGTCGCCCGAAATGGAGAGCACCGGCACATCGCGCCGGGCATCCTGCGCGCCAAGAGCGGTTGCGAATCCCCAGCCGAGGTTGTCCTGGTAGCCTGGTGAGAGAAACGTGCGCGGCTTATAGACCGGCAGCGCCAGGCGCGCGGCGAAGCCAATCTGCGTCACCTCGTCGACGAATATGCCGTCCTCGGGCAGTTCCGCGCGAATCGCTTCGACAAAGGCCAGTTGCGGGGCGAGCTTAGCGAGCCGGGTGCGGCTCTTGGCTTGGCGCTCCTGCATTTCGTTCTTGCGCGAATTGCGTTTACGGGCAGGCAGGGCGGCAATCAGACGCTTGAGGATGAGGTTCGCGTTGCCGATGAGCGCCACCGCCGGCGGGCGGAAACGATCCGGTTCCTCGGGATCGGCATCGACGCGGATGATGGAGAGCGCATCATCGACGCCCCACACGGTCTGCGGATTGTGCAGTCTTGTGCCCACCGCCAGCACCACGTCGGCCTCGCGCCATAATTCGTGGCCGAGGGGAAGCGTCACGCTCAAGGGATCGCGGCTATCGAGCACGCCGCGTCCGCGCCGATAGGCCAGCACCGGCGCCTGCAGCATGGCGGAAAGCTGGGTCACTTCCTTGGACGCATCCTGCGCGCCGCCGCCGCAGACGATCAGCGGGTTCTTGGCGGCGCCCAGGAGTTTCGCGGTGGCGCGCACGGCATCATCGTCCACCGGGGGCTCGGGCGGCGGGACGGGCGGCAAAATTGGTGCGACTGCCGAGCTGCGGCCCCACACGTCCATGGCGCATTCGAGCGCGGCCGGTCCGGGGCGGCCGGTGAACATGGCGCGGATGGCGTCGGCGACCAGCCTTGCGGCGTCCGCCGGCGCGGCAATGCAGGCTGAGAAATCAACCAGGCGGGCGATGATGCCGGATTGATCGCGGATTTCATGCAGGTGGCCGAAACCGCGGCCGATTGCGGCCTGGGGAATTTGGCCGATGAGTGCGAGCACCGGCGCATTCATGCCGAATGCGGTGAGCAGCGCGGCTGCGCTATTGAGCAGGCCTGGGCCCGGCACGACGGCGTAGGCTTGCGGCTTGCCGGTCGCGAGCGCCGCGCCCAGCGCCATGTAGGCCGCGCCCTGTTCGTGGCGGGTGTGCAGCGTGCGGATGCGGTCGGCGGCCTTGGCGAGCGCATCGAACAGGTGGTCGTTGTGCACGCCCGGCAGCGCGTAGAGAGTGTCGATTCCGTGCGCCAGCAGGGCAGCCACCGTCGCTTCCGCCGTGGTCATGCGGAGCGGGGCCGCTTTGCCCGCCTTGGTTCTCGTCTTCGGCATTCCCATCGCCCTGCATCGTGCAGGCTTTGAGTGTGCAGATCGCGGCCAATATGTCGAGGGTTGACAAAGAGAAGCGCGCATGCGCTTTTCGCGCGCCTTCCGACGCGGCAAGCCAATCTTTGAGTCTCCCATGCACCGCTATCGCAGCCATACTTGCGGCGCGCTTCGCGACAGCGACATCGGCAAGGATGTGCGGCTCGCCGGCTGGTGCCATCGTATCCGCGATCACGGCGGGCTGCTGTTCATCGATCTGCGCGATCATTACGGCTTTACCCAGGTGGTCGCCGATCCGGACAGCCCGGCCTTCAAGCTGGCCGAGAAGATGCGCTCGGAATGGGTGGTGCGGATCGACGGCAAGGTGCGCCGCCGGCCGGACGGTACCGAAAATCCTGCGATGCCGACCGGTGCAGTCGAGGTGTTCGTCACTGACATCGAAGTGCTGGGGCCCGCGGGCGAATTGCCGATGCCGGTGTTCGGCGAGCAGGAATACCCCGAGGAGATCCGGCTGAAATACCGCTTTCTCGATCTGCGCCGCGAGCGGCTGCACCAAAACATTATCAAGCGCGGCGCGATCATCGATTCGATCCGCCGGCGGATGAAGGCGCAGGGCTTCTTCGAGTTCCAGACACCCATTCTCACCGCGTCCTCGCCGGAGGGCGCGCGCGACTATCTGGTGCCGTCGCGGCTGCATCCGGGAAAATTCTACGCGCTGCCGCAGGCGCCGCAGCAGTTCAAGCAGCTCATCATGGTGTCGGGCTTCGATCGTTATTTTCAGATCGCGCCATGTTTCCGTGACGAGGATGCGCGCGCCGACCGCTCGCCCGGCGAGTTCTACCAGCTCGATGTGGAGATGAGCTTTGTCACCCAGGAGGACGTGTTCGAAGCGGTCGAACCGGTCTTGCGCGGGGTGTTCGAAGAATTCGCCGACGGCAAGCCGGTGACGCCGAAATTTCCCCTGATCCCTTATGCCGATGCATTGCGCCAGTACGGCACCGACAAGCCGGACCTGCGCAATCCGATCAAAATGCAGGACGTGACCGCGCATTTTCGCGGCTCCGGCTTTAAGGTTTTCGCCAACCTGATCGCGTCCGATCCGGCCGTCGAGGTCTGGGGCATCCCGGCGCCAAAGGGCGGCAACCGGGCGTTCTGCGACCGGATGAACGAATGGGCCAAGGGCGAAGGCCAGCCCGGCCTTGGCTACATCTTCTGGCGCGAGGGCGAAGAAAGTGGCGCGGGGCCGGTGGCGAAGAACGTCGGCCCCGAGCGCACGCAAGCGATGCGGGCCCAGCTCGGTCTGGGCGTTGGCGATGCGGTGTTCTTCGTCGCCGGCAAGCCGCGCGAGTTCGTCAAGTTCGCCGGTCCCGCCCGCAACAAGATCGGCGCCGAGCTTGGCCTGGTGCAGAAGGGCCGCTTCGATTTCTGCTGGATCGTCGATTTTCCCATGTTTGAGTGGAACGAGGAGGAGAAGAAGATCGATTTCTCCCACAATCCGTTCTCCATGCCGAACTTGGCCGTGGACGAATTCCTCAAACTCGATCCGGCCGACCACGAGAAAATTCTTTCGATCAAAGCGATCCAGTACGATATCGTTTGCAACGGCATCGAGCTTAGCTCGGGCGCGATCCGCAACCATCGCCCCGAGGTGATGAAAAAGGCCTTCGCCATCGCCGGCTACGCCGAGGACGTGCTGGAGCAGAAATTCGGCGGCATGCTGCACGCGCTCTCGCTCGGGGCGCCGCCGCACGGCGGAATCGCGCCCGGCATCGATCGCATTGTGATGCTGTTGTGCGGTGAGGAGAACCTGCGCGAGGTGGTGCTGTTCCCGATGAATCAGCGCGCCGAAGACTTGTTGATGGGCGCGCCGTCGGAGGTGACGCCGAAGCAGCTGCGCGAGCTGCACATTCGGCTCGTGCTGCCGGACAAGGTTTGATCCGGAGCTACTGAGTCGTCTTCGCCTCGATGGTGAAGAGCGCGGCGGTGGCTGCGGGATCGCCGTTGGCCTTGTCGAAGGCCTGCTTGAGATTCACCCGGCCTTTCGGAGTCACGCTAATGGTCAAGGTCGATCCCGGCGTCTCGATGAACTGGACGAGCGCCTGCGCAATGATTGCGGCATCCGGATTCGATTGCGCCGATGATTTGGCGGTCTCGTTCACGCTCTCGACTATTTCCTTGCGCGCGGCATCGACGGAGAGGCCCTTGGACTTGGCGTATTGCGCAAGCGCGGTCGTGAGCGCGCCGGTGTCGCGCAACGAGAGCTGGAGCGGGCCGGCCTCAAGCTGATCCGCCGCCATCATGGTTTGGCCAGGGTCAGTGGAGAACATGCTGCGGGGGACATTGAGGACCGCAAGGTTGGCCGAGAAGGTGAATGCGTTCTCGACTTCGATGGACATTGGCGATACGGCCATCGTCAGGGCGGCTTCGGTCCAAGCCACTCCGACGTCGACGCTCGTTGTCATTGTCGCCATGCCGGCGTCAGAGAGCATTCCACCCACTCCCGAATCGGCAAGATTGGTGGGCACCGTGGTCTTGGCGCTCAGCCGCACGGTCGTTGGGATCAGACCGACGAATTGGCCCCATGACAGCCGAAAGGTTTCGATGCGCACCGACTGCGGGCTGGCACCATACTTTGCGGTGACATCGCCGATTTCGATGCCTTCGAGCAGCGCCAGCAGGCCGAATAGTTTATCGGGCGAGAACGCGCGCCCGGTTTCAGCCATTGGTGCTGTCTGGCGAATTAGGTCAGCTATTTGCAGGCCTTTGAGCGCGAAGCGGCCGATATGAATCGGGTCTTTTAGCGGCGATTGGCCATCGAGGCCTTCCATCGCAAGTTCAGTGAGCCGGCCGTTCTCAAGCCCGCTGAGGCGCACTGCGGCCATCTTGAAGTCAGCATCCGGCTGCATTCGCATTTTGATTCCGCGCAGCTCGAAATTGCCGATGCGGATGCCCTCATACATGTAGGCGACCTGATCCATCATCAGGCGCAACTGCGCCGGTGTTGGGGGAATGCCAGATCGCGGCGTGGAGTCAGCCAACGCGAGAAAGTTGATGATGGACAGTTTCGACGGCTGAATGCCTAATTCGTCGAGGGTGACACTGTCCATCTGGAAGCTCGCGCCTTGCGCGAAGCGAACCTCGAATGGACCCATGCTTGCCTGCCGGTACATCGGCAGGTAGCCGTCGTTCTGCGCCTTGCTCGGATCGAGAACGGCAATAGCGGTGCCAATATCGAAATCGGAGAGCGAAATATTGGCCATGGCGCCGGCAAAACTGCCAAGTTCGGTGGCGGCTGCATCGCTGATGACGGTTGAACGCTCGATCGAAATCGTGGCAATGCGACGATCGCGAATATTGCGAAGCGCTATATCGGAATAGGTGTATTCGACTGGTCCGATGGCGGCGGTCGCCTGATCGGTTTGCCGCGGCGTCACGGCGGCGGAAAGTTTCGGGATTATGATTGCGGTTGCCGTGCTAGCGGCGAAATATTCCATCGACGCGCGCATGACATCGATCATCGATGTCGGATTGACCTTTAGCGGCAATGAGGCGGGCCCGGAAAATTCTTCAATCACGATGCTTGGGGCTTTGTAGTTGATCCCTGGGCCGGCCGCGATCGGGACTGCGGTGGTGAGTTCCCAGTTCGTGATCTCGATGCGGGTCGCGCTGACGCGGCCAGCGGCGGGCCCGCTTGTGCCCGTGGCGATCAACTGCCCGACCTTTATGGTCGTCGCCCGATCGCTCGAGCGCAGAATAATATCCGTGATCTTGACGGTGCGCGTCTTGGAGTCGAGTTCGATCCTGCCATGGGTGGCGGTCGCAAAGACTACGCGCAGCGAATTAAAGACCGCCTCGACTTCGGATTTCGCCCGAAACTGCGCCCACAGGTCGGCGCCGAAATAGGCTCCGGTCGCGATGAGGACAATGCCGAAGACAACGGCAACGAGCGCCTTACGCATTGAATGGTCCTTGCTTTCGCATCGCAATAATTAAGCTCTATTCACTAACCTAACGATAAGGCGAATACAAAAATAGCACATTCAACGTGAGCGTAGCGCCAGTCACAGCCGGGAACCAATTCCCTCTCCGGCGTTTGCCATATCGTCATACCGTTGTGCAGCTATGATAATCAGCGCAACCTGCAAATATGCTCGACGCGCCGGAGCCTGCCAAGGCTCTAAACGAAACGCTCGAATGCGGCTAGAGCCCTGTCGGTCTTGGTGGAATCAGAGCCAGGCGCCTGCAATTTGATTGCACATGATCATGACCTTCCTTCGCCCGCCGGCCCTGGCTCCGCCGAGGCGAGAGCGGGCTCTTGACCGCCGAAGTCCGCCTTCGGACGAAGGCGGTTGGCGAGGGCGGGAAACCAGTTCCCACTTTTCGGGATCATGCGGTAGAATCACCAGGTTCTGCGGCCGAGCGGCACACAGGGAAGCTATCATGTCGAGATTTGCTATCGTTGCACGTTGCATGGTCGTTCTGGCCACGCTGCTTGTGGTTTCGGGTGCGCGCGCTCAACAGCAGTTGAAAATCTTCGATGCCCATCTGCACTACAATCAAGAACCAAATCCGTTCTATCCGCTCGACAAGGTGCTGGATGTTTTCCGCCGCAACGGAGTGGCGGGGATCATAGCCAATAGCCGTCCCAATAAGGGCACTCACCAGCTGGTCGAGGCCAAGGCACCGGGGCTGTGGGTCGTGCCGTTCATCCGGCCTTATCGCACGCGCGACGACGTGCAGAACTGGTCCACCGATCCCGCGATCTACGAACTCATCCAAAGCGAATTCAAGCGCGGCTATTACCGCGGCGTCGGCGAATTCCATATCTACGGCCAGGGGGCGGAGGCGCCATTGGTCAAGCAGACCGTCGATTTCGCGGTCGAGCGCGACCTCTATATCCTGGCCCATTGCGACGAGCCGGCGCTGCTGATCCTGTTCCGCCATAACCCAAAGGCGAAAATCATCTGGGCACACACCGGGTTCTCGACCGCTCCTGAGCGCGTACGTGAACTGCTCGACAAATATCCGGCGCTGTGGGGCGAGCTGTCTTATCGGAGCGGAATTACCGAGGGCGGCGGGATGCTTTCCGCCGAATGGCGGGCGCTATTCGCGAGTCATTCCAATCGCTTCTTGCTCGGCTCTGACACTTGGATTCATGAGCGCTGGTTCAGCTACGACAGCATCATGAAAAATTACCGGGCGTGGCTTGCCCAATTGCCCGCCGATCAGGCCAGGAGCATTGCGCATGGCAATGCCGAGCGGCTGTTTGGCGGTAAGGTGGAATAGGCGGGACCGAAAGTGCCGCAGCTTATCAGCGCTCCGGCAATGGAATGAACTCAATCTCGTCGCCCGGCACCTTGCCAAAATGGCCGGCCTGCCAATCAGCCTTGGCCTGCTCGATGCGCTCCTTGCGCGAGGAGACGAAATTCCACCAGATGTGGCGCGGACCGTCCATCGGTGCGCCACCCACGATCACGATATGCACGTCGGTGAGCGCCGTTAGCGTGACTTTGTCGCCTGGCCGCAAGACCAGCAGTCGCGCCGGGCCGAATCGGTCGCCCGCAATGTCGATCTCGCCATCGACCACGTAAATCGCTCGTTCCTCGTGGTCGGCGTCGAGCGGCAGGCTCGCGCTGCGTTTGAGCACGACGTCGGCGAAAATCGTCTCGGAGGTGGTGCTGACCGGAGAGCGTGCGCCATAAAGGGAGCCTACGACCACGCGCACGGTCTTGTCTTTGTCGCGCACGACCGGGAACTCTTCGGTCGCGTGATGCGCAAAGCACGGGAGCATATCCTCCTTTGCCGCCGGCAGCGCCACCCAGCATTGCAGTCCGTGCAGGCGGCCTCCGGTCGCGCGCCGTTCGGCGCCCGTGCGCTCGGAATGCACTATGCCCTGGCCGGCAGTCATCCAATTAACCTCGCCCGGGCGAATCGGGACCTCGGTGCCGAGGCTGTCACGGTGCATGATCTCGCCGTCAAACAAATATGACACCGTGGCGAGCCCAATATGAGGGTGCGGGCGGACATCGATGCCTCTGCCGGAGCGAAACTCGGCCGGCCCGAAGTGGTCAAAGAAGATGAACGGTCCGACCAGGCGCGTCTGCGCCGATGGAAGGGCCCGCCGCACGCTGAAATCGCCGAGATCGACCGAGCGCGGGGCGATGACCTGTTCAATTGCAGCGCATTGGACCGCATTGCCGGGCGCCGGATCCTTGCCAGGGAAGAAACTCATGACGATCTCCCTGCCGCCGCAATGGAGCGGCGGCTTTAGGCCAGTGTGACGAAAGGCTGCTGCTTCACCGCCTCGGTCAAGCCGTAAAATGCCTCATTCACCTTTGGCCAGGATGGCAGTTTCTTCATGGTATCGAGCCAGCGTTTGACGTTCGGATAGGCCGACAGATCGGCCCTGATGATCTCGCCGATCGATACCAGGCAGACGCCGAAATAGTCGGCGATCGTAATCTGGTCGCCGCAGAGATATTTTTTGTTCGGCCCGAGCCAATAGTCGTTTAGCACCTTCAGCCACCGTTTGGAGTTCTCCAGGCCGAATTCGATGGTGGCGGATTGGGCTTCCTCGCTGCGTCGCTTCAGATGGGGGAAAACCTGCGGGTAGCAAAGCCCATAGCCAAAATCGCGGTAAAAATTCGTGTTAATCCAATCCATTAGCTCATTGACCTTCGCGCGCTGCTTGAGGTCCTTGGGGTAGGCCGGAGAGCTGATCTTGTCGGCAAGATATTTTAGGATCGCCGAGCTTTCGGTTAGCCGGAGATCGCCGTCTTCCAGCATCGGCACCAGGCTGTTCGGATTGATGGTGGAATAGGGCGGCTTGAAATGAGCGCCGGTCATCAGATCGACCAGCTCTTCCTCCACCGGAATCTTGTGCTCGGCGATAAACAAGCGGACCGGTCTGCAGGCCGTCGATACGGGATGCATATAGAGCTTCATGTCATGTCCTCATAGTTTGGCGTCCTGCCGTTCCTCGCCGCAGAGCTCCGGCGTGTTCCGCTAAGACGCGCGTCCTCTCCAATCGGAGGTTTCATCGCTCGTATTTGGCGCACTTCGGGAATTGGCGTCAAGATGGTCTGCTGGTGCGCGCGTTGGGCCGGCGACGCGCCGAATCAGATTCCGTTTGCGTCGTCTGCGTGTCTCTATCGCGACACAGCGAAGGGGAACATTAACTGGCAAGATGTAGAATCTACTTGCGTGCTGGTTCGATTATGTTATTTGGGGACTCGCCGCTTGGGTTAGTCCGTCTGCGGAATTGATCCAGCGGCATTTCGCTGTCCGTGCCGGCTTGCTGGCACTGGGCTTGGATCTCTGGTTGGAGGATGGCATGAGCCAAAACGCCCTCTTGCGATCGGGGAAGGGCTTGGGAACACCAAGTACCGCCCGAAAGAAAAGTCCCGTGCTAGTCGCGACAGTTCC
This sequence comes from uncultured Hyphomicrobiales bacterium, assembly GCA_964575715.1. Classification (GTDB taxonomy): domain Bacteria; phylum Pseudomonadota; class Alphaproteobacteria; order Rhizobiales; family Xanthobacteraceae; genus PNAI01. Next base: position 7,906 of record CAZNSG010000106.1, on the reverse strand, counting down.
GGTTGAGGATCGTGACAATCATTTCGTCGTGAGGAACGGCGTGCGCTGCGCCGGCGCGCATCTCATTGTCGATCTGTACGGTGCTCAGCGTCTCGACGACATCGACTATATTGAGGCCACGCTGCGCCGGTGCGTGGCAGCGGCAAAGGCCACGCTTCTGCACATCCATCTGCATCACTTCCAGCCCAACGGTGTGTCCGGTGTGGCGGTCTTGGCTGAGAGCCACATCTCTATCCACACCTGGCCGGATGCGGGCTATGCGGCGCTTGACGTGTTCATGTGCGGGAAGGCTAATCCGGATGCCTGCGTGCCGGTGCTGCGCGAGGCCTTCAAGGCGAAACGAGTCGCGATCGGCGAGCATCTGCGCGGCCAGGGCCTCTGAGCCGGTTCTGACGATTCGAATATGACGGCCGGGCCTGTTCCCGGCCGTTTGCCTATGAGGTTGCCATGGCAGAAAAACGCTGGATTGCCGAAACCCTGTTCGATCCCGAAGGTTTCCGCATGACCTTTGCGGTGGATAAGGTGCTCTACGAGCTGCAAACCGAGCATCAGCACTTGGTGCTGTTCCAGAATAGGTTCTTCGGCAAGGTCTTGATGCTCGATGGCGCCACTCAGGTCACGACGCGCGATGAATTTGTCTATCACGAGATGATGACGCATGTGCCAATTCTATCTCACGGCAAGGCGCGCGAAGTGCTCATCGTCGGCGGGGGCGATTGCGGCATCGCCGAGGAGGTGCTCAAGCACAAATCGGTCAAGCGGGTGACACAAGTCGAAATCGACGCCTCGGTGGTCGAATTCTCCAAGGAGCATTTCCCCGAATTCACCAAGCCGGTGCTGTCCGATAAGCGCTTCGATCTCATCATCGACGACGGCATGAAATATGTGGCAAAGACCGACCGGCGATTCGATGTCATCATCGTGGATTCGACCGATCCGCAGGGGCCCGGCAAGATTCTTTTCTCGAACGAGTTCTATGCCGCCTGCAAGCGCTGCATGGCCAAGGGCGCGGTGATGGTGACCCAGAATGGGGTGCCAATATTCCAGCCCGAAGAATTGACCAAAGGGATCGCCAAGTTCCGGCGGCTGTTCGCCGACGGCACATGCTACGTGGCCGCGATTCCAACCTATGTTGGAGGCCATATGGCGATGGGCTGGGCAACCGACAATAAGAAATTGCGCCAGGTGTCGGAAAAGACCATCGCCGCGCGCTATGCCAAGGCGGGCCGATTCTCCACCAAATATTGGTCGCCGGCGGTGCACAAGGCCGCTTTCGCGCAGCCGCGCTTTATCGCCGAGCTGGTGGCCAAGGCGAAGCCCTGATCAGATCGTTTAGCTTCTTTTAACCATGGCAACCGCCAGCGATTTTTGCGTGGCAGGAACGCGCATGGCGCGGCTTGAACTTAAGGCCGCCTTTACGGCGATTCGCCAACGTGACGCGATAACTGGATGGGGGTCCGGTCGTGTCGCCGAAACGCAAAAACCTCGTGGCGATCATCGCCGGCGTGCTGCTGTTAGGGCTGCCGTCGGCGACGTTCAACTATCGGCTCAACGGGGTGGTCGAGCGGCAAAGCCAGGAGGAGATGGAGTTTGCGGCCCGGCGCACTATTGCGCTCGCCGAAAGCCGGATTAGCCGGGCGGTTGCTATGCTGGACGAGCTCGCCGGCCGTGGCGTCAATTCGTGCGAGCCGGCCCATCTCGAGGTCTTGCGGCAGGCTACGTTCGCAACCACACCGGTCAAGGAACTCTCCATCGTCGCTCCCGATGGCAGCACGCTGTGCTCCGATCTCAGCGGTCCGCTTGAATTGCGTAACGTAATCTCATCGGAGCCGGTGGCGCGGGGCAGTAACATTCGGCTCGAAGTTGTCCGTCTCGGCGATCGTCCGGTGCAGTTGGTGAGGATTACACGTCCGGGCGTCGAAATGGCCAACGGGTTGGCAGCGCTGATCCCGACCGAGCTGTTCATCCCGCAGGTCTCCACCCAAGGCGGGCCCGTCAGCATTCATGCGCGCATTGCCACCCGAAACGGGACGAGCATCGGGCAAAACGCCGTCTCGGCCGAGTCGGCCGCGGGCGAGAACGATGCCATGGCCGTTGTCATGCCATCGGAGCGTTACACCGTGGATGCGACGCTCTCGCTGCCGCGGGCGAACATCAGGGCAAGTCAGAATGAGTTCCGCGCGCTCGGAGCCATTATTACCGGTGTGCTCGCTCTGATCATTTTCGCATTCCTGCTGTTACTGCCCAAGCGTCAGCGGGAAAACCCGATTGTCGCCATCGAACAAGCTCTCAAGGCTGGCGAAATCGTGCCCTATTACCAGCCGGTGGTGGATATTCGAACCGGTCAGCTGCGCGGCGCGGAAGTGCTGGCGCGTTGGTGCAAGCCTGACGGCACGATCATCATGCCCGGTGTATTCATCCCATTGGCTGAATCGAGCGATCTCATCCTCGAGCTCACGCGCGCGCTGATGCGGCAGGTGTGCAAGGACATTGGCCATGCGTTCGCACACCGGCCGCACCTGAGGGTCTGGTTCAATATGGTTGCGCGCCATTTCGCGGACGAAGAAATCGTGCGTGAGATGAGCGAACTCTTCAAAAATTCGCCGCTGCGGCTATCGCAGATCGTGCTTGAAATGACCGAACGCCAGCCGATCGAGAACCTGACCGAGACCCGCCGCGTCATTGCCGCGCTGCAGGGCATGGGCGTGCTGATCGCGATCGACGATGTTGGAACCGGTCATAGCGGGCTTTCCTACATTCTCAAGCTCGGCGTTGATATCATCAAGATCGACAAGATGTTCGTCGACTTGATCGGCAATGATCGTAACTCGACAGCGATCGTTGAAACGCTGATCGACCTTGCCAGTAACTTGCGGATGGAGGTCGTAGCCGAAGGCGTGGAGAATTTTGAACAGGTCGTCCATCTGCGAAATCTCGGCATTCGGGTGGCACAGGGTTATGTGTTTGCCCCGCCGTTACCGCGATCCTCATTCTTGCAGTTGGTGGAAGCGCTCGATTCGTTGCCGAAGCAGGCAGCCGAGGAGCAGGCCTTGGCGGCGCCGGTCAATTATTTGCTCAGCGCCCGAACCGCCTGAAACCCCACATTCCAATCGCGTAAGATATCCACTGCGCATGGTCAAATCGCCGATCCCGCGCAATGCTAGAGTGTTATCCAATTTGAAGGGAATCAGAGCCGGGCTCTAGCTTCTTGTTTGAGCATGATCTTTTCCGAAAACCGGTACCCACTTTTCGGGATCATGCTCTACGCAAGACGTGTTGTGCTTTTTGCCCGGCGCGGTAGATTGATATCGGAGTATGTTCAGTGAGATGATTGGCGGAGCGCGGTGGGGGCTGTTTTCTTCAGCTCGCACGGCGTTCCTAAAGGGGAGGCAAGCCATGTCCATCATTACGCGTCGCGCGCTGGTCGCATCCGCGGCCGCCGCGGTGGCCGCGACGATACCGATGCCACGCAATGTCTTTGCCCAGGCTCCGGCGCCCGGCCCATTCGTTCAGCCACCGCTGCCGTTTGCGGAGCCGCAACTCGCGCCGACGATTTCCACTCGCACGGTAACGCTGCACTACAGCCGGCATCACGCGGCTGCATATTCCGCACTCAATGCGCTGACCAAGGACACGAAGTACGCGTCCATGACGCTCGAACAGGTCGTCGTTGAGAGCGATAAGGACAACGAACGGCGAATATTCGGTAATGCCGGTCAGGCCTGGAATCACAATATATATTGGGCCACGTTCAAACCGGGCGGTGCAAAAGCTCCTGCCGGAAAATTGCTTGAGATGATCAACGCTGCGTTCGGCTCGTTCGATCAAATGAAGATTAAGCTCAAGGCCGATACGACGGCTATCTTCGGCTCCGGCTGGGGTTGGCTCGCGCAAGACGGCGACAAGCTCACGGTCGAGACAACGCTCGCAGGTGCCAATCTGCTGCCAAAGAGCAATCTGACGACGCTGCTTGGCATCGATGTCTGGGAACATGCCTATTATCTCGACTACGAGAACCGGCGCCCCGATCACATCCAGGCCGTGCTCGACAACATCATCAACTGGGATGTGGTGGCGAGCCGGCTGAAGAGCTGAGCAGCGGTTTTTTAGCGCCAATCGGAGATTTAAAGCGCCTGGGGTGACACAATGGGCATCATCGTTGGCGTGCGGCCCAAGGCGTCAAAGTCAATTTGGCGGGTTGGCCTCTTGCTGGGCGCGATCGCCGCAGGGGCGGGGCTGATCGCAGCATGTTCACGCACGCATCCGTCGCTGCCGTGGTGCACGAACTTCGCCCATACCGGTTCGTTGGAATGTGCCTATCATTCGCTTGAGCAATGCATGGCTTCGATTTCCGGCATGGGCGGCTATTGCATCAGAAACCCGCGTACTTCCGCTGATAATTCCGGGCCGCGCCGGTCACTCTTGCGTTCGCCATAGGGCGGGTTGCCTTGCGGCCCGAGTTATTTCGGAAAAATGGGGCGGCCTTGCAGCCGCCCCAAGTATGATACGCCACGCGGGAGGAACCCCGAACGCTCAGCCCCTAATCCGCCGTATCGCGTCAGCGAAAATCCATATCTCATTGTAGATAAAATCTGATTCGCGCCGATTCGTCACGTGTATTTTTGTTTTCTTGCACCAGCCACAATATGGCTGCGTATGCGGCGCTCAGCGACGCCAGGACACCAGTACCGCACCGGATGCCACATCGAGAATTCGCGCCGGGCTGTTCTTGAGGCCGCGGCTAGCGAGCAGTTCGTTCGGCGTGCGTGCGGATGCGCCTGCAAACAGCGGCCGTCCGCCGGGCAGGCGCACGTTGGGGACGCACGTCAGGTGAAAAATGTCATAGCCGAGTTCGAGAAAGTGGCCGAACACGTCGGTACCGCCGATAACCGCAAGCGCGCCGCCGGAAAGCCCCAGTGTGTGCCACGCCTGCTGTAGCGGGGCGCCGGCCGGATTCCACAGCAATGCTTTCGGGTTTTGCGGATCGGATGCGATGCCCGCAACGCCGCGCGTGAGGATCAACCGGCGCCGAAGTGCCGCTTGCTGCCCGCCTTCATAGGAATTGCGGCCTTGCGCTATTGCATCGGCCTGGGCAAGGCCGTCGTGAAAGAATTTCTGATCGGCCTCGATCCGCAGCACGTCCGGCTGCACGCCGGATGCGTCGGCGATCATGAAGTCGGCCGATACGATGGCATAGCCTTCGATGCGGGCAGGGCCGGGGGCGCTCACGCGGCGCCGCAGCGGTCATCACTACTCGATCGTGCGCACCACGCTCGAAGTCGGCTGCCCGCCCGTGGTCGGCAACTTCTGCTCCTTGAGCACCATCTCGTCATATTGCGGCAGCGACTTGATCGATTCCTTCGACTTCATATGGACGATCTTGTAACCGTTGGCTTTGAGCTGGGCCAAAATTTCGGGCACGGCTTGCGCGGTATGCTTCTGGAAATCGTGCATCAGGACGATGCCCTTGCCGTGCTTCTTGAGCCTTGCCATCACCGAGGCAACTACCTGCTCGGGCTTGCGATACTTGAAGTCGAACGAGTCCATGTCGGTCGAGAACATCGCGAGATTTCGCTCGCCCATATACTTGACCAGTTCCGGCGGGTGACGCAGCGCGGGGAAGCGGAAGAACGCAGCTTGGCCCGTTCCGCCGAGCGCCATATTCACGGCGCTGATGCCCTTTTCGATCTCGTCCTTGGGCTCGTAGTCCCACGGGAGTCGCTTGCCGTTCATAACGCAAGTGCCCTTGTTCCTTGACAAATCCTGGTGGCAATAGGTGTGCGAGCCGACTGAGTGTCCAGCCGCTGCGACCTGCTTGAGGATGCCCGGCTCATAGGTGGCGTGCAGGCCGATCACAAAGAAGGTGGCCTTGACGCAATGCTCTGCCAGCGCCTTGAGCACTTGCTGGGTGGTGACCGGCCAGGGGCCGTCGTCAAAGGTGAGCACCACTTCGCCTTCGCGTAGGAAGTCATGCTGCTTGAAATGTTCTAAGCCGAAACCGGGGCCGCCGGTGGTGTCGATCTCGACCGTGCGTGCGACGCCAAGGGCGTTGGGGTTGGCGCAGTTGGCGGCGGCTGACACAGCCATCTGCCCGGGAGCGGATGCGGGTACTTGCTGGCCGCGAGTGGTTGGGGTGTTGCCACCGCTTTGCGCCAATACGATCGTCAAGGCTGCAACAGACACCGAAATTGCCAGACCAAATACCACAGATACTCGCATTATCGTTCTCCATGTCCCCGAGTTGTCGGGCTCCAAACAGGTCCCGCGCCCGTCTTTTGCGCCCGTGTTTCGCGCCGATATTTAATGGCATGAAACTAATCGCGCCGGGAGTCAATAAATCTCCCCATTCGCGGCTAGCCGTAAGCGCGATTAACCTTATTTGTCAGGTTATTGCCCAGCGATGTCATTTTTGTGGCGGCAGCCATGCTTGGCGTCGACAAGAGGGATTCACGGGTGTGCGTTAACGGCAGAACGCGGCCGATCGCCGGGATTAAATCTGGCCCGTAATGCCTGGCCAGACCTCATATCGCCGGCAGTTCGCGCTCGATCACGGCGAGGAGGTCCGGATCCATGGGATCGACCGCCGCCGGGAAGCTTCCGACTATGCGGCCGTCGCGGCCGATCACGAATTTATGGAAATTCCATCGCGGCATCGCACCCGGCCGCTCGAGCGCGGCCCATTTGTAGAACGGATGCGCGTTTTCTCCGCTCACCACGACCTTGGCAGCCAACGGGAAGGTGACGCCATAATGCTGGTTCGCTGTCTGCATGATTTCTTTCGGGCCACCCGGCTCCTGGCCGCCGAAATCGTTCGACGGCACGCCGATGATCAGGAGGCCGCGATCGCGGTAGCGCTTCCAGAGTTCTTGCAGGCCGGCGAACTGCGGGGTGTAGCCGCATTGCGAGGCGGTGTTGACGATCAGGATGGGCTTGCCGGCGTGGTTGGCGAGCCGGATGGTATTGCCGTCAAGGCCTGGAAACGAAAAAGCAAAGGCGGTGGGACGGCTCATCTGCTGGGCGAACGCGGGGACGGTGAGGGTTGCTGCCAGCATCGTCAATATATTACGACGGTCAAACATATACACGCCTTTGAGTTTTTCGTCTCCCCGGTACGCGAGGGGCCTTTGGGGGAGCATTCCCGCTGATGACAGTATAGACGAAATCCGTTCCGCTTGCATGCGGCTCGCGGAACTTTGATATCGACTAAAGGCTAAAGACGGGCATTTATTCCATGTCGCCGTTTAATTTTTCCCACCCTGGATGTTTTTTCTCCCTCTTTACATTGCGGGATAGGGAAAGCGAGCTTGCTGCGCTCGTGTTGCCCGACCTCTTTCATTGTCATTGTCGGGCATAGCCGTTGAAGACGGCGTCGCTTCGCTCGCCTATGATCCGGCAATCCATGCTGGCTTTCACTTGGAAAAAACTATCAGACTTCTATTCGCTGAAGTTCGTCTTGGATGCGCGGGTCATTCGGCACGAAGACGGCGCTGCGCGCCTTTAGCCCGCGCATGACGCTGAGTATGTTGCGTGCGCGTGTTCGCTCCGATTTAACTTTCATACAGCCAACGCTGCGTGCTTTCTTATGCCTCCCCCGCTTGCGGGGGAGGATGGCGACCCCCGACTTGATCGGGGGGAGCCGGGTGGGGGCGCTTGCGCTCTCGCTGTTACCCCACCCCGTCGCCTCGCGAATGCTCGGCGCCGACCCTCCCCTGAAAGGGGAGGGATAAGTAAGCCAACGCACCCGCATCGCGCGTCGAGCGTAGTCCGCGCGCGATGCGGACATAGCTCCGCGCCCCGTATTCTTTGTGCCGGCGCACCCAGATCGGCCTTGGCCGATATGGGAATCCAAATTTTCCAATCTCGGGTAAACCCGAGATTGGTGCGCCCGTATTCCAATTCCGTTTGC
>CAZNSG010000105.1:0-11635 GCA_964575715.1 uncultured Hyphomicrobiales bacterium | reverse complement strand
TCAATCATCGCAATGCCCACCCGAAACCCTTCATATGGACCGCAAAGGCCAAACCCATCATCCGCAAACACCGCCGCGCCACAATGGCCCTGGCTAATCTCGCCGCGGGATGCAAATGAATGAGTCAGAACACTAGAGCCTGGCTCTGATTCCATCCAGACTAAGAAGGCTCTAGCCGCTGTCACGAAACAGATTGAACACACCGCCCTGCGCGGCCGGATTTGCGTGGTTCGGACTCGAACCCACCGGCGACGGAGCCGACAGCGCGCGCGAGCCCCAAAATGCGCTCACCACCGGCGCCACCGCTTCGCGCCGATCGCTGGTGCGGAACAGCCCATGAAACACCGGCCTGGTGTCGGCCGCACGCGCCGGCGGTGCGGATGGCGAGAGCGGCGCCGAAAGCGGCACCAAGGGCTGCAACGGCACGGACCACCAGGCGGTCTGTGAAGTCGTTTGCGGCGCGGACATGGGTGCAACCGCTACCGGGTTCGTTGTCGCGCGTGCCGCGACCGCGGTTGCGGGCGCAACGGACGGCCGCGCGCGCGCCAGATCGTAGCGGCCCATCACCAAATTATAAACTTGTGCGACGCTGCGCGGTTCGCCTTGCTTATTGTAGAAGATCGAGCGATTGGCGCCGGCGGCGCGCGGAAACACCGCTGCGGCATCGGCCTGCGGCGTGGTTGCAGCCGCCGTAATCAGCTTGCTCGCCCCGGCAGCACCGAGGAAATGCGCCAGATAAAGTTCGCCCTCCGTTGGCGTCCGCCCAAGCTTGGCCGAGAGCCAGTCCCCGTTCCACTTGGTGAACGCACCCGCCATCAGCGCATTGGCGCTCGGATCGTTGCGCAGGCTGAGAATCTGCTGGCGCAGCCCTGCATCCTGCACCTCGAAGCGGCCCGATGATGTCACGGTAATGGCATCGGCATGTTTGCCATAGCCGAGCGCCGGCCCCGCATGCTTGACGGTGCCCAGCCAAGTCTGCTCGATGAATTGGAACAGCCCCCCCGCCGACGACGTCAAGGCCTGTGCGTTGGGATTGAGATTGGATTCGATGCGCGCCGTGGCGAGCAGGTAATTGAAGTTTGCGCCCGTCTTCTGCGCCGCCTGGCGGATGGCGCCGGTCACGCTTGTTGCGCTGGCGCCCGTAGCGTCGACTGACATGGCTGCTTTCCGCCCGGCCGCGTGGCCACTTTGGCGCAACAATTAGTCAATGGTTATGGTAAACAAAGCTTTAAATTACACTAGTGTCCCGAATCCGAAGTTCGCTTAAATTCTCAGCACCCGCGTTAGCGAACTTCGGATTCAAAGGGACACAAGCAATGTAATAATTCTAGTGTGGTTTTGGTTCAGAAGTTCCCTTGACCGACTCAGAGGCGGGGATGAAGGGAACTTCTGAACCACCACACTACGCGAGGAGACTTTCGCCATGGCTCAGAAAGCAGCGCAGGAAACGGGCGCGCGGCACAAGCGCGGCGGCATCTATTTCGAGGATTTCGCGGTCGGCGAGCTCTACGAACACAGGCTCACCCGCACGGTGACGCAGATGGACAACATGCTGTTCTCCAACATGACGCTCAACCCGCAGCCCTTGCACATCGACCGGCACTTCTGCGAGCAGGAAACCGAATGGGGCCAGCCGCTGATGAACTCGCTGTTCACCCTTGGCCTGATGATCGGCATTTCGGTCAACGACCTCACCGTCGGCACCACCATCGCCAATCTCGGCATGAGCGAGGTGAAATTCCCGCATCCCCTGTTCGAGGGCGACACCGTGCATTGCACCACAGAGATCATCGGCAAACGCGAGTCGAAATCGCGCGCCGGCGCCGGCATCGTCGAGCTGCACCATTGCGCCTACAACCAGAACAACAAGCTGGTCGCCGAATGCCGCCGCCAGGCCTTCATCCGCATGCGGACGCAGTAGATTGTGATGCGGTACGATTTCGCCACCCTCGACGTATTTACTGACAAGCGCTTTGCCGGCAATCCGCTCGCCGTTGTTTTCGACGCGGATGGTCTCGACACTCAGCGTATGCAGGCCATTGCGCGCGAATTCAATCATCCCGAGACGGTGTTTGTGCAAAAGCCCTCAGCGCCAACGAGCGCGGCCAGCATCCGGATCTTCACGCCGGCAACCGAACTTCCCTTCGCCGGTCACCCGACGGTCGGTACCGCGGTCATTATCGCGCTCAAAGCCGGTGGCGACAGCACACGTGAAATTGTCGTCGAAGAAAAAATCGGGCCGGTGCGTTGCACGATTGTGCCCGGCGGCAAGGATCGAGGACATGCGCGGTTTGAATTGCCGGTACTGCCGAAAGAAGCCGGTACGCCAGCTGACAACAATGCGATCGCCGCAGCGCTTGGCCTCGCGCCCGGCGATATTGGCTTCGATGGCTTTTCTCCCGCGCGCTGGTCCGCAGGCGTAGCGTTCACCTTTGTACCGGTAAACGGACTTGACGCCATCCGCCGCTGCCGCGTTGACCTCGGGAAATGGGATGCAGCGTTCGAAGCCGGCAGCCGCAGTTCAGCATTTGTATTCTGCCGCGAAGCGGTCGAGGCCGCGAGCACCTTCCATGCCCGCATGTTTGCGCCGCGCCTGGGCATCCCGGAAGATCCTGCGACCGGCGCCGCCGCGGCGGCCTTCGCTGGATTTTACGCACGCGCCACGACTCTGATTGACGGCGAGCACCGGATTGTGATCGAGCAAGGCTACGAAATGGGACGGCCAAGCCATATTGAGCTGATGTTGACGATACGCGGCAGAAATCTCGCGTCCGCAGCTGTTGGGGGCAACGCGATCATGATCACCGAAGGTACGATTGACATATGATGCGCTCTCTTTTGTTCGTTCCGGGCGACAGTCCCAAGAAGCTCGACAAGGCCATGACCAGCGGCGCCGATGCGCTGATCGTCGATTTGGAAGACTCGATTTCGCCCGAGCGCAAGACACAGTCGCGCGACATGGCGCTGGTGTTCTTGCAGCAGGCCGGCGCGATCAAGTTGCGGCCGCGCCTGCTCGTACGCATCAACGGGTTGCAGACTGGGCGCACCGACGCCGATCTCGATGTCGTGGTGGCCGGCCGTCCCGACGGCATCATGCTGCCGAAGGCCGAGGGCGGCAGCGCCGTCATCCATTGCGACGCCAAGCTCACCGCGCGCGAGGCGATCCACGGGCTGCCCGATGGCGCGCTCGACATCGTTGCGATCGCGACCGAGACCGCGGCCGCGCTTTTTCTCGCCGGCAGCTATGGCGGCGCGAGCAAGCGGCTCAAGGGTCTGACCTGGGGGGCGGAGGATTTATCGGTCGAGCTTGGCGCCGAGGCCAATCGCGACACCAACGGAAATTTTCTCGATCCCTATCGGCTGGCGCGCAGCCTGTGCCTGGCGGGCGCCGCCGCCGCTCAAGTGCAGGCGATCGACACCGTCTATGTGGATTTTCGCAACGAAGCGGGGTTGCGGCGCGAATGCGAGCAAGCCCGCCGCGACGGCTTTACCGGCAAGATGGCGATCCACCCGGCGCAAGTGCCGATCATCAACGAAGTATTCACGCCGAGCGCCGAGGCGCTTGCCAAGGCGCGCGCGGTGATTGCCGCTTTTGCCGCCGATCCCGGCGCCGGTACGATCGGCATCGGCGGCGTCATGTACGACCGCCCGCACCTGGAACGCGCGAAGCAATTGCTGGCGCGAGTCGAAAAAAAATAAAAAATCCCCGGCGGTTAGGCCGGGGCTTTATTTACAGTGCAATTGATTGCACGCCTACGCAGCTTCGCTCCATGCGCCGCCATCGTCATCGGTTGTGCGACTGACGCGCACGCGCACCATTTCAATGGGCAGCAGGACTTCACCTTCTTCAAGACCGCGAAAACGCATGTTTACAATTGCCGCCGGATCATACACGTAAGCACCCTCATTTTGCAGCAATGCACACACGCTGTGCCTCAGTAATTTCTCACTAAGTCCACCGACACCTTTGTGGTCATTTTCCCATCGAGACAGGTGCTCTTGGGACATCTCTAGCGTGTCGGCAAACTCCTTCTGTGTCATATTCAATGCGCGCCTGATAAATCGCACTTCTTTCCCCTCCAGACGCAGGGGATTAAGCGCGCGCACAATCGCAGCAGCACGCGCAAGACCCTGTATATCGGGGATCGCCGCCATCTCGTTGCCGCACTTACAGCGATGCACGATCACAGCATTAAAAATTTTGACGACCAGTCCGCCCAAGTCCTCTATGTGTTCCGACTTCACGGATCTCTCAATCAATTCTTGTTGGCATTTGGCGCATTGCATGACCTGTACCCCTTGCTTGCTATTTATTCGCCCAAGTCGTGACAATTTTGATTTCTGCGACTTTCTCATACACCACGACAACGGCTGTTATTTTCCTCCCGTCATTATCGGTACCCTCTGCTCTCCATTCTTCTTCACCGCTCTTGGCCATCTCGACAAGCGTCACCACGCACCGGCAGAGCATGTTGGCAATATCGAGCTTTGAGATGTTGTCCTTCGTTCGCTCCACTTCGGCATGATCGGTATAAAAGACCAATACTCCCCGGTCCCTTGCGAGCTTCCGTAGGCGACCGGATTCGTGCTCGAAAGGCATGCGGTTTGTGCGTTCTTGGAACGACCAAACACCTCTTTTGACCTCTATTGACCTATTGTCAAGTTAACATCATCGGAATGGTTTCTATTTGACCTGTAAATGCGACATTTTTGGCACAGATCAAGGCGATATCTGTTGAAATAAATTGATAATAGGTCAATTATCTTTGATAGGTAACGCGGAACCGCACACCGCGTTTCTGCGTTAAAAAGTCGCCAAAAAATATAGGAAATTGTCCCGCTACGGGCCGGACAAAACCGTTAGCTACGGATAATACGTGGCTAAAGGGGATAATTCCCAAACTGAAAATGTCTAGCCGCTACTTCTTCCCGTAAACCTTCTTCGGATCGAACACCCTCTCCGCGTCGCGGAATTCCAGCGTCACCGCGCCCGCCTTTCCCAGCGGCACCGCGCGATAAAAGCACGAGCGCCGGCCGGTATGGCACGCCCCCGCACCCTGCTGCTCGACTTTGATCCACACCGCGTCCTGGTCGCAATCGACGCGCATTTCCACGACGCGCTGGCCGTGACCCGAACTCTCGCCCTTGCGCCAGAGCGCGCGCCGCGAGCGCGAATAATACCACGCTTCTCCGGTCGCGATGGTCTTCTGCAACGCTTCCGCGTTCATGTGCGCGACCATCAGCACGTCGCCCGACTTGGCGTCGGTCGCGACGCAGGTCACGAGCCCGTCGGCGTCGAACCTGGGCGCGAACGCGCGGCCTTCTTCGACCTGTTCGGTCGAGCCGCGCGGCGAAAAGGGCGAAGGCTTGTCGGAGCTGGGACTCATGATGTTCGCGAGCCTACATCATCATCCTCATCCTGAGGAGCCGACCGAAGGTCGGCGTCTCGAAGGATGGGAATGCTTAAATGAAAACACCTCACCCTTCGAGACGCGCCTAACGGCGCTCCTCAGGGTGAGGCGCTATTTCTTCGTGAGCTTACCGCTGGCCCCCGCGCACCAGAGTGATAAAACGCACCTGTTCGTTGGGGTCGTCGCGGAACACGCCGCGGAACTGCGTGGTGATGGTCGCAGCCCCCGGCTTCTCCACACCGCGCAGCGACATGCACATGTGCTCGGCCTCGATCAGCACCGCGACCCCGCGCGGTTTGAGGACTTCCTCAATCGCGGTCGCTATTTGCGAGGTCAAATGTTCCTGGGTTTGCAGCCGATGCCCATAGACGTCCACCAGGCGCGCGAGCTTCGAGAGGCCGACCACGCGGTCGACCGGCATGTAGGCCACATGCGCGCGGCCGAAGAACGGCATCATATGGTGCTCGCAATGCGAGTTGAAGCTGATGTCGCGCACCAGCACGAGATCGTCGTAAGGCGCAATCTCGGAGAAGGTGCGATCGAGCATGTCCGCCGGGGATTCGCGGTAGCCGCTGTAAAGCTCGTTGTAGGCATCGATGACGCGCTTGGGCGTCTCCAGCACGCCCTCGCGATTGGGGTCGTCGCCGGCATAGGAGATGAGCGTGCGCACCGCGGCTTCCGCCTCCTCGCGTGAGGGGCGCGGATGGGCCGGCTCAGGCGCCGCGCGCACATGATCGGAAAGCGGGCTGGTGGCAGGTGTGGCCGCATTCTTCGGCCAAGGCTTGATGATGGCGTCCATCGGTCTCTCCGTTCGACCAACACCACGGTTCAAGGCCGGGTGTCGGGTGTGTCACCGGGTGGCCGCGTCGTTGACGCGTCGCGTGTGCTTAGCACGGGACGATCGAACGCCGCATTCCCAATTCGCATGGCTCACCCACCACGGGCAAGCAGCAGCACATATGGTCGCAAGACCCTACTCGCGATCTCTTAAACCATTATATATATAGTCTTTTCCGGCTGCAAAGCCGTCCACGCAACTCTCGACCAAGCTTATTGTTCTCCCGGGAATTCGGATTCCATGCTCAACGAGGTTTATAACCGTCGAATCCTGGAACTCGCCGCCGGTATCCCCCGGCTCGGGCGGCTCGATCATCCCGACGCCTCTGCCACCGCCCACTCCAAGCTGTGCGGCTCGACGGTCACCGTCGATCTCAAGATGGACGGCGACACCGTCACCGACTTCGCCCATGAGGTGAAGGCCTGCGCGCTCGGACAAGCCTCGTCCTCGATCATGGCGCGCAATGTCATCGGCGCGAAAGCCGAAGAGCTGCGCGCGCTTCGCGATACCGTTTGCAAGATGCTGAAAGAAAACGGCGCCCCGCCCAAGTCCGGAAAATGGGCCGACATCGCGGTGCTCGAACCGGTGCGCGACTACAAGGCCCGCCACGCCTCCACCCTGCTCACTTTCGATGCGGTGGTCGACGCCATCGGCCAGATCGAGCAGCAGCACACAACGAAGGCGGCGCAATAGGCCGCGCAGTCGATGGACCTCAGCGCCTTATTCGATCATTCGAGTCGCGCACCGCGGCTTCTGGGCCGCGGTCTCGTCAAAGTCTACCGTTACACGCTCTCGCCCATAATCGGCTTCCATTGCCGGCACTTGCCGACCTGCTCCGACTATGCCGACCAGGTGCTGGAACGGCACGGCCTTTGGGCGGGTATTTGGATGACGCTGGCGCGTTTATGCCGCTGCCACCCTTTCGGTACATCGGGCCTCGATTTCGTGCCTGAGGCGTTGCCGGTCAAATCGCGCTGGTATCTGCCCTGGCGCTACGGAAAATGGCGCGGGACAAATTCAGCGCCCTGACCGCGCCGCGCCCCCTTAGCTTGCATTTTATCCTCAAGTGCCGCACCCCCAGCGCGCTGTTTCAACGCGAAATCGTTGCCTCAACGGCGGCTCTGCATTATGTCATGGCCGCGCTTACCTGCATTCGTAGGCAGCGAGTGAGCAAGAGGAGTTGCTGATGGTCGCGCTGACCTTTCCCGACGGCGCACGCCGGGACTATCCCATCGGAACCACCGGTTTCGACATCGCCAAGGGCATCTCGCCCTCGCTCTTAAAGCGCACGGTCGCCATGGCGCTTGATGGCGCGCTGGCCGACCTCGCCGATCCGATCGACCGCGATGCGAAAATCGAATTCCTCACGCGCGAAGATCCGCGCGCGCTCGAACTCATTCGCCACGACTGCGCGCATGTGCTGGCCGAAGCGGTGCAGACATTGTGGCCGGGCACCCAGGTCACCATCGGCCCAATCATCGAGAACGGTTTCTATTACGACTTCGCGCGCAACGAGCCGTTCACGCCCGAGGATTTTCCCGCAATCGAGAAAAAAATGCGCGAGATTATCGCGCGCGACAAACCGTTCGAGAAGGAAATCTGGAGCCGCGACCAGGCCAAGCAGGTGTTCCGCGACAAGGGCGAGCTGTTCAAGGTCGAGCTGGTCGACGCCATCCCCGAAGACCAGCAGCTCAAGATTTACAAGCAAGGCGACTGGTTCGACCTCTGCCGCGGCCCGCACATGACCTCAACCGGCAAGATCGGCTCGGCGTTCAAGCTCATGAAGGTCGCCGGCGCCTATTGGCGTGGAGATTCGCGCAACCCGATGCTCACGCGCATCTACGGCACAGCCTTCAACAAGCAGGAGGAGCTCGATGCCTACTTGAAGCAGATCGATGAGGCCGAGCGCCGCGACCACCGCCGGCTCGGCCGCGAAATGGATCTGTTTCATTTCCAGGAGGAAGCGCCGGGGTCTGTGTTCTGGCACGCCAAGGGCTGGACCCTGTTCCAGGCGCTCGAAAACTACATCCGACGCCGCCAGAGCGATTCCGGCTACGTCGAGGTCAACTCACCCCAGCTCATGGATTCATCGCTCTGGGTCGCGTCGGGCCATATGGAGAAATATCGCGACATGATGTTCCTCACCGAGGAACGTAAAGATGACGAGCGGCTGTACGTGATCAAGCCGATGAACTGCCCCGGTCACGTGCAGATTTTCAAGAACGGCCTCAAATCCTATCGCGACCTGCCGCTAAAAATCGCCGAGTTCGGCAAGGTGCACCGCTTCGAGCCTTCCGGCGCGCTGCACGGCCTCATGCGCGTGCGCGCCTTCACCCAGGACGACGCGCATGTGTTCATCACCGAGAGCCAGATCGCCGAGGAGAGCCTAAAAATCAACGATCTGATCCTCTCCATCTATCAGGACTTCGGCTTTCCCGATGTCACCATCAAATTCTCCGACCGGCCGGAAAAGCGCATCGGCGACGACGCGGTGTGGGACAAGGCCGAGGCGGCATTGATGGCCGCACTCAAGGCTTCCGGCCGGCCATGGGCACTGAACAAGGGCGAAGGCGCATTTTATGGACCGAAGTTGGAATACGTGCTGCGCGATGCGATTGGGCGCGATTGGCAGTGTGGCACCGTGCAGGTCGATCTCAATTTGCCCGGCCGGCTCGGCGCGTTCTACATCGACGACCATTCCAACAAAGTGACCCCGGTGATGCTGCACCGGGCCATGTTCGGCTCGCTCGAACGCTTTATCGGTATCTTGATCGAGCATTGCGCCGGGCATTTTCCGCTTTGGCTCAGCCCGCTGCAGGCGGTGATCGCCACCATCACCTCGGACACCGACGACTATGCGCGCGAGGCGCTCAACCTTGTCCAGCGCGTGGGCCTGCGCGCCGAGCTCGATTTGCGCAACGAGAAGATCAATTACAAGGTGCGCGAGCACTCGCATGCCAAAGTGCCGGCGCTCCTGGTGATCGGCAAGAAGGAAGCCGCCGACCGCACCGTCTCGATCCGCCGGCTCGGCAAGGAAGAGCGGACCGTGATGCCGCTCGACTCGGCACTCAATATGCTCGCCGGCGAAGCGGTGCCGCCGGATGTAAGGCGGGTGAATAAAGCCTCGGCATGAGGCGACTTGCTCAACCGGAAATTGCGATCACCTCGCCAGCACTTCGATCTCGCCGTCGACGCCGGTGATGACCTTGATGTCGTGCGGATAGGTCTTGTTCTCGTTCCTAGCGATGACGCGATACTCGCCTTCCGCCAGGATGACGCGCGGGAAAGCGCCTTTGGTCTCCGCGATCACGTCGCCGGACGAAGACACCACGGCCCATTCGGTATTCGCGAGCGCCTCTCCGCCCTTGCGGCTGACCAACTTAAACATGATGGCCGCGGCGCGGTGGGTCACCGTCACGTCGGTGAGCTTGCCTGCCGCCACCCGAATATCGGAGCGCACCACGGCATTGCCATCGCCGTATTTCGAAACGATGAAATATGTGCCGTCGGGCAGCAGCACCACATCGCCGGTCACAACGCTCGCCGCGATCGGCTTCTTTTCGCCCGGCTCAAACTGGCTGCCCTTGTAAATGTCGAACGAGATATGTCCCGATGCAATCTTTGTGTCGCCGACGCGCCCTTCCAGGCGCAATCCGCCGGCTGGAATTTCTAACACTTCGCGCGTCACCTGATCGCGCAGCTGTACCGTTCTGACGGCACTCGCAAGGCCAAGTGTGACATGCACAATGTAGCCGCCAGCGGGCAATGCCAATGCGGGCAATGCGGTTTTGTCTTCTTTGATTAAACGGTGCACACCATTGTGTTCGGGCTTGTCGGCGTAGATCCGCCAGTGCAATCCGCCGGTGATCGGCTTTTCGCCGTCGAAACGGGCGCCAAGGAGCAAGGCGACTTCGCCGGCGCGCAACTGCGGCAATGGCTGCGGCGGCGGCTGCGGCGGCTGCGGCGGACTTGGCGATAGCCGGAGCGGCATGGGCGGACTGGGCGCGACGTTCCCGCCGCCCGGCGGCGCGTTGAGCGTGAAGACCGGCGGAGCCGGTCGCGACGCCGACGGCGGCATTTGTGTCGGCGGCATTTGTGTCGTTGACTGCGATTGCGCTTGCAGCACCGCCCCGCCTGGAGGCGTTTGCGCGAGCACTCCACTCAACGGCCACAGTAACCCCAGCAGCGTGAGCGTCATTCGGCAGGCGTATGGACGTGGGTTCCCCGTCATGCCGATGTTTTTCGACTGAAATCACGGCAATTTCAAGCCAATGCCGGTATATTGGTTATCTCAAAACAAGAGAGCGCTGAACGCCACCCGCCCGGTTTACCCGCCCTCGTCTGCCGTTCCATGATAATCTGCTCTGCTTGCATGCCGCGCTCGACTATGGCGCGCTCGCTTACAATAGGACCGGCATCAAGCCTTATCTCAGACCAGCGGAAAATTTTGCATGTTCTACGACACGCGCAAGAACGATCATGGGCTGCCCCACAATCCGTTCAAGGCGATCGTGGCCCCGCGCCCGATCGGCTGGATCACCACCATGAGCGCAAAGGGCGAGATCAATCTCGCGCCCTATTCCTTCTTCAATGCCATCACCGATCGTCCGCCCATCGTGATGTTTTCCAGTGAAGGCCAGAAGGATTCCGTCGCTTTTGTTGAGGAGAGCAAGGAATTCGTCTGCAGCCTTGCGACCTATGACCTGCGTACCGCGATGAACGCGACTTCGGCGCCGCTGGCGCGTGGAGTGAGCGAGATGCAGGCGGCGGGACTGACCCCTGCGCCCTCGCGCCTGGTCAAGCCGCCACGGGTTGCGGCCTCGCCCTGCGCACTCGAATGCAAGTGGCTCAAGACCGTCAAGCTCGACGATATCGATGGCCGCGCCCTCGATCGCTACGTGGTGTTCGGCCAGGCCATAGGGGTGCATATCGACGATCGCTACCTTAAGAACGGCAAGCTTGATACGGCTGCGATGCGTCCGATTGCGCGCTGCGGCTATGACCAATACGCAGTGGTGCAGGAAGTTTTCGCAATGCAGCGCCCTAAAGACGCACGAATGGCGGCTAAATAGCGGATGAAGCACTTCTGCTAGCCCCGGCGGCCTAACGGTAAATTCGCTAGCGCATGATCCCGAAAAAGCCTGCCCCCTGACCATAGCCGTCCGCAGGACGGCGTCGCGGCGCCTGTCCATAGCCCGTCGAAGACGGGCGTGAACGCTCTAATTGGGCTTGCCCCTCGGGTCTTGCCCATAGCCGTCCGAAGGACGGCGTCGCTTCGCTCGCCTATGATACCGGAAGTCGGGTTTACCCGACTTCCGGCGTACTATGCTTCGGAACTCGGGCAAGCCCGAGTTCCGCGGGTGGGAACCGGTTTCCCGCCTTCGCG
>CAZNSG010000104.1:0-14830 GCA_964575715.1 uncultured Hyphomicrobiales bacterium | reverse complement strand
AACGGACGGCGGAAGCAGAAACCCGGTCTGGCGGTCAATCGTGCGAAAATTGTTCATCGGAAGGGCGCTCTCATTGGGAGAATCAATAGTTGTGATTCTACGCCCGTTGCCAGACTGCGTTAAGTCCGACAGGCTGCTAGGATAGCCGTCTTTAGTAGCACCATTTTGCTGACCTTTGGCCTTGGCATCACCAGCGTTCTGGCGTTGACCGCGTCGAGCAACGACACGTCGAATCCACGCAACAATGCGGCTGTATTGTTGGGCACCGGCTGTACTGGCACCCTGATTCATCCGCGCATTGTTGTTACGGCCGGCCATTGCCGGGTGGGAGCGTTCACGGTGGTGCCCCCTGCCCAAGGTCTACCGCCATTCTTAGGTACCACGGCGGGCGGCAATTTCGAGGCGCCAAGGGTTTGGCACCCCTACCCGCTCGCGAGTCTAGCGCAGCGCACGATCTTTTTTGGAACGGACAACCAGAGCCCGTTGTTCACAGCGACCGTAACCCACTACGCCATTGCCGGTTTCGATGACGTCGTGATGCTAGCGCTCAGCCGCGCTGTCCCTGCGAACATCGCTGTGCCCGCCTCCGTCCTGACGGCTATTCCCGGCGGCCAGACACCTGTCAGCTACTTCCAAGGAAAATTGCTGGAGATGGTCGGATGGGGTCAGACAAGCCAGACGATCGCGACCTTTCCCCAATTCAGGCAGCGTGCGACTGCCACCTTCACGACATTCCCGTTCACATCGTTCGGCGTCCGTCAACCGAACATGCTCAAAGCCACAGGGACAGCCACGGGGACAGCCACGGCCATGGTCTTAGGCGGTGATTCCGGGGGACCGCTTTTCTGGACCGACGGCTTGGGCACCAAGCACCTCGTCGGCGTGGCGCAGGGTACCGAGCCGAACGGTGGACGATATGTAACAACGTGGTCCCAAGGTGGTGCGGACTCAAACGGGGCGATCCATCCCGACCAATCAGCTTGGTACAGGGCGATGCTGACCGGGGGTACCTTGTCCTGGCGCCAGGTTAGTACACCGGGTTTGGGGCTGCGATCTATTGCGGCGTGCCACGATGGCTCCGTGTATGGGCTCGTGGGTCGGGAGGTATCGCGCAGCACGCAATGGGGCAGCCAAAGCTGGCTAAAGGCCTTCGACGTGCCTGACGGCGTGAGCAGCTTCACCTGCGCGGCGGGTATCCTCTATTTTCTCGGTAGTCAACGAAACCTCCTCTCGTCGACCGCGGCCTCTATCAGTTTGGGACTTCCAGGGGTGGTCTTGCCGACCCAGCAGGTCGGCCGGATCATCGCGACGAAGGATATCGCCGGCATGACCGGGGGATCTGGCTTCCCCATACTATGGGCGTTGAATGATGACCAGATCCTCTGGCGCAATGGCTCTGGCGGAGCGGACAATGGCTGGACGCGCGTTGGAAAGCGGCCGACGTCGAAGATGATCGCGGCGACCTCCGACGCCTTGGTTTCGGTGGACGGCGACGGATCACTCTGGAGATCCGGGAGCGGTGCCGATGGTAGCTGGACATATATAGGGTCTGCACCAGCCGGGTCGATCGACTTGACAGGCACGTCGGTTGGCGGCGAAGGCACCGATCTTCAACGGCTCTACGCCCTCGTCCGCGTGGCTGACGGCGACAGCCGCGTCCACGAAGGTCGGTTCGATGCCGTCCCAACACTTCCCGCAGCTGGTGCAACGGCCGATATTGCCACGCCGACCTACGCCGGAATGCGGCTCGATTGGTGCTTCAAGTGGGCGGAGCAGTGTGGGCAGCCTGCCGCGGATGTCTTCTGCAGGCTGAATGGGTACAGCCGCGCCACGAGTTTTACGAAGGCTGAGAATGTTGGGCAGAACGGCATCGTGACCTACGTCATTGGCAGCGCCCGTCAGTGTCAAGATCCCGCATGTGATGCGTTTCAAAATGTTCGCTGCTCGAACTGAATGCAATAGCAATAAGGAGGCGTTGGCCCAGCGGCTTGCCTGGCTAGCATTACAGTTGCCTTTTTGCTTTGAGGTGAGCGCGCTGAGCGGCGGCCTGGTGAGCCCTGCGCCAGAATGACCATGCGATGACATGCGCGGGTTGAATCCGCTTTCGAGCAAGTCTGATGGCGATGCGGCGGACTTCCTGGATTGACCAACGGATCAATGACGGCGTGGCGATGCTTTGGTTTTTCCCGTTTAAATGCAGTTTTCTCCCCGATTCGCGACAAGACTTTGATTGCAACCCCGATTTCGGCTAATCAGGCCGGAACCGCATGTCACGCTGTTGCCTTTATTGGCGTCAAAACAGAAGACGAATGCCCAGTTTGCGCGCCAGTTGCCGAGCGGGCGAGAGAGGGATTATCATGAATCGCATGAACGGATCTGCGCGCGCACGAGCAGTCGGCGGAGTTATCGCGACCATCATGGCGGCGACGATACTCGCCGCGACTGCCACACTTGATGCGGTTGCACAGACTCCACCACCCGCGCAAAAGCCGGCGGCCGCTCCGAAAAAACCGCCAGCGCAAAAACCTCCAGTGGGTCAGCAGGCAACACCGCCAGGCGCCCAGCAACAAGCGCAGACCCCGCCCGTCGTCATTCCGCAGCTGATTTACCGACGCTGGACCAAAGTCTGCCCGCCCAAGGAGGTCAATCCGACTCCCGGCGGCAAACAGCCGTGCTTCCTGTTCATGGAAGGTCGTGAGGACGCGGGCGTCCTGGTTGTCCGCGCCACGATTATGGAAGTCGAGGGCGATCCTAAAAAACTGCTGGCCGTTTCATTTATTTACGGCGTTGACCTGCAGCGCGGCACTCACATCGTGATCGATCAGGGCCCGCTCCAAGCGACTGCGCCTTATATCGTATGCGTGCCGCCGAATGTGCCGCCGCCCTTGTTCGGCTGCGTATCGCAATACGAGATCACCGCGGATGTGATTGCGGGGCTCAAGAAAGGGAAGTTCCTCACACTTCAGACGATTTTCAACGGACAAACGTTGAGTCCGCAGTTGCCGCTCGTCGATTTCGCCAAAGCCTATGATGGACCAGCGACCGACCTCAAAGCCGAGGCGGAGCAGGAGCTGGCGCTGCAGAATGCATTGCGTGACCGCGCCAAGAAGAAGGAAGAGGAGCTCACCCGCAAGGGTCAGCCGCCGGCCAAGCCGTAACGGCAGCTGTTTCGAATTCTCATAAACGACCAAGGCGCGCCCGCCCGGCACGCCTTTTTTGCTTCCGAAGAAAATTGCGCTGCGGTCTCCGCACGCACTGCTGTGGTGCGCGTCAATTGATCATTGCGCTCCGCGGCCGATACCCTCCCTGGGCATCTTTCTCGAACATCGCATCCACCCCCGGGTGGCGGATCGGGTCTCCCGAAGTGTCGGGCAGCAGATTTTGTTCGGAAACGTAGGCGACATACTCGGTCTCCGCATTCTCAGCATAGAGATGATAGAACGGCTGATCCTTGTGCGGCCGCACCTCGGCCGGAATCGACAGCCACCATTCCTCGGTGTTGTCGAATACCGGATCGATGTCGAATACCACGCCCCGGAACGGGAACACGCGGTGGCGGACGACTTCGCCAATCTTGAATTTTGCAACATGGGTCTTGAGCATGGCTTGCAAACATAGGGTCAGATTGTGGCGTACGGCGGGCAGAGCAGGAGGGCACGGTCGGCAAATGGTCCGGCGATTGCGGAATTATGGCGAAAACAGATCGGCGGCTCGACCGAGCAATTGCTCGGTATCAGGGGCAAAACAAGCCAATGTTGCTGTTTGCGTCCCTCATGCTGGCGTTGAGGCTGGCGGTCAGATTCGTGTACTGTTCTTGACTTAGGCACTTAAGGTCAACGTGACCCGCCAGCATCACGATGTGATTTCTCAGGTTCTGGGCGGCGGTGCAGACACCTTGGTGGCGCGCCGGAATTTGGGCTGACATGAGCAGCGGCGTGGCTTCGCGTTGCATTGCGTGCTTCAAGTCCGTTGCTTTTGCGATCACCGCCTGCAGATTCGAGCATGCATCGGAACGCGCCGCCGATGGGGCAAGCAGTAGCACACAGCAGCTCAACACGTAACGAACGGTCTTTATACGCACGTGCGCCCCGAGAACTCACCCGTACCCAGATTGCCGCAACCAATTAGAGTCGATAGCGCACCCTCATGTCCAGGTCCTTGGCTGCGACAAGGCGCGCCAAATCGACCAGGATTTTGGCCTGTTTCCAGGTGGCGTCATCCTGCATCTTGCCGTCGATCATGGCGGCGCCGGAGCCCTCCGGCATGGCCGCCAAAATTTTTTGTGCAACTGCAACCTCGGCCGGGTCGGGCGAGAATACCTGCTTGGCGATAGCCACCTGCGAGGGATGCAAGGTCCACGCACCCGTGCAACCCAGCAAAAAGGCATTGCGGAACTGCGCCTCGCAGCCGGCCGGATCGGCGAAATCGCCGAATGGTCCGTAAAACGCCTTGATCCCCGCGCTAGCGCAGGCATCCACCATTTTGGCCAGCGAGTAGTGCCACAAGTCTTGCTGGAATTTCTTACGCTCGCCGCCCACTCCTGCATCGGCCAACACGGCATAGCCGGGATGACCGCCGCCCACGCGCGTGGTCTTCATCCCGCGCGCGGCCGCGAGATCGGCCGGCCCCAGGCTGATACCGTGCATGCGGGGCGAAGCAGCCGCGATCGCTTCGACATTGTTGACGCCCTGCGGCGTCTCCAGGATGGCATGGATGAGAATGGGTTTTTTCACTTCATATTTGGCTTCGAGCTGCGCCAGCAATTGATCGAGATAATGGATATCCCACACCCCATCGACCTTGGGCAGCATGATGACATCGAGCTTGTTGCCGACCGCAGTCACGATCTGCGTGACGTCATCGAGCGCCCAGGGCGAATTGAGCGCATTGATCCGCGTCCACAGCCCGGTCGTGCCGAAATCGGCCGCCTTGGCCATGGCGATGAAACCCGCCCGCGCCGCCTCCTTGGCGCCCGCCGGAATCGCATCCTCGAGATTGCCAAGGATCACATCGACCTCGCGCGCGAGCGCCGGCACCTTCGCCATGATTTTTTCGATATGCGGCGGAATGAAGTGGATCATGCGCTCAAGCCGCACCGGCAACGCGCGCAACGGCAAGGGCGCGCCGATCGCAAGCGGCTGGTAGAACTGTCGCGGATGTTTCACCGGGCTGATCCTTGTCTCGATCTACAGCAGCTCCCCGCGCATCAGGCGCGGCTGGGAAGCCGGTTGCACGCCCTCGCGCATCAGCGCGCGGCGGAGCGGACCAATCCGATCGATGAGGTAAAGCCCTAGCCCGCGCGCGCCCTGAACTGGAAGGAAATCGGAAAGCAGCGTCTGGTTCAGCATATCGATGGCAAACGCGCGGCTCTTGATGTCGGCCCGGCGCAGCGTGTCGTAGCGGCCAAGCAGCTTGGACCCGCCAATATCACCGCCGTCGCGGTGGGCGGCGACCACGAGCTCGCCGATGGTGGCGGCATCGCGCAAGCCGAGATTGAGGCCCTGCGCGCCGATCGGCGGGATGAGGTGGGCGGCTTCGCCCACCAGCGCCACGCGGTTGGCGGCGAACTGCCGGGCGGTCGCGATTGAAAGCGGGAAAACGCCGCGGCCTGCTTCGAGCTCAAATCGGCCAAGGATCGAATGCGCGCGCCGCTCTAATTCTTCCGCCAGCGCCTCGCCGTCAAGCTCGCCGATCTGCACGGCCATCGCCGGGTCGAGCACGCAAACCAGGCTCGATCGCTGCCCCGGCAGCGGGACCAGCGTGAACGGCCCGCTCGCGGTGTGAAACTCCGTCGAAATGTCCTGGTGTGCGCGCGAGTGGCTTAAGTTGAAAGTGAGCGCGGTCTGCGGATAGCTTCGTCCGTCGGTCTCGATGCCGGCGGCGGTGCGGCAGAGCGAGTGCCGGCCATCGGCGCCGATCGCAAGATCCGCCGTGACTTCGCCGCCCGCGTTGAGTTTGATGGTCACGCCGCGCGCGTCGATCTCGACCGCGCGCGCTTCGTCCTCAATGCGCGTAAGTGCGGGCAGTTCCTTTGCGCGCGCAGAGAGAGCGGCCAGCAGATGGCGATTTTCGATGTTGTAGCCAAACGCATCGAGCCCGATCTCGGATGCGGCGAATGTGACTTCCGGCGCGCGGATCAGCCGCGATGTATCATCGATAATACGCATCATGCGCAACGGCGCCGCCTGCGCCCGGCAGCGCGGCCAGACGCCGAGTGTTTCCAGCGCGGTGACCGAACCGGCGAGCAGGGCGGTGGTGCGGTGGTCGGGAGTATTTCGTGCATGCTCGGGCCGCCGGCCGATCAGCGCGGTGACAACGCCCGCCGCGGCAAGCGCGATCGCCGCGGTCAAGCCCGCCGGGCCGCTGCCCACCACTGCCGCTCTGGCCGTTGATCGATGCCCGTTGGCTGCCATCGGACGCTAATGTAGGTGGAAAATCGCGCCAAAACGATCTGTTCGTGCGGCCTAATCCTCAAGATGCTGCTGACCAACGCAAAATGGCAGCTGGCCCCGGCAACCATATTGCCCTGGCGATTTCGTCCGTGCGATCAATGCGCTATGTGTAAGCAGTGAACGATATCGTAAACATTGCGGCGCTGACTTATCTTAGCCCCGCCGAATCGCGGCTGGCGGCCGTTTTGACCCGGCCTAAGCCGGTCGCCATCGCCTGCGTGCTGGCGCTGGCCGCGCTGGGATGGGCAGCCTGCGGCCTGATGCTGGCTGACCCGGCGAGCGCATGGCTCGATGCGCTTTGCCGGCCGGCGCTTGGGCGCCCATCGAACGCGTATGACATTGCGCTCGTGGTTGCCATGTGGGCGGCGATGACGCTGGCGATGATGCTGCCCAGCGCGGGCCCCATGATCCTGACCTATGCCGAGATCGCCGATACCGCCGCGCGCAAGTGCGAATTCGTGGTCTCGCCGCTGGTGCTTACGGCCGGCTATACGGCGGTCTGGCTCGGCTTCGCATTGATTGCGGCTCTCTTGCAGTGGCTGCTTGCGTCGGCCGCCTTCGTCGATATTACGAATGTTCCGGCACCAATCGCCGGCGCGCTATTCCTCGCCGCCGGCCTTTATCAATTCTCGTCGCTCAAGCAAGCGTGCCTGGCGTTGTGCCAGCGGCCGTTCCCGTTCTTTTTTGCCAACTGGACTACGGCCACGCGCGGTGTTTTTGTGCTTGGCCTGCGCCAGGGACTCTATTGCCTTGGCTGCTGCTGGGCGCTGATGCTCGCGATGTTCGCGGCCGGCAGCATGAACGTGCTGTGGATGGCGGCCTTGGGCGCGCTCATGACCATCGAGAAGTTGACGAGCACGACGCGCTTCTCGCGCGCGCTCGGCGGTGCATTCACGGCGATCGGCATCGCGCTCATGGCAATGGAGTTCAAGTGATGGCGTCGCGTTGGGAGCCGGACATTCGCGCCGCCGAACAATGGCACCTCAAAGGCGAGCTTGCGCTCTCCTGCAATTGCGCGGTGTTCTGCCCGTGCGTGCTCTCGCTCGGCCAACACGCGCCGACCGAAGGTTATTGTCAGACCTGGGCCGGCGTGCGCATCGATGACGGCCGCTTCGGCGAGGTCGATCTTTCCGGCGTCACGTTTGGATTCATGGCCGACATTCCGGGCCGGCTTGCGCGCGGCAACTGGACCATGGCGCTGTTCGTGGACGACAAGGCATCGGCCCAAGCAGTCAAGGCGCTGACTTGGATCATGACCGGCCGTGCTGGCGGCTCGACCGGTCTGCTAAAGATCCTGGCGGGCAGTTTCCTCGGCGTGCGCCAAATTCCCATCACCTACGAAATCCTGGGCGAAACCCGCATCATCAAGATCGAGAAGATCGTGGACGGCGCCATCACGCCGGTCAAAGGCAAAAACCAAGGCAACGTCGTTATCCGCAACAGCGAGTACTGGATTGCGCCGGACATTACCGTGGCGCGCGCCGACAAATCGCGCTTCCGCCTGTTTGGCCGCAACTGGAACTTCGAGGGCCGCTCGGCCGAGATCTGCAGGCTCGACTGGGGCAATCGATAGACCGTATTCTCCGCTAGTGTGGTGGTTCAGAAGTTCCCTTCATCCCCGCGGCGAGTCCGTCAAGGGAACTTCTGAACCAAAACCACACTAGCAGTCTGCTGAAATACTCCACGGCTGTCATTCCGGGGCGCGCCGAAGGCGCGAACCCGGAATCCAGATGCATGTTTTGCGCGTGTTACTGGATTCCGGGTCCGGCGCTCCGCGCCGTCCCGGAATGACCATCGAGGGTTTTTCAGCAGACCGCTAGAATCTATACATTGCTAGTGTCCCTTCGAATCCGAAGTTCGCTAACGTGGGTGCTGTGAATTCAGGCGAACTTCGGATTCGGGACACTAGGGAGGGAGAACAGCGTCCGTGCGCGCGCTTGCATTTTCAGTCCATGTTTTGACTGCGCTGGGTGTAGCGCTGGCGCTGCTCGCGTTAATCGCGGCCGCGCGCGGCGACTGGGCGCCGATGTTCATCGCGCTCGGACTTGCGCTCATCGTCGACGCCATCGACGGCCCGCTCGCCCGCCGGCTTCAAGTCGCCGAGACGTTGCCGCGCTGGTCCGGCGCCACACTCGATCTCATCGTTGATTTCGTCACTTACGTGTTCGTACCCGCCTTTGCCATCGCCGCAAGTGGGCTCCTGCCCCCGGCCATGGCCGTGCCGTCAGGAGCAGCGATCGCCGTCTCCGGCGCGCTTTATTTTGCCGACCAGGAGATGAAGACCACAGATAACTACTTTCGCGGCTTTCCGGGATTGTGGAACCTCGTGACTTTCTATCTCTTGCTGCTCCAGCCAGCGCCGCAGATCGCGCTTGCGGCGGTGGCGCTATTTGTCGTGCTCACCTTCGTGCCGCTGCGTTTTGTCCATCCCTTTCGCGTCGCCTGGGCGCGCCCGCTCACCGTCAGCCTGCTCGTGCTGTGGGCGGTTCTTGCGTTGATCGCAGTCGGCGACGAGCTAAAGCCGGCCCTGTGGGTGACGTCCGGCCTGTGCGCGATCGGCCTCTATTTCCTTGGCCTCGGCTGGCTGCCAAGGCGGCGCTAACCGCGCTATCGCTATTGCCTCTTCGCCGCGCCACTCCCTATGATCGCGCCGCGGCGGCAGACGCTGCGTGGATAAAAAACGGGAGAGAACAATGGTAGCGGCGATCCGGGTGCACAAACACGGCGGCCCAGAAGTGTTGACCTTTGAGCAGATCGAGATCGGCGCTCCCGGCCCCGGCCAGATCAAGATCAAGCAGCACGCCTGCGGCGTCAATTACATCGACACCTACTTCCGCATGGGCATGTATCCGGCGCCGGCCGGCATGCCGTTCGTAGCCGGCAACGAGGGCGCGGGCGAGGTGATCGCGGTCGGCCCCGGCGTCAGCGACCTCAAGGTTGGCGATCGCATCGGTTATGTGGTGGCGCTCGGCGGTTACGCGGGGGAGCGGCTATTGCCGGCCGATCGCGCGGTGAAACTCCCCGACAAGATATCCTACGAGCAGGCCGCCGGCATGATGCTCAAGGGCATGACCGCGCAATATCTGCTGCGCCGGACCTTCAAGGTGCAACCCGGCAATACCATTCTTGTGCACGCCGCCGCCGGAGGCGTTGGCGTGCTGTTGTGCCAATGGGGCAGGGCGCTCGGCGCCACCGTGATCGGCACCGTGGGCAGCGAAGACAAAGCCGCGCTCGCCAAGGCCAACGGCGCCCACCATACGATCCTTTATCGCAACGAGGATTTCGCCGCCAAGGTCAAGGAAATCACCGGCGGCAAGCTCTGCGACGTGGTTTATGACGGCATCGGCAAAACCACGTTTCCTGCCTCCCTCGATTGCATCCGCCCGCTTGGCATGTTCGTAAGCTTCGGCAGCGCATCGGGCCCGATCGAGGCCTTCAATATCAATCTCCTCCAAGCGAAGGGCTCGCTGTTCGCCACCCGCCCGACACTCAACACCTACGCCGCCAAGCGCGAGGATCTGCTCGCCATCGCCAACGATCTGTTCGACATCGTGTCGAGCGGGAAGGTCAAGATTGCGGTGAACCAGAAATATCCATTGAAAGATGCGGTGAAATCACACCGCGATCTGGAAAGCCGCGGGACCACGGGAGCCTCAATTCTGCTGCCGTAACAATTTGTAGCCCTGCTTAAATTCATCCGACGTTCTCCCCGAACTGAGCCAATCCAAGGGCTCGGAGAATATTCACGCATGACATTCGCGCAGCACGAACCATCGGCCGGCGGCGGCGCATCGCCCCTATCCCTGTCCGTTCCTCCCGCGCCCTGGGGCTACGTGGCAACGATTGGCTGGACGGTGCTGGCGTTGGTCGTCAGTACTGGAGTTGGAATCATTGGCGGCATCTGGTGGTTTGGATTCGATGAATTTCTGCGTTTGCTCGAAACTTCGTCGGGGCAATACAACGGCGTGCTCGTCTCAATAACCACGATTATTTCCGCGCCCGTGCAAATTGCCGTGGTGGCGCTTGCTATCCGATTAAAGCGCTGGTCATCTGCCGCATATCTCGGCTTGGTATTACCGCGCCGAAAGGATATCGTCCCGGCGCTCGTCTTGATCGTCGGCCTCGTCGCTGTAGTCGAGGGCGCAACGGCACTCCTCGGACGTGACGTGGTGTCGTTTTTTCAGGTGGAATCTTATCGCACGGCCAAGGCGGCGGGCTGGCTCCCCGGGATGTTCATTGCGATTGTTCTGTTCGCCCCGCTGGTTGAAGAAATCATCTTCCGCGGGTTTGTTTATCGGGGATTTGCGCGCCAGCCCGGCAGCGAACCACTAGCAATTGTGGTCATCGCGCTCCTCTGGACGATGCTTCACATCCAGTATGATTGGCGGGACCTGCCGCAGATCTTCATCATTGGCGTAGCATTAGGCTGGATACGCTGGTCGAGCGGATCGACCGTCCTCACCATCGCTCTGCATGCGCTGTTGAATCTTTGGGCTACGATTGAGACAGCGTTCAAGCTGGAATGGTTGCAGTCGTGAACTGATATTTTAAGTACTTAAAGTGATTAATTAGATCGATATAAATCAAGTAGAGAATATAGCAATAACTAATTACAATATAATGATATATTATGTATTTCATCCCCCCTTGAAAGCGCCGTCTGCCAGGGCAGGCCCAGCACCGGAATAGGCTGCGCGAACCGCGCTACGGACTCGATCGTTTCCGTAACTGTGACGGTCGAACCCCGAGTTTCGCTCACCACCACCACGCGGACGGCTAGCGCGTGCCGCCGCAGGACATCGAGGCAGGTGAGCGTGTGGCTGATGCTGCCAAGATAGCTTCCCGCGACCAGCACCAGGGGAGCCTCCAGCGCGCTCATCCAATCGAGCACGGTGTGGCGCGCATCCAGCGGCACCATGATGCCGCCGATCCCCTCGATCAACAGCGTGCCGGTGTGATTGCGCACGGCGTTTTGTGAAAACTCGAGCAGCGTATCGAAGTCGAGCGTGCGGCCCTCGCGCTGCGCCGCCAGATCGGGCGCCAAGGCGGCGGCGAACCGCCAGGGCGAAATGCGCGCAATTTCGTTCGATGTAATGGACCGGCCAAGCGCGGCAAGCAGTTGGCCGGTATCGCTCGCCTCCGGGCGCGCGGGATCGAAGCCGGTGACCACGGGTTTAAGCGCATCGACCGCTTGTCCGATGCCGCGAAAATGCCGGATCAGCGCGGTGGCGAGAGTGGTCTTGCCGATATCCGTCCCGGTTGCGGTAATGAAGATCGCGCTCATGGTCGTGCCAGAATCTTCGTCCGCACCAAGTCGGCGAGCCGCTCGACCTCGTCATCGGCGTGCGCGGCGGTAAACGTGATCCGCAGCCGCGCGGTGCCCTCGGGCACCGTCGGCGGCCGGATCGCGACCACCAGAAATCCTTCGTTCTCCAACAAGCGAGACGCGTCCATGGCCGCTGCGGCATCGCCGACGACCACCGGCACGATCGCACTCTGCGCTGCCGGGAGCCTGGCGCGTTGGGTAAATGCTTTGGCTTTGGCGAGAGGCCGCGCGACATAGGCGGGCTCACCCGCGATCAGATCCAACGCGGCGATAGCGGCGGCAACCGTCGCCGGCGGCAGCCCGGTTGCATAGATCAGCGTGCGCGCGCGGTTGTGAATGAGTTCGATGACCGCGCGCGAGGCGCACAGATATCCGCCATAGCCGCCGATCGCCTTGGACAACGTTCCCATCTGCAGCAGGTTGGCGCCGGGATCGCCTGCAATCAACGATCCGCGCCCCTCGTTGATCACGCCGATGGCATGGGCGTCATCGACCATGAGCCACGCATCGGCGCGCTGTGAGACGCTAAACAGTTCATCGAGCGGCGCGCGATCGCCATCCATGGAGAACACGCCTTCGGTGACGATGAGCGCACGCGGATGGCGTGTACGATGCGCATCGAGCAGCGCGCCGGCATGCCCCGCATCGTTATGTCGAAACGCGATCGCATTCGCGCGCGATAGCCGCGCGCCGGTCCACAGGCTCGCGTGCGCCAGCGCATCGATCAGTATGAGATCGTCGCTGCCGACCAACGCCGGTATGATGCCCGCATTGGCGAGATAGCCCGAGCCGAACACGCAAGCCGCTTCGGTCTCTTTGAGCCGCGCCAGCTTGGCTTCCAGCTCGCCATAGAGCGGGTGGTTGCCGGTGACCAGCCGCGAGGCGCCGGCCCCCACGCCATGGCGCGAAATCGCCGCGATCGCCGCCGCTTTGAGCGCCGGATGCTGCGTCAGATTGAGGTAGTCGTTGCAGCAGAACGACAACAGCCGCCGACCGCCGCGCTCCACCCACAGACCATCGCTCCGTGCGGTCTCGACCAGCGCGCGGCGCAAGCCCGCCTGCTCGAGCGCTGCCAGCTTCGCCTTGGCGAATTCATCGAGCGAGCCCATCACCGATCCCCCAGCTTCTCATTTAGAGTGACCTGATGTGCGATGGAAGGCACAATGACGCATGGATGACCGAACACGCAAAAACTCGCCCGCGGCCGTGCCCGGCTGGTATGAGGCCGGGCTTGGACATGTCTGGCTGCCTTATGCGCAGATGAAGACCATGCGGCCGCCGCTTGCGGTCGCGCGCACCGAAGGCTGCCGCATCGTGCTGGCTGACGGCCGCGAACTCATCGACGGCATTGCCTCCTGGTGGACCGCCTGCCACGGCTATAACCATCCGTACATCCGCGCGGCTCTCGAGCGCCAGCTCGCCATCATGCCCCATGTCATGTTTGGCGGCCTTGTGCACGAACAGGCGCTGACGCTGGCGCGTCGGCTCGCGGCGCTGCTGCCGCGCGATCTGGATCGGGTGTTTTTTTGCGAGTCCGGCTCGGTCGCGGTCGAGATCGCGCTCAAGATGGCGGTGCAGTACTGGCGCAATCGCGGTGTGCGAACGCGTTCAAAGTTTGTCGCGTTCAAGGGCGGCTATCACGGCGATACCACTGGCGCCATGGCGCTGTGCGACCCCGAAGTCGGCATGCATGAGATGTTTGCCGGGTTGCTGCCGGAGCAATTCATTCTCGAACTTCCGCGCGACGAGGCGAGCGCGGCCGCCCTGGAAAACTTCCTGCAGCGCCATGCCGATGAGATCGCCGGCATCGTCATCGAGCCCCTGGTGCAGGGCGCGGGCGGCATGCGCTTCCATGACGCCGAAGTGCTGAGAATTTTGCGCAAGCTCGCCGACCGCTACGATCTGTTGCTGATTTTTGACGAGATTTTCACCGGCTTCGGCCGCACCGGCACGCTGTTCGCCTGCGCGGCGGCAGGTGTGACGCCCGACATCGTCACGCTCTCGAAGGCGCTTACCGGCGGCACGCTCCCGCTCGCCGCCACCATCGCGCGGCGCGGCGTATTCGAAGCGTTCTGGTCGGACGATCCCAAGCACGCGCTCATGCACGGGCCGACCTACATGGGCAATGCGCTGGCCTGCGCCGCCGCCAATGCCGCGCTCGATCTGTTCGAGCAGGAACCACGCTTGAAGCAGGTCGCGGCGATTTCGCGGCAGATGTCGCAAGAGCTTGCGCCCTGCCGCGATTTGCCCGGCGTCAAGAATGTGCGCGTGATGGGCGCCATCGGCGTGGTCGAGTTCGAGCGCATCGACGATCTCGAAAGCTTGCGCGCGCGCTTTATCGCCGAGGGCGTATTCATCCGCCCGTTCGGGAATGTGATTTATCTAACGCCGGCATTTACCATCGGCGCGGAGGAACTCGCGAAGCTCACGCACGCGATCGTAACGATCCTTAAGAACGCCGCCTAGACTTTGATTCAGCAGGATTGAATCAGACAGTGCCGCATACCCGCTTCACCTCCCCGCTTGCGGGGAGAGGTCGACTTGCTCGCGCGCGCGAGCAAGTCGGGTGAGGGGGACTTTCCGTGATTCTGTGCGCGAAACACCCCCTCACCCCAACCCTCTCCCCGCAAGCGGGGAGAGGGAGCGCGCAGTATATGCGTCAACTCATCCGAAAACTGATTTAAAATCCCACCGCGGTCCCATGCAGGTCGTATTCGTCGGCGCGCTCGATCTTCACCGTCGCGATCTCGCCGACGCGCAAGGGCCGCCGGCTCGCCACATAGACCGCGCCGTCGATCTCCGGCGCGTCGCCCTTTGATCGCCCTTTGGCCATCCCAGGATCAAGTCCGGGGACCGGACCCGCTTCGTCGATGATGACCTGTTGGCGCGTGCCGATCTTGCGTTTGAGCCGTTTCACCGAGATCGTCTGCTGCCGCGCCATGAAACGGTGCCAGCGTTCCTCGGTCACTTCCTTGGGTACAAGCGCGGCGAGATCGTTCGCTTTAGCGCCAGACACCGGCTCGTAGCGGAAGCAGCCGACGCGATCGAGCGC
>CAZNSG010000103.1:0-2441 GCA_964575715.1 uncultured Hyphomicrobiales bacterium | reverse complement strand
TCAAGCACTTAGGAGATCCCGGCAATACGAAAGACTTTGGCCAACGACTCCAGTGTGAGCATTGAAAAGACTCGCTTTTTTGGGCGGCACAGACGAGGCGCCACGAGATGTGTGAATACGATAGCCGCAAGCGGGGAGAGGTGAATGTGTGGCTACTCCTTCGGCAATTCGCCCTTGAAGTCCTTGTCGTAAAATTCAGCTCGCATGCGGTTCTCGACGCCTTCGCGCCGCAGCCGCTCGTCGTACTCCTTCTTGATGTACGGATCCTCCATCCAGTACGGAATCGCGCTGCCGCCTTCGGAAATGTCCATGGCGGTGTAATCGATGTGCTGCTCGCCCGGCGGGCCAGCCTCGCGGCCGGGATTGTGCGGCCCAAACCACGCCGTCAGACGAAATGGCTCCTTCGAGGCGCCGAAATGCTGGTGGTACCAGCGCGCGCCGCCCGGCGCCGCCGACACCAGGCCGACCGGCTCGTAATCGACGCGTTTGATCTCGTTTTGCTTGCCGTCTTTCCAGGGCGTCACGCCATTCCGCTCCGGCCACGTATAGGTGTAACCCTTGCCCTTGATGCAGATCAGCACCGCCGCCGACGTGTGGGCGTGCGCCTTGGAATAGCGGCCATTCTCGTGCTGGCCGATCCAGAGATAGAACGTGTTGCCGGTCATGAACGGCTCGATCCGGCGGAAGCCGGGCGAGCGCCGGTTGTCGAGCGGCAGATCGCAGTTGACGATATCGGGCACGAAATTGGTCCGGCGCATGGCAAGTCCGCGCACCGGATCGGGTTCGATGTCGTCCTTGTACTTGTAGAAATCGTCGGCGCCGGAAAACCGGTCGCGGAACTGATACGGACAGTCGAAGATCGCGCCGACATTGTTGATGAGATTCATCAGATTCGGCGCCGTCGTGCCTACAAGCAACAGCGCCGGCGCCGAACTGGCATTGACCAGGCGATGCCAGGCGTTGACGGGAATCGAAAACAACGAGCCCTTCTGCCACTCGAACACATGGCGCTTGGAGTCGCCATCGAGCCAGACCTCGGTGGTGCCGCGGCCTTCAACCACGTAGATAATTTCTTCGTAGATGTGCCGCTCTGCATTGATCGCGCCGGCGCCGGGCACCTCGATCACATAGCAACCCCATTTCCCTTCGGTGCCATGGAGTTGGATGTAGGTGCCGCGGCCGCCGGTGCGCTTCCACGGCGCGAGCGGCAGGTTCTGCACCTTGCTCACGCCGATGTCGCGGAAGACCGGAATTCCCTCCGACTCCATGAAGCTGTCATATGGGGTTTTTGGCCGGCCGAATTTGCCAAAGCCCGCGCGCTGGCCGCCGCTCGGTTCATGCCAGTGCGTTTCGCCCGGAACGTCATGCATGGGCCTTCTCCTCCTCGTCGGCCGACTGCGTCGGCGTCAGGTCTGCTTTCTCCGCCGCATAGGCCTTGTCCATCTGCGAGGCGAGTCCGCGTTTTGCCAGCTCCTGGGCGAACAGCTCACGCGTTACCGGATTCTCATCGGCATAATCGACCTGATCGCCACCGGCGCGCCGGCTGATCCAAGCCTTGGGCACGCCTTGCGCGTTGCGGATGGCCACGCCCTCATGCTTGAACGCGAGATAGCGCGCCGGCGTTGTGCCGGTGTTGAAGTGCTGATGGAACCACATGTTCGGCGGCACGATCATCGTGCCGACCTGCCACTCAAAGCGCCGCGGCTTATCGCCTTCCGGCCACATCAGCGAAAATCCTTCGCCCGAGAGGATGATCACATGCGCGCCGGGCCCGTGCGCATGCGCCTTCTTGTAGGTGCCGATCGGAAACTGCGAAATGTGACTGTTGAGCGAGCTCTTCGCGAAGTTAAAGCGGATGTGTCCGCCGCCCGCGCCGCGCTCCTTGGCCGTGATCAGCGGCAGATTGACAGCATCCGGCACGAAATTGGTCGCCAGCAGGAAACCCTTGGTCTCGTTTTTGGCACTGAAGTAATCCGGCTCGCCGCTAAAGCGCTCCTTAAAGTCGTACTTGGTGCCAAAGATGAAATCGATGTCCTCATAGAGATTGATGACAATCGGCGCATTGGTCACCGCCACGTAGCGCACGCCCTCCCGCCCCGACCCGTTAAAATGCTGATGCCAGCAGTTGAGCGGAATCGCGAACAGCGCGCCCGCCTTCCATTCGAAGGTGATGCGCTGGCCCGAATCGTTCCACACCGTTGTCGAACCGCGGCCGTCGAGGATCATGACGGTCTCTTCGAACAACTGCCGCTGCGGTTCGAGCTTCTTGCCGGGCGGGATTTCGCACACATAGCAATCGTTGGACGTGCGCGAGGCCTCGTGATTCATGAACACGCCATGGCCGCCGCGCCGCGCCCAGGGCTTTAGTTCGACCGTATGCAAGTTCGGCACATAGAACGAGCTGATGATGTCGAGCCCTTCGCTTTTCACCCAGCGGGTGT
>CAZNSG010000102.1:0-1990 GCA_964575715.1 uncultured Hyphomicrobiales bacterium | reverse complement strand
GGAGAGTGCTGGCGTGCTCGGCTCGCTCGCCGGCATTGCCGAGATCGCCAAGGCCACGTTCAGCGGCGACGCGAGAACCGGCGGCACGCCGCCAACACCGCCGCCGCTGCGGCGGCCGACCGTCCCGCCGACCGGTCCGTTCGGCGGCGCTTCGAGCTGACGAGGCCGCGCCATGATGCCGTTCATCGTTTCGCTGGGGGCCTGGAAATGGATCATCCTCGGCGCCATCCTGCTCGCGCTTGAACTGGTGGCGCCCGGCGCGTTCATGATGTGGCTTGGGCTTGCGGCCATTCTGGTGGGCGTGCTGTCGTTTATCTGGAGCGACTTGTCATGGCAGTGGCAGGGCGTTGCGTTCGCGGTGTTCGCGGCGGCCTCGATCCCGCTTTGGAAGCGGTTTGCGCACAACGTCGAGTCGCCCGATGAGCTTCCCTTCCTCAACCGCCGCGCCGAGGCGCTGGTCGGCCGCGTCTTCACCCTCGACAAGCCGATCGTCGACGGTGCCG
This sequence comes from uncultured Hyphomicrobiales bacterium, assembly GCA_964575715.1. GTDB lineage: Bacteria > Pseudomonadota > Alphaproteobacteria > Rhizobiales > Xanthobacteraceae > PNAI01. The sequence goes on along the minus strand of CAZNSG010000102.1, from coordinate 1,487 downwards.
GCACGATTCACATTGATGACACGATTTGGCGGGTCAGCTGCGGGACGGATCGTCAAGCCGGCAGCCGCGTGCGCGTCATCCGCGCCGACGGCGCCGATCTGGTGGTCGAGCCGGCCGAGTGATTGACATTGCCGCGGCGCTGCTCTCGAATTGAAGCACGTCATACCAACTCTCTTAATTCGTCATTCCGGTCGAGCCGCGTTAGCGGCGAGGGCCGGAATCCATAACCACCTATCGTGATTATGGATTCCGGGCTCGCGAGCTCCGCTCGCGCCCCGGAATGACGGGTCAAAGTTTATGCCGGTTGGTATCAGCTGAGCATCTCGCGCACCAGCGGAATCACTCTGCGGCCATAGAGCTCGATACATCGCATGAGCTTCGCATGCGGCAGTGGACCCGCGCTGTACTTCATGTCGAAGCGCGCAAGACCGAGAAGCTTTGTTGTCGCGGCGATCTTGCGCGCCACGGTTTCGGGCGAGCCGATGTACATGGAGCCGTGATCGGCTTCCCTATCGAATTCTTCGCGCCCCATGGGTCCCCAGCCGCGCTCGGCGCCGATCCGGTCGCGCATGCGCTTGTAGTCGGGCCAGAACTCTTCGCGCGCCTGCGCATCGGTGTCGGCGACATAACCCGGTGAATGGAGTCCAATCGGCAGCGCAGGCTTGCCGAGCTGGTCGAGCGCGCGGCGATACAAGTCTACATAGGGCAGGAATCGCTTAGGCTCGCCGCCGATGATGGCGAGCATCAGCGGCAGACCATGGCGCGCGGCGCGGATGACGGATTCTGGGCTTCCGCCGACTCCGACCCAGGTTTTGAGCGAGCCGGATTCGGTCGGGGGAAACACCCGCTGGTTTGTCAGGGGTGGACGCGTATTGCCGCTCCAAGTGACGGGTTGCTGCTTGAGAAGCGCCGCGAACAGATCGAGCTTCTCCTCGAACAGTTCCTCGTACTGGCTCAGCGCATAGCCAAACAGCGGAAACGACTCCGTGAACGAGCCGCGCCCGAGAATGACTTCCGCCCGCCCATTCGATGCGGCGTCCAGCGTCGCGAAGCGCTGAAACACGCGGATCGGATCGTCTGAGCTGAGCACCGTGACGGCCGAGCCGAGATGGATGCGCTGGGTGCGTCCCGCAATCGCGGCAAGCACGATTTCGGGCGCGGATACGGCAAAGTCATCGCGGTGGTGCTCACCGACCCCGATAAAGTCGACGCCGAGTTCATCGGCGAGCGTGGCCTCCTCAACGACGTGCCGGATGACTTGCGCGTGCGAAAGCTTTTGCCCGTCGGCGCCGGCGGTAATGTCGCCGAACGTATCGAGCCCGAGTTCGAGATGCAGTGCCATGCGGGGCGCCCTAATTATATTATATTGAAGACCGGCACGGGCCATTCGCTCCCGCAAAACAATGTCCGCGTTAGTTCAGCTCTTTACCAGCGAACGGTCTACCCCTCGCCCAGCAGTTGCTTGATCTCGGCGCGGAACGCCGGCG
>CAZNSG010000101.1:0-1962 GCA_964575715.1 uncultured Hyphomicrobiales bacterium | reverse complement strand
TACGCGCTGCTTTTTTCTTGAATAGCTTATCATTATCTGATAATGATAATAAATGAAGCGGGATCCTGCGCTCGATGCGCTGCTCGATTTGGACGGGCAAGTGCTGGTGGTGGACCCGGACAGCAACCATTGGGTCCGGTTTACCGTCCGGCGTGTGCCGGTGACGGCAGCCAAGCCCCATGGGATCGACTATGCGCTCTCGCTGCATGGACCGAAAGGCGAGCGCCTGGTCGGGTTCGATAATGCCCATGCCGTGCGCGCGCGGGCGGCGATCGGCGCAAAGCGCGGGACCACAGGCACCGCCTGAAAACGGTCCGGCCCTACGACTACCGGGACGCGGCAACCCTGCTTGCCGATTTTTGGACCGAGGTCGATGCGGTCCTGCGCGAAAAAGGAGTGCTCAAATGAAAACGCTCAATGTCGGCATTGCCAGTATCGAAGACATGAAGAAGCGCACCATGGCGATCGCGCGCGGACGTCTCAAGCCCTCCAAGGACGACCCCAAGGTGTGGTTCACCTCGCCCGAGAGCTTTGCCAAGGTGCTGTCGAACAAAAACCGCGCCTTGTTGAACACGATCGCCGCCACGCAGCCGCAGTCGCTGCACGACCTTGCCGCCCGCACCGGGCGCAAGCCATCCAATCTCTCCCGCACCTTGAAGACGATGGAGCGCTACGGCTTCGTGCGCCTGCATCGCGGCGCGCGCGGAAAAATCCGGCCGGAAGTGCCTTACCGCACGATCTCGCTGACGCTGGCTCTGGAAGCGGCGGAGTAGCGCGTAGCAACCATTAACTCGCGGCGAAATGTCTGCTCCGCCCTCATCCAGAGGAGCGTCGCGCAGCGACGCGTCTCGAAGGATGGGGGCGGCCACATGGTTCGAGACGCGCAGCTTCGCTGCGCTCCTCACCATGAGGCCGATTGCGCTATTACAAGGGTGGGTTAACGCCCATCAGGGCGTACACGCCCGTCTTCGACGGGCTATGGGCGCGTAACCCACCGCCTTCCGTACCGCAATGTCGCATGGTGGGTTACGGCGCGGAGCCTGTGCCCGGATGACGCGTCAGCATCATTCGGGGCGGGCGTCACCGCGAAAAGAAGAATCCCGGATGTCGCGGATTTGTGCTATCGTTCAACGATGAGTCCAAAAGTCAAAGAAATCCTGCAGCACGTCAGTTCCTGGCCGGAACAGGATCAGGAAGAGCTCGCGGAGGTGGCGCGTGAAATCGAGGCGCGCCGTACCGGCGTCTATGTGCTGGATGAGGATGAGGCGGCTGCAATTCGTGAAGGTCTCGCTCAGCTCGATCGCGGCGACGCGGTGAGCGAGGAAGAGATGCGGGCTTTCTGGAAACGCTGCGGCGTTCTATGAAGGTTCGCTACAGCCGGCGCGCCACAAACGACCTTGCCTCCATTTACAAGTATCTCGTAGAGCGCAGCCCAAGTGGGGCAGCGAACGTAATGACCGCCATTTACGCGGCGGTCGAATTCATTAGGAGAAATCCTCGCGCCGCCGAAGTGACGACGATTGCAGACGTGCGCGGAAAAATCGTTCAACGATACAGGTTCAAAATTTTCTATCGCGTGATCGAGAGCGACGGCGTCGTTGAGATCGTGCATGTTCGCCACACCGCACGCCGCCCGTGGGCAGGAGAGTGACCGGCCGCATTCTTCGTTTCACCGCGACGTCCGCGCGGGGCTTTTCCCCGAGGATTGGGCGGGCGATAGTGAATTTTCCGGCGAATTTGGAGAGCGGGTTTAGGCAATATTTGGCGCAATACGCGGAGTTTACCCTTGGGCCGCGCGAAGCGCGGACCCGAGGGCTATTGCGCCCTACGCGCTGCTTTTTTCTTGAATAGCTTATCATTATCTGATAATGATAATAAATGAAGCGGGATCCTGCGCTCGATGCGCTGCTCGATTTGGACGGGCAAGTGCTGGTGGTGGACCCGGACAGCAACCATTGGGTC
>CAZNSG010000100.1:0-4951 GCA_964575715.1 uncultured Hyphomicrobiales bacterium | reverse complement strand
CATTAAAGGCAGACCCTCATAGTGGGGCCGGACGGTGACCCGAGGCGTCCCGGTGCTGCGATTACGAGCCGCAACAGCAGGCGCCGCATCCTGCCCCGCCCCATGAACGTCTCATGAGAACGCCCTTTAGCGGACAGAACGATGCGGAATTAATTCCTAAATTGTGGCAATGTTAGGACGGCCGTGACTTTATGTGCCTGTCCCGGATGCGGCCTGCCTTCGCCGAAGCGAAGCGCGTTCACGCGCGTCTTCGACGCGCTATGATGCAACGGCGCTGTAGGTTGGGTTCGCGCGGCCACCGGCGCTGGTGGTAAAATTGAACAGGTTGAACCGCGCGTAACCCAACGTCACGGCAGGGAATGTTGGGTTACGCGCGGAATGAATGATTTGCCGGAGCGACACACGCCCGGGCCGCGCGAACCCAACCTACGTGCTACTCGGTTCTTCTCACCCGTTGTGATTTACGCTGCCGCGTCAAAGCCAGAAAACGTTCGCGCACGATATTAAAAAATCGCGGCGGCAAGAAACCGTAGGCAATGGTGCTCGGGTCGGCGCCGGGAACGGGGCGCAAATCGGGCCCGGGCCAGAGGAATTCGTTGCCTTCGCTCAAAACAATCCACGAGCGTTCGGAATCAAGGCCGAGACGATTTTTGGTTGCGAGCGGCAATTCAATGGCAGCGGCAGGATCCACCGGAAGGCTGTGGGTGAGTGGCAGGACCGTGACGCGCGTGTCGCCGTCCTCTTCGGCAAGTGCCAGGATCAACGCGCAAGGACGATCTTTCGTGCCTTCCTCGCGTCCCGCCTGATGCTCGTGCAGCCATAAATAGGCATAGCGAATAACCAGGCCGGGCGCCGGCGCAGGAAGCATCACGCCGTCCGGTTTTTTAGTTCCGCATTGAGATGCTCGTTGCCTTTCGGCACGCGCGCCTTCTTCAGCGCGGCTATCTGTCGCTCACTCGTATCTTCGACCGCGAAAACCCGCCGGTCGCGGCGCTTGAGCCGCTGATATTCTTCAACTGACAACAGCACTAGCCGCTCGCGGCCATTCCTGGTGATTGTGACCGGCCCGGCCAGCGCTTTGTCCTGGTAGAGCCCCAGATTCCGCTGAAACTCGGCCGAACTGACGGTCGCTCGAGGATTGTCCTGATTATCCATAATATTCATATTATATGGATTTCAGCGCCAGAGGGCAAGGCAAATTTTTTGCAAGGCAGCGCGAACGTAACCTAACTTCGGCCGACGTGACCCAAAACCCCAGCCGCCGTAAACTGAGGCGTTTCGTCCCGCTCTGAATCTGGAGGCCGCAATGAAAACCTTCTGGCGCTCGATTGCGATCTTTGTTCTCGGCGGAATCTTGGGCACCGGCTTCGGCGGGCTGCTGTATGCAGCGCGGTATAACTCGGCCGCGCGCGATAGCCAACGGCGATTAAGGATATAGCTGACGCGTGCGGCCTCGCTCGTTTAAGTTTCGGCCGCTCGACGGCAGATGGGGTCTTTCATGCGAAGCTTCTGGCGCGGATTTGCTATTTTTCTTCTCGGCGGTATTCTCGGCACCGGCTTTGGTGTCGCGCTGGGATTTTTTCTTTTCCCTTACGTGTTCCCGCCGCCGCCCGCCTTCGAGCAGCTCACCGAAGCCGACCGCTCACCGCTTCACGCCACCGGCACCTTCATCCACGCCAATCCGTCCGACCCCGTGCACTGGGGCCGCGGCAAGGTGAGCGTTTATGAGCGCACCGTTTTCCTGGAAGGCGATTTCGAGGTCGGGCCGGGCCCAAAATTTCACGTCTATCTCGTGCCCGCGGCCAATATCCGCAACGAAGCGCCGGTGAAGAATGCGATGTTCATCGATCTCGGCCGCCTGCGCGCGTTCAAGGGCAGCCAGCGCTATGCCATTCCGGCCGGCGTCAACCTCAAGGATTATCCGAGCGTGGTGATCTGGTGCGAGGCGTTCGGTGTCTTGATCTCGCCCGCCGATCTCGTGACCCGGCACGGTAGCCACGACACTGGCAATGCCATAATCCGCTCATTCCCGCGCACGCGGGAATCCAGCTTGTAGGGTGGGCATCGACGCAGTCGATGCCCACGCGGGAGCTTTGTCACACTTTGCAATTGTCGCGTGGGCACGGCGCTACGCGCCTTTGCCCACCCTACACTATTGAAAATTGCTCGAGCTTCCCGGCGCTGGCCCTCGCGTTGGATCGCGTCTACCGTGCCGCGCCGTGCTCGCCGCCCTTGCCGACATTTCGATTCTTCAACTCGCGCTGGTCGCAACCGTCGCGCTGTTTGCATCCGTGCTCGGCGGCGTGGCCGGCTACGGCACCGGCGCGCTCATGCCACTGGTGCTAGTGCCGATCGTGGGCGCCGAGCCGGCGGTGCCGATCATCGCCATGGCGGGAATTCTCACCAATACCAGCCGCGCGGTGGCCTTTGTGCGCTTCATCGACCGGCGGCGCGTGCTGCTCGTGCTCGCCGGCGCCGTCGTGCCCTGCATGTTCAGCGCCTATGGCTACACCCTGCTCACCGGCCAAGGCGCGATGCTGGTCATCGGCACCATGCTGATGCTCACCGTGCCGCTGCGCTATCTGCTCAAGCGGCACGCGGTCGGTCTAGGCGACCGTGGTCTCGTGGCCGGCGCCGCCGGCTATGGCGCGGCGGTCGGCGGCACGGTGGGCGCGGGAGTAATCCTTTTATCCCTGTTGATGGCGGCCGGCCTGCAAGGCTCAGCCGTCATCGCCACCGACGCGGTAATTTCGGTCGCGATCGGGATGGTCCGGCTTGCGGTGTTTGGCGCTGCGGGCGCGATCGACGCCCAGGTCATCGCGCTTGCGCTCTTGATCGGGCTGGTGGCGTTTCCTGGCGCCTTCCTTGCCAAGGCTTTTGTCGCGCGCCTGCCGCTGCATGTGCATACCGCGATCCTCGACGCGGTGGTGCTGCTTGGCGGCGCGGCGATTGTGGTCGGGGCGTTTAGGCGCTAGCTGAATCCCTCTCCCCGCCCGAACTCGGGTTTACCCGAGTTCGGCATTTAGATTGGCCGAAGTCGGATAAATCCGACTTCGGCTGGGGAGAGGGAAAAACATCACGGCCATTTCACCAGCGGCGGCAAGGATGAGAGGATCGACTCCACATTGCCGCCGGTGCGCAGGCCGAAGATCGTGCCGCGGTCGTAGAGCAGATTGAACTCCACATAGCGCCCGCGCCGTATGAGCTGTTCTTCACGCTCGGCTTCGCTCCACGGCGCCGCGAAATTCTTGCGCACGAGCTGCGGATAGATGTTCACAAACGCACGGCCGACATCTTGCGTAAAGGCAAAATCAGCATCCCAATCGTTCGACGTAAGGTAATCGTAAAAAATGCCACCGATGCCGCGCATTTCATTGCGGTGTTTCAGGAAAAAATAGTCATCGCACCAATGTTTGTATTTGTCGTAGGGCGCGACTGCGGGATGCGCATCGCAGGCCGCTTTCATCGCGGCATGAAACGCAAGCGTGTCGGGATCGTGCTGCGTGCGCCGCCGCTCCAGCACGGGCGTCAAGTCGGCGCCGCCCCCGAACCAGGCCTTGGCGGTGACCACAAAGCGCGTGTTCATATGCACCGCCGGCACCTGCGGATTGTGCGGATGCGCGATCAGCGAAATCCCGGAAGCCCAGAAGCGCGCATCGTTCTCCGCGCCCGGAATGTCCTTGCGGAATTCCGGTGCGAATTCGCCATGCACGGTCGAGCAATGCACGCCGACCTTTTCGAACACGCGGCCATGCATCATCGCCATCACCCCGCCGCCGCCATCCGGGTCGGCTTTAGCCGGCCCGGTACTTAAATTGCCGATCTCGGGTAAACCCGGGACCGGTTGCATGGCCGTGTGATCGGTGCGCGTCCAGGGCGTGCGCTTAAAACGTCCGGCCGCGCGTTCGGCGAGCGGCGCGCGTGGTGGCAGGGCGTCTTCGACAGCTTCGAGCGCCGCGCAAATTTGATCGCGCAGCGTCTCGAACCACGTCCGCGCGCGCGCCTTGTGCGCTTCCAGTATCGATGCACTCGAAGTCTCAAGCATGGAGCGATCCAAATGCCGCCAATCGTTGCGGCAAAGCGCTCACCGTGGCACGCCGCCATCCGAATGTGGTATCACGCCGCACAAATGTGAGTATCGGGAGCAGGCATGTCAATTCGGCAGTCCTTCATCGATCGTCTCTACGATGGCGTCGATCCGTTCGCATCCCACACAAAATCCCAAGCCGCGAGCGCCACGCTGCCGGAAGGCTGGGGCTCTACCCATCCTTATTTCAAACAGTATGTCGATTTGATCAAACCGGGCCTGATCGTGGAAGTCGGCACCTGGCTCGGCGGCAGCGCTATCCACATGGGGCAAATGCTGCGCGCGGCGGGTCTCAACGATGGTTGCATCATCTGCGTCGACACTTGGCTAGGCAGTTCCGAGCATTTTCTGGACGCATCGCAACACGCCAGCCTCAAGCTCATCGACGGCCGCGCCACGTACTATGACGATTTCATGCGCAATGTCGTTCGGCATGGCCTGCACGATATTATCGTGCCGTTCTCCATCACCAGCATCGCCGCCGCCGAGGTGCTGCGCGAATGTAGTTTTACCCCTGACCTGATCTATCTCGATGGCGACCATACCGCGCGCGGCTTTCGCGCCGACCTAGAACTCTATTGGGAGATCCTGCGTCCCGGCGGCTGCCTGATCGGCGACGATTTCGACTGGGAGCAGGTGCAATGGAACGTCATAAATTTTGCCTATCTGCAGAAAGTCGAATTCACCTCGTTCAATAATAAATTCGCCATCCGCAAGCCGGGCTAGAGCATGATCCCGAAAAAGCCTGCCCCCGGACTTGATCCGGGGGTGGGAACCGGTTTCCCGCCTTCGCGAGCCTACTCCGCCGAAGCAGCCGCTTCGGCTGCGAAGGCTGGAAGCCCGCTTCGGCGGGCGAAGGAAGGT
>CAZNSG010000099.1:0-5672 GCA_964575715.1 uncultured Hyphomicrobiales bacterium | reverse complement strand
CCCCGATGCCGCGCATCCTTCTCGCTGTGGACTAGGAGGTCGCGATGTAGCTGCTTAATGTGGTTCTCGGTGATGGCGATGTCTTGCCACGACCGGAACACCAGCTCCATCACCTCGGCGTAGCCTGCTACTTCCTGCTCGTCGCGGCTGGCAAAGGATTTGATCTCGAGATTGGTGAGCAGCCGCTCGACCTCACGGTCGGACATCTTGCTGCCCTCGATTCGAGTTGAGGAGCCGATGCTCTCGATCGTCGCCACGCGCCGTAGCGCCGAGAGCCGTTCCGGTGCGAGCGTGCCCAACGCGCGCCACGCGCCTTTGAACTCGTCGATCTCGGCAATGAGTGCCAAGATCTCTGGAGTGATCCGGATGGCCTCGGTGTTAATCGTTCGGATTGGCACACCCGAATAGACACCCAATTACACCTAATTAGCAAGCCAAATCTTCACCCAATTCCACCCGATCAGCCAGACTTTCCCAACTGGGAGTGATTTTCGGCGATTTTCTAAGTCAGGAGCGCGCGAACGTCGGAATCGGCGAGCAGCCGGTCAAAATAAGCAATCGTTTTTGTTAGGCCTTCCTTGAGCGGGGTGCTCGGGGTCCATGACAAAATGTCATTGGCTCGCGAAATATCCGGGCGGCGCTGGCGCGGATCGTCATGGGGCAGCGCCCGATGAACGATGCGGGAGCGAGAACCGGTCAATTCAATGATCGTTGCGGCAAGCTCTTGAATCGAGAATTCAGTTGGATTGCCTATATTCACCGGTCCAGTAACATCATCCGGCGTGTCCATGAGACGGACAAGACCGTCGATGAGATCGTCGACATAACAGAACGAGCGCGTCTGATTGCCGTCACCATAGACCGTGATGTCGCGTCCCAACAGCGCCTGCACAATAAAATTCGACACCACGCGCCCATCGTTGGGATGCATGCGCGGCCCATAGGTGTTGAAAATCCGCGCGACTTTGATGCGCAGCCGGTGCTGCCGCCAGTAATCGAAGAACAGCGTTTCGGCGCAGCGTTTCCCTTCATCATAACATGAGCGCTGGCCGATCGGATTGACATGGCCCCAGTAGTCTTCGGTCTGCGGATGCACATGTGGATCGCCATAAACTTCGGACGTCGAGGCTTGCAGGATCTTTGCTTTCACGCGTTTGGCGAGTCCGAGCATGTTGATCGCGCCGTGCACGCTGGTTTTGGTCGTTTGCACCGGATCATGCTGGTAGTGCACCGGAGATGCCGGGCACGCCAAATTATAGATTTCGTCGACTTCCACATAATATGGGAAGGTCACGTCGTGGCGGACAAGTTCGAAGCGCTTGTGGCCGATCAGTTGTTCAATGTTGTGCCGGGAGCCGGTGAAAAAATTATCGAGACAGAGAACATTGGCATTCTTCGCCAAAAGGTGTTCGCATAAATGCGAACCAAGAAATCCCGAACCGCCGGTGATCAATATTCGTTTTTGAAGATGCATGGTTCCACTCTGACTACGACTGTAGCGTTATACTTTGCATAGAACTAGCGGGAAGGAACAGAGCTATAAAACGACTTTAGTGACGCTAGAAAACAAAGGCATCGACTGCAATTCGAATTTTCTTCATCTCGTTGGCGCGCTTTGGCGCAATCACTGCTTTGATGGCAGCGGCCGTTTAGCGCTCTTGCATCGGGACGTCACGCTCGATGTTCTGCACCAGTCAGCGAGCGAATTTCTGCGTTCGCACCGTCAGCCGGTCAAGCTGGCAAGCGCAATACGATAGGTCACGGCAAAGCGGTGTGCCGAGATTCGCATGGAACGGCGGATCGCTGTTACACCACGCGTTTCCACCTTGGTGACACACATCTTTCGCACTTTGCGGCCGCCGGCATGAGCTGCCGCCTCCTTGAGACTTACGATCAACACATAGGCGAACTTGACCATGGTCTTTATCTATCTACGCGGAAGTTGGGATCGATCGGACAATCAACGCCTTGCAATATCGTCATAAAATTGGGTTCGTTCTGCCAAAACGATCAAAAACAGATGAGGTATTATTATACCACTCTCTTTTTACTTGCGTTTGGCGATTTGTCGGATGGCTCGGTCACGGCGGGAAGAAATCCGGCGCTCATAGCGCTCGAGCGCCTGCAGCTCCGACAGGTTTTGGAGAATGGCCTCGGAATATTGCGCGAAGCCCTTGGGCGATATCGCAGCCGCGGGTAATGACGCCTGTGGTTGACAAATGTAGCTTCCGGAAGCTACCATTGGTGAATGCGCTCGGTTGGACTCAAAGTGCTCAAGAATAGGCTCAGCGAATACGTTCGCCTTGCTGCCGGCGGCGAAACTGTGCTTGTCACCGACCGCGACCGCGTGGTTGCCGAAATAGGGCCGCCGCAACCTGGTCGCAGTCCACTGCTCGCCGATTCGTTGCTGGCTGAAGCCGTTCGCGAGGGATGGGTTCTGCCACCCGCGCTTGCTTCAGGTCGTCCGCCCCCGCGTAAGCCAGTTCTCGCCTTTCGCGATGTCATGAACGACATTGAGCACGATCGAGAGAACCGGTGATCTATCTCGATACGTCGGTCGCTTTGGCCTATCTGCTGACCGAGGATCAGACGCTGCCGGATTCGATATGGCAGGAACTTCTGGTATCCAGCCGACTGCTTGAATACGAAATTTGGAACCGAATATACGCGCGCGGGCTCGCGCGCTCGCACGGTGACGAAGTGCGAGCATTGATTGGCCGGGTGGCACTGATTGAACTCGCGCCTCCAGTTCTCGCGCGTGCCCTGGAACCTTTCCCGATAGCCGTGCGCACGCTCGACGCTCTGCACCTGTCAGCGATCGAGTTCCTGCGTTCGCGCCGGCAGGTGGTCAAGCTGGCAACCTATGACAAAAAATTGCTTGCTGGGGCGCGGGCGCTTGGTATCCCGATCTATAAACCCTGACCAACGTCGATTGAAAAAAACCGTCGACACAGCTCTGACAAGAAAGAGCAATCACGGAAATTATATCACTCATTGTCCTTTTTTTATGGAGTGTCCTTGCGCTCGCTGTATTTTGCGATTTGTCGGATCGCGCGGTCACGGCGGGAAGAAATTCTACGCTCATAACGGTCTAACACCTGCAGCTCCGACAGGTTTTGGAAAATGGCCTCGGAATATTGCTCGAAGCCCTTGGCAACCGCAACAAATGCCGGAAACACAGCGTCGCAATTGCTGATATCGAAGCGGTGTTCCACATGCCGGTCGCCGTTTTTCCAGACCCTCGTCATTCGCAAGCGGAGGAGCGGTTTAAAGCCATCGGAACGAGCGCCAAAGGGCGTTATATCTTTCTCGTTTTCACGCTACGCAAGCGCGGCAATGAGCCGTTTGTTCACCCAATTAGCGCCCGTTATATGCACAAGGAGGAAGTCACACATTATGAGGAAGAAATTACCAAAATTGCGGAACGATAAGTCCGCCGAGGATTTCGTCGCGACCGCCGATCTGACGCAATACGATCTGTCGGGGATGGTGCCCGTTCGCTTTGAGTTCAAGCCGAAGACAGAGCGGGTGAACATGCGGCTGTCCAAGGGTCTGCTCGATAGCGTGAAAAGACGGGCCGCCAAGGCGGGCGTCTCTTACCAACGCTACATCCGTCTCGCTTTAGAACGGTCTGTTACGGAGCGCGATCGGTGAAAAATCACTTCTCCCCGAACGCAGGGAGAACATCCGCGCTCAAGCAATATGATTCACCATTGCGGCGGGCGTGGTGTAAATCGGCCGCGCAATGCGGCGATACGATGGTACTTCGCTTGATCGAGCGCGAAAAACACCTGCACGAACTGCCGCCACAGACTGGCCTCGTATCGGCCAACGCGTTCCAAAGGTTGCCCGCTCATGTCAGCTACCCGCAGGAAGCGTCGCGTGATCACATGCTGGCGGTCTCCGTGACCGGATTTTAATTGTCTGGTTGCTCGGATGTTGCCGGAGCACTAATCCATCGAATGTTGGCGGCCGGCAATGGCGCATCGGCCTGGTGATTAGCCCCATCATCACAATCTTGCGCGTGCCCTGATGCGATCCGCAGCAGACCGGTTTCGATTAAAGTCGCCCGCCGCAACCGCCATAAAAGCGAAGCTATGCGATGAATAAGTTCTCGCTCAACGACGGATTTCGGGTCGTATTTGGTGACAATTTCGGATTCGAATGCGCCGTATTCGGCTGCGTCTTCGATTCCGATAATCACAGTTTCGGCGGTAAGGCCATGATTGTCTCAGTAATCGAGATCTTCAGTCAATGCCATCAAATTTTCAGCAATTTTTTGATCGAACTGATTGGTAAAACCAACCGCATTGATTCTGGTAGGCGTACAAAACCATTCGCTTGGTAAAATGCCGCAGCTTGCTCGTTGATAGCATCTACTACGAGCATCGAAGAGCCGATGGAGTTTGCGCTGACAAAAGCGCGCTGTACGGCATCGGCTAATAAAAGCCCACCCAATCCCTTCCCCTGATAGACTTCTGAAACAGCAAGGCGCCCGATGAGCGTCGCGCTCACCAACGGATATGACGGAATATGTTTGCGGACCGCCAAGGGCATCGCGCCCTGGGAAAGCGCAGTCGCGCATAAGGTATAATAGCCAAGAATCAGATTGGGGCTCTTTGGGTCTACGAGTACGAACACGGCATTGGCTCTGCGCCTCACATCCTGGCCTGCCTGCGTCTTCAAATAGCGGTCCAAACTCTCGACCCCACATGCAAAGTTGGCGCGGTCGTGATGCGACGCAAGCGGCTCAATCTTGAGGTCGGGCTTTGGCGCAGCTGACATTCAGGGGGCAATCCGCCGACGGTGAGCCACCATCGCCCGTTTGAGCCGTTCGCTTACGGCTGGTGGATTGACCAGAACGTCAAAAAACACTTTCCGGTCGCGGTCAGATAGGACGAGTGTCTCATGTTGTGTAATTGTCCGGTGTGCTGCGTCGGTCAGAGCGGCCAAACAAAATTCTGTCACTTTGCGGCGCTCAAGCTGTGCGGCGCGCTCAATTAACTCCTTGGTATGACCATCGACCCGGAACCCGAGGCGTTCCAGCTTCGCTGATAGCTGCTTTTCCATTCTTGCTTGTTTGCGCGCCATCGTACACTCCCGTGAGTTCGTTTGTACATTGGATGTACAATGTACGTCATAATGACGACTTTGGCAAGTCGCGGCGCCCCCAATCCGACCGACCCCGCGCCGTGGATGGATCGGCTGACAGATAAGCTTCTCGAGATAAAGGACTGCTTAAGCAATTCGCTCTTTTACGAAACGAACCCAATTTCATTTCAATGTCCGAGGCCAAGCTTGTCACACATAAGAAGTGCTCTCCCCGAACCTTGCCCAGACGCGTCACCATTGCGGCGGGCGTGGTGTAAATCGGCCGCGCAATGCGGCGATACGATGGTACTTCGCTTGATCGAGTGAATAGAGCACTTGCAAAAATTGACGCCACAAAGCGGCTTCATATCGACCGAGGCGTTCCAACGGGTTGCTGTCCATATCCGCCAATCGCAGGAAGCCACCGGTCAGCAACCGTTGCCGCAGACGGTAACCAGGTGCTGAGAATTCGCATTCGTGGCCGCGTTTGCTTTCACTAGCCTGGCCGTTCTCAACCGGGTCTTGGTTCGGCGTTTCGGAATGCGATGAATTTGCCGCAGTGCCGGTCCAAGGAATGACGG
>CAZNSG010000098.1:0-24686 GCA_964575715.1 uncultured Hyphomicrobiales bacterium | reverse complement strand
GGCCGTGCACTGCCCCTCACCCGGCTCGGACCTGCCGGTCCTCGCCACCCTCTCCCCGCTGAGCGGGGAGAGGGAAAACTTGCGGCCCGTTCCCTTCCTAATTGTGGCGCGCCATAGTGGCCGCGTTCGAGATTCGGGAGGGCTTAGGTGGCCATCACCTCCACGATAGACACGCAAGGGCAGGAATTCCGCGCCAATGCGGCGCGCATGGGCGCGCTGGTCGATGAGTTGCGCAAGCGCCGCGCGCAAGCCGCCGAGGGCGGCGCGGAGCGCGCGCGCGAGCGCCATGTGGCGCGCGGAAAAATTCTTCCACGCGAACGCGTGATGCGGCTCGTCGATCCCGGCTCGCCGTTTCTGGAACTCTCGCCGCTGGCGGCCAACGGCATGTATGACGATCCCATCCACGGCGCCGGTCTCATCACCGGGATCGGTCGCGTGGAAGGCCGCGAATGCGTGATCGTTTGCAATGACTCCACGATCAAGGGCGGCACTTATTTTCCGATGACGGTGAAGAAGCATCTGCGCGCGCAGGAGATCGCGCGCGAGAACCGGCTGCCGTGCCTCTATCTCGTCGATAGCGGCGGCGCCAACCTGCCGCATCAGACGGAAGTATTTCCCGACCGAGAGCATTTCGGCCGCATCTTCTACAACCAGGCCACGCTTTCGGCCGCCGGCATCGCGCAAATTGCAATCGTGATGGGCTCGTGCACCGCGGGCGGCGCCTATGTGCCGGCGATGGCGGACGAATGCGTGATCGTCAAAGGGCAGGGTACCATCTTCCTCGGCGGTCCGCCGCTGGTGAAGGCGGCGACCGGCGAGGTGGTCACCGCCGAGGATTTGGGCGGCGCCGACGTGCATGCGCGCAAATCCGGCGTGGCGGATCATCTGGCTTCGGACGATGCGCATGCGCTGGCCATCGCGCGCCGGATCGTGGCCAACCTGAACAGCAAGAAGACCGTCGATATTCCGCTGCGGGCTTCGCGCGAGCCGAAATACGATATCACGGAGCTTGACGGCATCGTGCCGGCGGACTTGCGCAAGCAATACGACGCGCGCGAGCTGATCGCGCGGCTGGTGGATGCCTCCGAGTTCGACGAATTCAAGGCGCTTTATGGCGCCACGATCGTCACCGGCTTTGCGCATCTGGCCGGCATGCCCGTGGGCATTCTCGCCAACAACGGTATTTTGTTTTCCGAGAGCGCGCTCAAAGCCGCGCATTTCATCGAATTGTGCTGCCAGCGCCGCATACCGTTGTTGTTCCTGCAAAATATCTCCGGCTTTATGGTCGGGCGCGACTACGAGGCCGGCGGCATCGCCAAGGACGGCGCCAAGATGGTGGCCGCGGTGGCCTGCGCGCAGGTGCCGAAGATCACGCTGATCGTCGGCGGCTCGTTCGGCGCCGGCAACTACGGCATGTGCGGGCGCGCCTACGGCCCGCGTTTTCTGTTCACTTGGCCAAGTGCGCGCATCTCGGTGATGGGCGGCGAGCAGGCGGCGTCGGTGCTCGCCACGGTGCGGCGCGACAACATCGAGGCCGAGGGCGGCCGCTGGTCGAAGGCGGAAGAGGACGAGTTCAAGGCGCCGATCCGCGCGCAATACGAAGCCGAGGGCAATCCGTATTACGCCACCGCGCGGCTGTGGGACGACGGCATCATCGCGCCGTCCGAGACGCGGCGCGTGCTGGCTTTGGCATTGAGCGCGGCGCTCAATGCGCCGGTGGGGGAGACAAGGTTTGGGGTGTTTAGGATGTGAGGCGATTCGATCTGAAATTAATCTAAGAAATTCTCTGGACGCAAAAGTTTAAGAATGCGCTACAAATTACAATTTTAATTTTTGCATCTGCCTCGTAGAGGTGGTCCCGGTTTGCGGACTTGACGCAATTATTTGGAACCTTGTTCCAATAAGCCTATCGTAAAGGCTTGCAGGGCTCTCTCTGCAAAATAGCCAGTTATAAAATGGCTCCACGTAGGTGAAATTGCCCGATGGTGAGTACTCAAGGCGATAATCGTTGATGTAATAGGCGTGAAAGTTTCCCTCCCTGATCAACCTCGCGGGAAACTTTCGACTGACAGCCGGCCCGAGAATTTCGATAATCAGAAAATTAAGTTTATCCAAACTCGATTTTGCACCGTCAAGAAATAATTGTTCAGCACCTTCTACATCGACCTTTGCTAATAGGTTCTTCAATTGACGCTCTTTCACGAAGGCCGCGAAGGAAGTCGTATCAACTTCAATCCGCTGTAGAAGGTGCTTCGACCAATCTTCTTTAATCAAGGTACCTGAGCTATCATCCGTCATATTTTGAAAGAAAATCGATTTGCCAACCTTCTCGGCCATGGCGACCGGAAATCCTTCGACACTTTTGAATCCATTTCTGCTGATATTTGCCTTTAAGCTTGAAAAAAGATCGGGATCGGCCTCAAAATAATAAATCGGCTTTACACTCAAATCACGGCATCGCAAATAAAATATGTAAAGGCCAATATTCGACCCAACGTCTATAAAGCAATCGGCGTACTTCAGTAGCGCCGCAGCCAAATCGAGCGACGAGCGCTCGCTGACCAACAAATGGGGCGCACCAAATAGCAACGCTGATTTGGAAGACGAAATCTTCACGCGCAATCTTTGATCGATGCCGAGATTGGTATCCAGATCAGCTGGTAGACATGCGCATCTTGCTGCAACTGCGCTTAGAAACCGGGCGGTTAACGACGTTCTAAATGATGGCGAGAGGGTTGCGCCGCCCTTGGCTATTGCGCATTTTGCCGGTAGCCACGATATGATTTGTCTGCCAATAGTCTGTAGTAATTGCATCGCGATACTCGCTTGCAAATAGCCGTGCGATGGTGGGCGCGCTTCGCTTTGCCCACCCTACATCGTCACGCCTTCTTTCTTTTCTCCGCCGGCAGCTTCGCGTCCTTGCGCAGCGCCACGTTGATGCGACTCCGCCAGCCGCGCGACGCGGCGCTGCTCAACCTTTCAGGTCCGCCAACATCCGCCTGATGACGTCCTCCAGCTCCGGCAATCTCACGGTCGCTATTTCCCACATTGTCTGCGGATCGATCCGCTCGTATTCGTGTCGCAGCACGTTGCCGATACCCGCGATCTTCGCCCATTCGATATTCGAATATCGTGCAGTTAATTCGGGCGGCAACGCACGGACCGCTTCGGAAATGATTTGCACCGTGCGCTCGACGGTGCGCTCCATGTGATAAACATTTGTATAGGTGTCGAATCCGATGCCGCCGATCGTGTCCGCTACGCCGCGAATATGAAACAGGATATGCTCAAGCCGGGCGCGGGGATTGGCGCTCGCCGCCATCAGAACACTCGGATTGCCGCGCGCTCGATATCCGGCCGGTAGAATTCCACCAGGCCTTCGCGGGTAGTGTAGCCGATTCCGGTGCCAAGCGCTTCTTGCAGCTTGAAATAGATGGTCATGAATTCGTCGAAGCCGAAATGGCGGGTCGGGTCCTTGTCTATAAAGATGTCGATGTCTGAATCGGGGTGCGCTTCGTCGCGAGCGTATGAGCCATAGAGATAAAGGGCGTTCGCCCCGAGCGCGCGGATCGCGGGCTCTGCCGCTTTCAATATGGCAATGACCTGATCGCGGTTCATTTGGTTATTTTAACGCGGAATTCGTTAAAATAATAGGGTTAGCGCTCGACTCACGCCTTCTTTCTTTTCTCCGCCGGCAGCTTTGCGTCCTTGCGCAGCGCCACGTTGATCTGGCTTTGCCAGCCGCGGCCGGTGCGGCGGAAGTGGCGGATCACGTCGGCGTCGAGCGCGTAGGATGGGTCGAGCGGTAGCGAGACCCATCATCTGTTTTGGCGCTAGGCATTGCGATGGGTTTCGCTGCGCTCAACCCATCCTACCGACTCACGCCGCATCCTACATCCCTCGCGCCTCACCAGCGGCCGATCATGCCAATCAGCGTATTCCAATTGACGAGCGGCAAGGCGGGTTTTTCGCCGTTCTGCAGCATCCCGGTATCATGCACATAGGCCACGCCCAGCAACAGCACGGCACCGACGATCATTCCTTGAATGAAAGGCATAGTGGGGCCTCCAATACCCTGTATCAGTCCAGCATCCGATAGAGTCGCTCATCATAGAGCGCGCCGGTCATGGTGATGAGTTTGTTGCGAAACTCCCTGGTTTGTACGTGCATAATGTGGGCGTCGAAGGCGGCGCGGTTGGTCCAGGTCTCGACCACGGTGAAATGGTTGGGTCGATTAGTCTGCTGCCACGCGTCGAAACGTAAATTGCCGGGATGCTTACGACTATCCTCCGCGAGCTGTTTGACCGCGGCGACGCCGTTGTCCTTCTGCGGCGGGATGACGTCAACGTGGGTGACCGCCGTAACGGTAGCACCCTGAGCAGACTTGATCGCACCGACCGCGAGTGCGCCGTGCTGGCGCGTGTCGTTGGGAGCGGCGAGCGATGCCGCGATTTTCTCGTTGAGTGCTTTGGCATTCGACGCGGCGGCGTGGGCCTCGAATGCCTTCTGGTCCGTCCAGGCGGCAAGCACGGTGAACTGATTGGGCCGGTCGAGGCGCTGGGTGACTTCGAAGCGCACGGCGCCCGGGTCCTTGCGGCTTGCCTCGCGATAAATTTTGAGCAAATACGCGGTCTGCACGGTGGAGGGCGGCACGACCTCGACATAGGTGACCGTGTAAAAAGTTGCTTCCTGCGCAAGCGCCGTGGACCCGGCGAGCCCGGTCATGAGCAAGCTGGATAGCAGAGCAATAGAACTACGCATTGATCGCCTCCCATGAGTTTGTTCACATCTTTTATACGGTCATCACCACATTGCCCATGGCCTTGCCCTGTTCCACCGCCTCGTGCGCGGCGACAATGTCCTTGAGCGGCAGGGTGAGGGCGACATTATTGATGAGGTTCTTGCTCTCCAGCATGCGCGTGATTGCGCCGATGGCGGCGGCGCGCTCTTCTTGCGTCAGCTCATAGACGAAAATCCATTGCATGGCGATTTGATTGACCAGCAAGAACTGCGCGGGGATGGCCGCCTCCGGGCTGCCGGTGCCGTAGACCACGACCGTGCTGCGCGCATGCAGGACGCCGGGATAGAGTTTTGCGTTGGCGGCAAGATCCATCTCGATCGCCGCATCGACGCCGGCGCCGTCGGTGAGATCCTTCACCTGTTCGCCGACATTCTCGCGCTTGTAATCGATCGCATGATCGGCGCCGGCCGCAAGCGCGAGCTTGGCCTTGGCATCCGAACTGACGGTGGCGATCACCACGGCGCCGCGCGCCTTGGCGAACTGGATGGCGTAGTGGCCGACGCCGCCGGCGCCGCCGGAAATCAAAATCGTGCTTGCGGCATCGGCCTGCGCCACCGCAACCGCGTGAGCGGCGGTCATGGCCGGAATGCCCAGGCACGCGCCGGCCTCATAGCTCACATGCGCCGGCAGCTTCACCGCCAACGCCGAAGGCAGCACGATGTACTCCGCGCAGGTGCCGAAGGGGCGCTTCCACTGCCCATTCCAAATCCACACCCGCTCGCCCTTGCGGGCGGCCGGCACGCCGTCGCCCACCATGTCGATGTCGCCTGAACCGTCGCTGTGCGGGATCACGCGCGGAAAAGCAATTTTGCGGGTGCGGCCCTCGCGCGATTTGACGTCGGACGGATTGACGCCGGAGGTTTTCAGCCTGACGCGCACCTCGCCGGGACCGGGGCGTGGGGTCTCGATTTCGCCCAGTACGAGCACCTCACGCGCCGCGCCGTTGCGTTCGTAATAAGCTGCACGCATCTTCACCTCGCCATCTGCTAGGGCCTAATGCGTTTAGGTCGAATCCGAGCTGGGCCCTAGCTTTTTGTTTGAGCATGATCTTTTCCGAAAACCGGTTCCCACTTTTCGGGATCATGCTCTTGCGTCAGGATATCCTGGCAGGTTGCAAGTGCAATGACGATCCGATGGTTCGACCGCAGGAGGCGCCGATGCCCTATGTCAAATTCAACACCGCCTTGATCGTCGGCGCCGGCGCTGGATTGAGCGCTTCGCTCGCCCGCGTGCTCACAAGCGAGGGCATCAAGGTCGCGCTCGCGGCGCGCAGTACCGGCGATCTCGCCGAACTCGCAATGGAGACCGGCGCGCAAACCATTGCCTGCGATGCCACCAGCCGCGCCGACGTGGAGAAGATGTTCGCCACGCTCGATGCCGGCTTCGGCGCGCCCGAGATTGTGATCTACAACGCCAGCTACCGGGTGCGCGGGCCGCTGATCGAGCTCGATCCGGCGGAGGTGGAAAAGACCATCGCGGTGAGCGCCTTTGGCGGATTTCTGGTCGCCCAGCAGGCGGCGCGGCGCATGCTGCCAAAACGCCATGGCGCGATCCTGTTCACCGGCGCCTCCGCCAGTGTGAAGGGCTATGCCGAGTCCGCGCCTTTCGCCATGGGCAAGTTCGCGCTGCGGGGCTTGGCGCAAAGCCTGGCGCGCGAGCTGCACCCGCAAGGCATCCATGTGGCGCATGTGGTGATCGACGGCGGCATCAAGAGCGCGCGCCGGGGCGAGCCGGCGGGCAAGACCGCGAGCCTGCTCAATCCGAACTCGATTGCGGCGAGCTATCTTCATCTCATCCATCAGCCGCACAGCGCCTGGTCCTGGGAAATCGAGTTGCGGCCGTGGGTGGAGAAGTTCTGAGCCCGTTCTCGTTTATGCCTCTTTTTGCCGAAGCGGCAAAATGTCATGCTGCCACGTCAACGGAGGAAACGAACATGAAGCTGCTCAAGATGGTCGCGGCATTTGCATTGGCGGCGGTCGCCGCGAGTGGAGCGCTTGCGTCCGATGACGCCGCGCGCAAGGAATTGGCGCCCACCGGCAAGCTGCGGATCGGCATCGCCGTGGCACCGGCCCCGGGGACCGGCAATGTCGCGATGGACGCCTCCGGTCAGCCGCGCGGCACCGCGGCCGATCTCGGCCGCGAGCTCGCGAAGAAGCTCGGCGTACCGCTGGAATGGGTGCCTTATCCGAATTCGGGCGCGCTCACCGACGGGGTGACGAGCGGCGCGTGGGATGTCGCTTTCATCCCGGTCGATGAGCAGCGCAAACAAAAAGTCGACTTCGGGTCACCGTATATCGTGCAGCAAAGCACGTTCCTGGTGCCGCCCGGCTCGAAAATCATGAGTCTCGAAGAAGCGGATAAGCCCGGCGTGCGGATTGTCGGCGTCGAGAACACGGCAACAACACGTGCCGCCCAGCGCGCGCTGAAGAATGCCACCATGAGCAACGTCAAGACCGCGGAGGAACTGTTCGAGCTGTTGCGGACCGGCAAGGCCGACGTTGTCGCGTCGTCGCGGGAGTCGCTTACCCAGATGGCGGCCAAGCTGCCGGGTTCGCGGGTGTTACCCGGCGCCTACCTCAACTCGTTCGCCGCCGTTGCCGTGCCCAAGAACAAACCTGCGGCACTGGCCTATGCCATCGCGTTCGTCGAGGAAGCCAAGGCATCCGGCATGGTGCGCCGCTCGCTCGACAGCGTCGGCATGCAGAGCTCGGTGGTGGCGCCGCCGGGCAGCAAGCCCTGAGGGGCCGTTCAATCCCGTTTAGCTGGAGTGACTGAATCCACTTTTTGGCGATCCTTGAAGGACCGCCTTGCGACCGCCCTGGGCCGCCTTGGATGGCCTAAAGCGAACTTTGCAGGTAGTCATTCAGTCAAGGAGCGTCATGTAAGCTATTGATATTATAGATATTTATTTTTCACCGGACATTCATTGTGCCGCGCCGGGACACGAAATTTTCTCCCAAAAGCCGGAAGAGTTGCTATATTATCAAATTGTTAACGTTCATGCGGCGGCGTCCGTAAAAAACGGGCGGGAGACATACCAGGGGAGAGTGGCGTTTGTTGAAAACACACAGGTATTCGATCGGTCAGACCGTGCGTTATACGTCGGGTCCATTCGGGCGTTTTGGCGCAAGCGGCAGCTTCAAGGTCGTAAAGCTGTTGCCGCTGGAAGGTGACGAGCATCAGTACCGCATCAAGAGTGCGGGCGAAGCCTTCGAGCGCGTTGCCAAGGAAAGCCAGCTCGACCGCGACCGGTAAGACGGCAAAGGGTCCTGCATTTCCGTGGACTTGCAACGTCCAAGCGCTATTCGGCGCTGCGGCGGAAGGTGTGGTATGTGTTGAGCGCACCCACGTGATATGGGTGCGGAGGGAATAAATCGTCCGTCATGAACGTTCATGCGGACATATTGCTAGAAGATCGCAGGAAAAAACGGGAGGGTTTGATGCAAATTCTGTCACGCGCCGCTGCGCTTGCCGTGCTTGCTCTGGCGCCGTTCCACATGTCGGGGGCCTCGGCGCAAGATTATCCCGCGCGATCGGTCAAGATCATCGTGCCGTTCGGGGCCGGCGGCCCGGCCGACGTTTTTGGCCGCCAGCTCGCACAATATCTTACCGACTCTCTCAAGCAGCCGTTCGTGGTCGAGAATCGCCCCGGCGCGGGCGCCGTTATCGGTTCCGACGCGGTCGCGAAGTCGCCGCCGGACGGTTACACATTGCTGATGATGTCGAACACCCACACCACCAACGAGTCGCTGATCCCGAACAAGCCGTACCAGCTCATGCGCGATCTCGTGCCGGTGGCGAGCGTCAACTATTCCGACCTGCTGATGGTGGTGCATCCTTCGGTGCCGGCGAAAGATCTCAAGGAATTCATCGCATTGGCAAAAAAGGACCCGGGTAAGCTCAATTACGCGTCCTCCGGCCCCGGCACGCCCTACCATATGGCGGGCGAGCTGTTCAAAGCCATGAGCGGCACCAATATCGTGCATGTGCCGCACAAGGCCTCGGGCGACATGCGCAACAGCGTGCTCGGCGGGCACGTGCAGATGATGTTCGACGCCATCACCACCATGGCCGAGAACGCGAAAGCCGGGAACGTGCGGCCGCTAGGCTCTACCGGGCTCAAGCGCTCGGCGATCACGCCCGATGTGCCGACGGTCGCGGAAGCGGGTGTGCCAGGCTATGAGGCGACGATCTGGCTCGGCATCATGGCGCCGGCCGGCACGCCCAAGCCGATCGTCGACAAACTCAATGCCGAGATCAACAAGGTGCTTAACAAGCCGGAAGTTACCCAGGCATGGTCCAAGCAGGGCGCCGTCGCGCTGGTAAAGACGCCGGCCGAGTTCGACAGCTATTTGCGCGCCGACATCGAAAAATGGGCGCGCATCGTCCAGATTTCCGGCGCCAAGGTAAATTGAATCCGCTGGAAATACAGCGCCGCTGATTTCGGTGCGGGGTAGCTATGGTCCGGCGGCTGGGCCATACTATTCCTATGGTGCCATTTAGGTCGAAAGCGCACAGGTCGAAAGCGCATAGGTCGAAAGCGCAATGTCAGGTTTCGAACACTGGCTGACGGGCCACGACTCCATGACGGGGACGATCATTCTCCTGCTATGGGCGGCTGGTGTCGTGTCGGCCCTGGTCATCGTCATTGGTGTGCTCGCGTTTCGAGAATTCGCCATGCGCGATACGATTGCCGTGCTCCTGCGCACGGCAACGGTGCTGGCCGGCGCGGTGCTGGTGTGGGCGTGGCTCGACGCTTCCATGCTGCGTGAGTACGCCGCCGAGCGGCGGGCGCTCGATGCGCGGGCAAGCGAACTCACCGCGCGCGCCATCGCACCGGGTTCCGCGCTTGCCTGCCTGAATTCCGTCGGCAATGAGATTGTGGAGACCGCCTGCGAGCAGGCATTGTTCGCGAGTCCGCAGGCGGCCGCCGCCGCAATTGCCTATGTCGATGCCCGGCTTACGCTGCTGGCCGACGGTCTCGCCTACGCCAGCCGCAACCGCCTCTATGCCAGCGCTTTAGACGGGCCGCGCCGCGCTCTGGAAGCCGATCGGTTCGGGATTGTCGCGCATGTGCTCGCAAGTCGCGGTTGTACCGCTGACGATTGTGCCGCCTTCAAGCTCATGCAGGACACTGCCCGCGTGCAGGCCAATCTCAAGGACCGCCTGTTCGCGGCGCGTGTCGCTCAGCATGCGGCGAATTGGCCGGCTAACGGAGCGGCAACCGCTTCGGCAAGCGCTTCGACGCCAACGCCATCGGCGCCCCCTCCGCCGGCCCCCGGTGCGCCGGTAGCATCGAGATTTAATTTTCCCTCGTCGGCCTCGATCCCGCCCGTGAGCATCATGAGCGCCGAGCCGGGAGATAGTGCGCCGCCACGCAACGCTCCCGGAGCGAGCGCTTCGGGCGGGTCCGTTGCACCGCCATCGGCCGAGCGCCAGTCGCAAGCGGCGCGTGGCCAGTCGACCAACCGGACGCAATCGGGGCAGGGGGCGCCGCCGCTGCGCCTGCCGCCGCCACCTGCGGTTCCGCCGCAGGGGTCATCACCGAACCAGCGGTGATCGCGCAAGGACAAACCGCGACAAAATCGGATTCCATTGCCGCGGGTCATGCTTTGGAGCATGATCGTTCAGACTTGAATCACGTGTCCCGGATGCGGTGCAGCGTGAGCGCCATTAGCGCGTTTACGCGCGTCTTCGATGCGCCCTAAGCGCGTTTACGCGCGTCTTCGACGCGCTATGGCGCGAAACGGTGCACCGCTGATCCGGGACCGCCACAGACCGGAGCGATCCCGTGTCTGCGGCGCACCGCTAACGCGCTGCGCCGCGCCCGGGAAACGTGTTTCCAATTAAGACGATCATGCTTTAATCGGTCGTCTTTAAGGCCATCCCTGCGCAGCGGTCTCATGTTTGCATCGGTCCTCATCGCCAATCGCGGCGAGATCGCCTGCCGCGTCGCGCGCACCGCGCGGCGGCTGGGCATGCGCGTGATCGCGGTCTATTCCACGGCCGATCGGGACGCGCTGCATGTGCGGCACGCCGACGAGGCGTATGAAATCGGGCCGGCACCGGCGCGCGAGAGCTATCTCGTCATCGATCGTTTGATCGAAGTCGCGCGCAAAGCTAGCGCGCAATGCATCCATCCCGGCTATGGATTTCTGTCCGAGAATGCGGCCTTCGCCGAAGCCTGCGCGCATGCCGAGATTGTCTTTGTCGGGCCTCCCGCGTACGCGATGCGCGCCATGGGGCTGAAAGATCGCGCCAAGGCGTTGATGGAGAAGGCGGGCGTGCCGGTGGTGGCGGGCTATCACGGCGAGCGGCAGGAGGCGGGTTTCCTTGCGCAACAAGCGACTGCGATCGGCTTTCCGGTATTGATCAAGGCCACGGCGGGCGGCGGCGGCAAGGGCATGCGGCGGGTGGATGCGCCCGCCGAATTCGAGGCCGCGCTGGATGGCGCACAGCGCGAGGCCAATTCTGCGTTCGGCGAAGCGCGCGTGCTGATCGAGAAATATATCTCCGCGCCGCGCCATATCGAGATGCAGATTTTTGCCGACGCGCACGGCAATACCATTCACCTCTTTGAGCGCGACTGTTCGCTGCAGCGCCGCCACCAGAAAGTGATCGAGGAAGCGCCGGCGCCGGGCATGAGTGCAGCGTTGCGCGCCGAGATGGGGGCCGCCGCCGTGCGCGCGGCCAAGGCGGTGGGGTATGTCGGGGCCGGTACGGTTGAGTTCATTGCCGACGGGGAGCGGGGGCTGCGCGCCGGAAGCTATTGGTTCATGGAAATGAATACGCGGCTGCAAGTCGAGCATCCGGTGACCGAAGCGATCACCGGGCTCGATCTGGTGGAATGGCAGTTTCGCATTGCCGCCGGTGAAAAACTGCCGCTGGCGCAAGACGAAGTGCCGCTTGATGGTCATGCGGTTGAGGCGCGCATCTATGCCGAGGATCCCGCGCGCGGATTTCTGCCCTCGACCGGCAAAATCATCGCACTGGAATTTCCGGCCGATGTGCGCGTCGATACCGGCGTCGAGGCGGGCAGCGAGATCACCCCGTATTACGATCCGCTGATCGCCAAGATGATCGCGCATGCGCCAACGCGCGCGCAGGCGCTGGCGCGGCTGGGCGATGCGCTCGAGCGTACCATCGTGGCCGGGCCGCGCAGCAATGTGGCTTTTCTCTCGGCGCTTGTGCGTGCGGAGGGTTTTCGTTCGGGTCAATTCGACACCGGCTTTATCGACCGACATATCGCTGCACTCGCGCCCGCAGCTTACGATCGCGCGGCGGCGGCGCGCGGAGCCGCGTATCTGCTGGCGCAAGAGACCGCGCGGATTGCAAAAAATCTCGATCGCAGCGAGGGCGAGCCGGTTTCGCCCTGGGACGCCGCCGATGGATTTCAGCTTGCGGGCGCGCGGTTGCTCAATATTCCCATTTTGGCCGACGGCGAGACCGCCACGGCCGAGATCGGCTTTGGCGCTAACAGCCTCGCAGTGGTTGTGGATGGCATGGCGCCCGCGCTTGAAGCGCGCGTGATCGAAGCGGCAGATGGGGTACATGTTTTGCACAAGGGGCGGCAGACCATCGTGCGGCGCGCGGAAATTGCCGCCTTTGATCTTGTTCATGGCGAGAGTGGCGGGCTTGTGAGCGCGCCGATGCACGGCAAGGTGCTGGCGCTGTTTGTCGCATCCGGCGAGAAGGTTGCAAGGGGTCAGCGGCTTGCCATAATCGAGGCGATGAAAATGGAACATACGCTGACCGCGCCCTGCGCGGGCACGGTGGCCGAAATCGCGATTGCTGCCGGTGCGCAAGTCGTGGAAGGAGCGCGGCTGATGACGATTGAACCTACGGACAAAGCCGACTGACCATGCCGCTCCATCTCATCAAGCTCAGCGTCGGCACGGATTCGATCGAAGACCTTGCGGATTGGATCAAACAAAAGCTCAAGGAAAAGAAAAAGCGCGGAGAGAAGAAGCCCGAGCGCATCCACACCACGCGCATGGTGCCCAAGCGCGCGGCTGAGCTACTCGACGGCGGATCGATCTATTGGGTGATCCGCGGCGAAATATTGTGCCGCGAGCGTATCCTGGCGATCCGGCCGTTTGTCGATCGCGCGGGCGTGGGCCGCTGCCAGCTCGTGCTCGATCCCAAATGCGAGCCGGTGCAGCCGCGGCCCTATCGCGCCTTCCAGGGCTGGCGGTATCTCTCGGCCAAGGACGCGCCGCCCGATCTCGACCGCGCCGCGCCCGGCGCGCGCAACATGCCCGAGACCTTGCGGCGGGAGCTGCGTGGGCTGGGGTTGCTGTAGATTTCCGCTGGTATGACGTTTTCTTCACCTCTCCCCTTCACGCGGCGACTTTCGTCACCTCTCCCCGCTTGCGGGGAGAGGTCGATCCGCAGTTGCCCGCAGGGCGAAGGCGGATCGGGTGAGGGGGCGTCTCCGCGAGTCTGCGCATTTCGAAACGCCCCCTCACCCGGCTCGTCTCGCTTCGCTCGACTTCGCCACCCTCTCCCCGCACGCGGCTATACGATTCACACATTTCAGAAGCCAATAGAAATTGACTCTGGATCAAGGACTTAGCTTACCCACGATGTGGAAGCAGCCAAGGTTCGGGGTTGGATGCAGACGCTGAAAAGACTCACCTTTTTGCGTTCCTCCGCTGTGGTCGCACGAGATGTGTGAATATGACAGCCGCACGCGGGGAGAGGGAGAAGTGATCGCGGCATCGCCATGGTATTCACTGGCAGGCGGCATTCCCGGCAATAACGAACAATCACACCCCAATATTGTCGATCAGCCGCGTCTTGCCGATCGTGCCCGCCACCAAGAGCCGCGCCGGGCCGTGCTTGACCGAAGCGATGGGGGCAAGCGTTTCGGCGTGGCGCGCTTCGAGATAGTCGAGCACGAAGCCCGCGCGTTCGATGGCGGCGCGGCCTTCGGCGAGTGTCGAGGCGATTGATTGGCCGGCGGCAAGGCGCGCGGCGCACTCTTTGAGCACGCGATGGAGCGTTGGCGCCACCGCCCGCTCGGCGGCCGTGAGATAGGCGTTGCGCGAGGACAGGGCAAGGCCGTCGCGCTCGCGCACGGTTTTCGCGCCGATCACTTTAACCGGCAGGTCGAGATCCCTCGCCATGGCGGCGATCACTTTGAGCTGCTGGTAATCCTTCTGGCCGAAGATGGCGATGTCGGGCGCGACTTGGAGGAACAGCTTCGCCACCACCGTTGCAACGCCGCCGAAGAAATGCGGGCGAATGGCATCTTCCAGCCCAACCGCGGCAGGCCCGGCGGGAACGATTTTGGTGGCAAAACCTTGCGGGTACATCACCGTCACGCTCGGCGCCCAGACCAGGTCGACCTTGAGAGCTGCGAGAGCGGCAAGGTCGACCGCGAACGTGCGCGGATAGGTGGAAAAATCCTCATGCGGGGCGAATTGCGCCGGATTGACGAAGAGCGACACCACCACGCGCGGCGCTTTGCGCTTGGCAAGCCGGACCAGCGCGAGATGGCCCGGATGCAGCGCACCCATGGTGGGCACGAGCGCGACGGTCTCGCCGCGCGCGCGGTAGCGGGAAAGCGAGCGGCGCAAGGCAGCAAGCGTGCGGATCACGGGCGGCTTGGCCAAGATGACTGCTCCTCCAGTGCCAGTGAATGAGTTTAGATTGCGCCACAGCCATCCGTGAGTCGCTGGCGTTCGGCCATTGCGTAGGCTGTGCGAAATGCCACCTTATAGGCAGACGTGAAGCGCTCCGACAGGGCCTGCAATGGCGAAAGACCGCACCCCGACCCCGACCGAAGGCCACAAGCCCGCGTCCACCGCGCGCGCGGACATCGATGCGTTTTTGGCCCAGGTGCGCGCGCTTGGCCCCTCGACCAAGTCCGGTGAGCGCGGCCGGCTGATCTTTGCGCTCGATGCCACCATGAGCCGGCAGCCGATGTGGGATACCGCCTGCGCGCTGCAAGCCGATATGTTCGGTGAAGCCGCCGCCATCGGCGGGCTCGACGTGCAACTGGTCTATTACCGGGGGATGGGTGAATGCCGGGCCTCGCGCTGGGTTTCCGATGCGCGCGAGCTTGCGGGACTCATGACCAGGATCGACTGCCGCGGCGGACACACGCAGATCGGGAAAATCCTTTCCCATGCGCGGCAGGAGACGGAGCGGAAGAAAGTGCAAGCACTGGTGTTCGTGGGCGATGCGATGGAAGAAGCGATCGACGATCTTTCCGCGGCGGCGGGCGCGCTTGGCTTGCTCGGCGTTCCTGCGTTTGTATTTCAGGAAGGGCACGATCCGATCGCCGAGCAGGCCTTCCGTGAGATGGCTCGGCTTTCACGCGGAGCCTATGGGCGTTTCGATCCAGGCGCCGCGCATGAACTCGGCGAATTGCTCCGCGCCGCGGCGGCCTATGCGGCGGGCGGCATGCGGGCGCTTGCCGATCTCTCGACGCGGCGCAATACCGGCGCGCTGCGGCTGCTCCAACAGATGAAATAGCCAAGTGAACTGATCATGCCCACCATTCTTTTCGGCGTCGTCGTTCTGGTGCTGGCGCTATGGGCGCTCAACGCCTACAGCAAGGCCAATCCGAAGGTGCTCGCGCGTTATGCGCGGCCCGTCGGCGGGACCGCTTCGGTTGCGGCCGCGGCGTTCCTGGCGTTGCGCGGCCGCGTCGATATTGCCATCCCGCTTGGGATGTTCGGCCTCGGCCTGTTGGGATGGATGTCGTTCGGCCATGCCGGAATCTTCCAGCGCACGCAGAAGACCCCGGGGCAAGTCTCGCGCGTGCGCTCGGCCTTTATCGAGATGGAACTCGATCACGATAGCGGCGCCATGCGCGGGCGCATTCTCGCCGGCCGTTTCGAGGGTGTGGCGCTCGATACCCTCGAGATGGCAACGCTGACGGGCCTGCTCGCTGAAATCGATCCGGAAAGCCAGGCGCTATTGGCCGCTTATCTTGACCGCCGGGAACCCAGTTGGCGTGAACACGCGCAAGGTTATGCGGGTGCGGGGGAGGGGGCGACGAGCAGCGGTAAAATGACGCAAGAGGAGGCCTATCAAATCCTTGGCGTGCAGCCGGGGGCGACCGCCAAGGAAATCGGAATGGCGCACCGCGCGCTGATGAAGAAACTCCATCCCGACCAGGGGGGCTCGACGTATCTTGCCGCCCGTGTCAACGAGGCCAAGGATGTTCTTCTTCGCCGCCATCGCTGAATTGGTTCCCAAGAGTCCGATCCGTTTCGATGGAATCATAGCCGGTCTCTAGCTTTACGTTTGAGCATGATCTTTTCCGAAAACCGGTTCCCACTTTTCGTGATCATGCTCTCAACCTCGTTGCGGCCTTAGATCTTCAGCGCCAAGCAAGCAATTTCGCTGCGCTGCAGCTGCTTGCAGACCGCCTCGGCCTGGGTGCGGTCGAATCTGGCAAAGCGGGCGCGATAAAACGTCTTATCGCCCTTGGTTGTGCGCTCGGTGTATGGATCGGCGGCGCCGAGCAGCTCCGCCGCCTTGCTGCGGGCGACGCTGAGATGCTGTCTGGCCTCTTCTTCCTGTTCGAAGGCGCCGACTTGAATGACCCAATGGCCATTGGCGGCGGATGAGCGGTTTGGCCGCGCCACGGGCTCGGCCGCACGCGCCGGTGCGGCGACGGGTGCATTGATATTTCCAGTGACGGTGACGGCGGCGGTCGGTGCGTCGGGGGCGCTAGCGTGTTCCGAAGGCGCCGGAAGCGGACTTGCCTCGATTGCGGGCTGGGCCATCTCGGGTGCCGGCGCGAATGCCATGATCTGCGGGATCATGATCTGCGGGATAAAGAGCGGGCCGGTCGATGCCCTGATCGGCACGGCGTTGACGACCGTCGGATTGATCGGGTCATGCGTCCCGGACGGCGGCGAGGGAATGATCGCTGCCGCCGTATCGGAGGGTGACGGAATGACCGGCACGATCAGGATGCGCGGTTTGGGACGGGATTCGGCGCTGGGCTCGGGACGGGGCTCGGCAGCCTTAGGCGCCTGGGCAACTTTCACGGCGGGGCGCTTGACCGAAGCCTCGACGATGTGGCGATCGATCAAATCGCGCATGTGGGCGTCGCGTTGGGCGCCTGAATTGCCGCCCAGCACCACCGCCACCATATGCCGGCCGCCGCGGCGCACCGAAGTCACGAGGTTAAAGCCGGATGCGCGGGTGTAGCCGGTCTTGATGCCGTCAACCCCGGCAATCTTGCCAAGCAGACGGTTGTGATTGCGCATGGTGTCGCCGTGGTAGGTGAAGTGCACAATCGAGAAATAGCGGTAATAGCGTGGAAATCGTTCCTGGATCGCAAGCCCGAGCCGGGCCTGGTCGCGCGCGGTCGTTACTTGCTCATCGTCGGGCAGACCGGAAGCGTTGCGATAGACCGTGCGAGTCATGCCGAGCGCGCGCGCCTTGCGGGTCATCACTTTGGCAAACTCGTCCTCGCTTCCGGCAAGGGATTCGGCAATGACCACGGCCGCGTCATTGGCTGATTTGGTGATCAGCGCCTTGATGGCGTCCTCGACCGCGATGGTCTGGCCGGCCTTGAGGCCGAGCTTGGTCGGGGCCTGGGAGGCCGCATCCTCGGAAATCGAAAGGCGCGTGCTCAGAGTAAGCTTGCCAGCCTCGATGCGCTCAAACAGCAGATAGAGCGTCATGATTTTTGTGAGCGAAGCCGGATGACGCAGGCTGTCTGAATTCGCTTCACGGAGCGTCGCGCCGGTGTTGGCGTCCACCACGATGGCGGCGTAGCGCGGGTTGCCGATGCCGGCGCGCTCAGAGGCGAGCTGAAGCGGTGCGCGCGCATTGGCCGGACCGCTCGCGATCATCAGCGGCGCCAAGACGGCGGCAATACCCAACACTCTACGAAGCCCGCGCGAGGCCTCGACCGGCGTGCGACACATCGTGTCCTTCCCCGTCCCTCAGGCCCATCGGGGCACCAGCACCGACAGGCCGTAGCCCGCTCCCGCTGCGGTCCGACTGCTAGGGGCAGGCTTTCCGCATTGGGCGCATAGACCTCTCCCGCCTGCCGCGCGAAGACCGTGGCAGCGCAAGCATAATGGGGAAATCTATTCATTCGAGGTTGCTAAAATGTTAATACAATCAATGAAAAATTGGTTACTTGATTGCGCTGCAAAATCACCCTTGACAGTTTTGTGCGGTGCAATATATTGCTTATTGCGGGCGGTAGAGCTGCGCAAAAACAAGCAAATGCCAGTGAGCTCCGTTGTCACGCGGCGGGGCATCGGGATCACAAGGAGGACAAAGATGGTTAAGAATTTCGACGATATGCAGAAACTCGGTAAGGACAACCTCGATGCGACGATGAAGTCGTTTGGCGTGTTTTCCAAGACCGCGCAAACGATCGCCACCGAAATGGCCGATTACTCGAAGAAGTCATTCGAGGATGGCAGCAAGGCGCTGGAAAAGCTGTTTGGCGCCAAGACGTTTGAAAAGGCGATCGAAATCCAGACCGACTTTGCCAAGACGTCCTACGAGAGCTTCATTGCCGAGGCGACCAAGTTCGGCGAGCTCTATGCCGACCTGGCGAAGGAATCGTTCAAGCCGTTCGAGCCCTACGTCAGCAAGGCGACGGCGGCAAAGTGAAGATCGCACCGTAACATTGCGATGTGAATGTTCACGGAGTAAAAAAGTTAAGCCCGGCTGCGATGCCGGGCTTTTTTAATGGGGAATATTGGGCCAACTCTCCGCTCGTTACGAGATGAGCCGTACCGACGTCGAGCCAAACGACTTGATGTTGTACCCGCTGCAATTCATCTCGACCTTGGCATTGCCGGAAAATTTGACCGTATAGCCGATGATCTGCGTGCAGCTGGAGCTTGATGTCATGCCGCCGGAGAAATCGATTTTTCCTTTTGGAGCATAGACCACACCGCCGAGATACTGCGTTGCGCCGCCATTAAATCTGAAATCTTCATAGTTCGGGTTGGTGATATCGCCGAATATCACGATTCCAGCAGTGGGGCCGGTCGTCATGGCGGTCAAATTGACGGTTGCGCCGCCATTGATCGTTGCTTTTCCGTAATTGCCTTCGCTTGTTGTGAAAACAAGCGTGACGCCGCTGCCGCTCAAGGTGGCCTGGCCATTCACGGTGAGACCGTCCTTGCCAAGGTAATAGATGCCGGGGTTCAAGGTTACATTGGCACCGGCATTGAGCCGCAAGCCACAGAGGAAGCCGGCGGAGAGTGTGCGTGTGTTATGGATCGGCGCTTGATTTTGACAGTTCGCCGGCGGGGGCGGGTATGAGACGCCGGCATAAGGATCTGAAACCGGGGCAAGACCAGTCGAGATCCCCTGAGTTGTGATGATATTGTTGTTGCCATTGTATACGCCGCCGACCGCGCCGACGGACAGGGCTGTCAGCTTGGCCGATCCGTCAGCGTAGAGTCCCGTGGGACTACTGGAGTTGCTATACACGCTGCAATTGTTGAGCGTGACGTCGGACGTTCCGGTTATTTTTATCGCGTCGGCATCGCTCGGGTTGAGTGAAAGCACGCAGCCCGTGCCATTGGCGTATGCCAACGCAACCGATCGTACCGTGATGGTTATCGTCTCGAACCCCAATATTCGCATGATTTGAGTATTGATTTTGCCGGTGGCGGAGCCGTTTACGGTAAGCCCCGCAGGCACCGTCGCCGGCGTAGCGGTTGCAACAAGGTCTGTCAATTCCACACTGGTAAAATTGGCGGTGAAATAAGTGCTTGCCTGCGAAGCCATTTGTGCGCTGGACAGGCTCTGCGCCTTCTTCGCCAGCAGGAGGGTCGTCGCGTCGAGCGCCGATTGCATGGCCGAACGCGTGGAGTTGGCGCGACTGTAGTCCACGGCGGCGCCGACGGCGCCCATGATCGGAACCGTCGCGAGCGCAAAGACGATCGCGACATTGCCGCCGCGCGCCGTGCGGAACTCGCGCAAGCGCTCGGGCAATCGAGCGAGTAGCTTCCTGTTCATGGCAGCCTCGAGCAAAATGAATTTCTAGTTTCTCTCAAATCGTATGCTTCAGGTGTGAAAACCACGTAAAACTCGATGCGAAAACTCGGGGGTATTGAATTCCCGAGCGCTGCGAGATCGGAGCGTTTTTGGCCGGGTTGACGCGGTTGTTTAATTATTTGTCAAGCCGACAATTCAAATTGGCGCGCAATATGTAGCGCCCGGTTAACATCAGCAGCGATTAAACGGGCCGCAGCGATATTGCGTAGCAGGGCTCTAATTCAGAAATTTCCACTCGCCGCGCGCGGCC
This sequence comes from uncultured Hyphomicrobiales bacterium, assembly GCA_964575715.1. GTDB lineage: Bacteria > Pseudomonadota > Alphaproteobacteria > Rhizobiales > Xanthobacteraceae > PNAI01. The sequence goes on along the minus strand of CAZNSG010000098.1, from coordinate 4,632 downwards.
AATTACAAAAGCAGCCGTACCATCGATGGGCCGATTTTCTTGGTTCCGTAACCGTTGCAATTAATGGCGACGGTGGAATTGCCGGTAAATGTGATGGTATTGCCGATGATCTGCGTGCAGCCGGAATTTGAGTTGCCGCCACCGGAAAAATCGATCGCGCCATTCGGAACATAAATCGCGCCGCCAAGATATTGCGATGCGCCGCCATTTAATCGAAATGCGGTGCCGATCGGCATGGTTCGATCGCCGAATAATACGATTCCCTTAGTTCCGTTATCGTCTCCAGTCGTCGGCGCGGTTAGGTTGATCGTTGCGCCGCCGTTCAATGTCACGGTTCCGAAATTGCCGCTGCTTTGCGTGACGACAATCGTTACGCCGGTGCCGGACAACCGGGCGCCGCCGGCCACGCTCAAGCCGCCCTGACCAATGTAATAGATGCCGGAATTTAACGTCACATTGGCGCCGGCGTTGAGCGTCAGCCCGCAATAGAAGTTGGGGTTGAGCGTTCGCGTGTTATGGATCGGTCCCTGATTTTGACAGTTCCCGGATGGGGCCGGGTATGTGCTATTCACATAAGGATCGCGCACCGGGTCGATACCAGTCTTGATCCCCTGGGTCGTGACAATTCTATTCACATTCGATATGCCGCCGACGACACCCACTGACAGTGCTGTGAGGAGGGACGACCCGCCAGCCGCGAGCGCTAGGGCGTTGTTGGAATTGTCATAGAGACTGCAATTGGTGAGGGTCACGTTGGTCGTTCCCATGGACCTGGCGGCCCCGCTGGCGGTGGGATTGAGTGCCAGCACGCATCCTTCACCTTCGCTATTTGCCACGACAGTGGATCGAACCGTGATTGTAATCGTGTCGACCTTCATCAGCTTTGTGAAATGAGTGCCGATTGTACCGGTTGCCGACCCGGTTACGGTTATGCCGCCGGAGCCCGGTGCTGAGGTTGTGGCGACCGCAAGATTATTCAATTCCGGACTTGATAAATTGGCTGCGAAAAAATTGCTTCCCAGCTGACTTATTTGCGAGCTTGAAAGATTATGCGCATTTTTTGCCAGCATCAGAGTGGTTGCATCTAATGCCGATTGCATGGACATACGCATGGCGCTGGCGCGGCTGTAATCCACGGCGGCGCCGACCGCCCCCATGATGGGAATTGTCGCGAGCGCGAAGAGAATTGTGACATTGCCGCCGCGCGCCGCTTGGAACTGGCGCAGGCGCTGGCACAATCGGGCGAATAATTGTTTTATGTCCGTGGCTACTTCTGCCAAAGCTGGATTTCTTGACATGCGCCAATTTGTAAATGTCACGCATGAAAGCCGGGTGAAGCAATATGCGACAACTTAAACGTAATTTTCCTTGAATGTATTCTTCAATGGAGCAACGCGGGCCGCGATGAAGAAATTATGTTTTATTTTTCTTCAAACTAATGATTCAAATCGGCCGGTTCGATGCGGCGCGCGACTGGTGGATTCCAATTGACAATACTCAGCGGTCATATCGACAGGGAGTGACATTGTGCGGCTGGATTTTGTTTCAGTAAGCTTCGCTCGCCGCCTGCTGCCGATTACGAAACGAGCCGAACCACCGTCGGGCTGAAAGGCTTGGTTTTTTGGCTGCTGCAATTAATCGCGACATTGGAATTGCCGGTAAATTTGACCGTATCGCCGATGATCTGCGTGCAGCTGGTGCTGGTGCTGGCGCCGCCGGAATATTCAACGGCGCCTTTCGGAACATAAACTGCGCCGCCAAGATATTGCGATGCGCCGCCGTTGAATTTGAAACTGGAACCTTCGGGCATGTTGCGATCGCCGAATATCACGATCCCGGTCGTCGGTCCGAATGTCGGCGCGGTTAAATTAACAGTTGCGCCGCCGTTGATAGTAGCCGTTCCGTAATTGCCGCCGCTTGAGGGAAAGACAAGTGTTACGCCGCTGCCAGTCAAGGTGGCGGTGCCGGTGACGTTAAGACCGCCGGCACCAATATAATAGATGCCGGGATTCAAAGTCACATCGGCATTGCCGTTGAGCGTCAACCCGCAGACGAAGCCGGCATTAAGGGTCCTCGTGTTATGGATCGGCGGTTGATTTTGACAGTTGCCGGACGGGGCCGGGTATGAGTCGTTGGCATAAGGATCGGCGACCGGAGGGGTATGCGTATAGATTCCCTGCGTCGTGTATATATTGCTGGTGCTGGATACGCCGCCGACGACGCCGACGGAGTAGGCAGAGAGGCTGGACGATCCGCCAGAAACGAGCGCCGTATCGCTATTGGAATTGTCATACACGCTGCAACTATTGAGCGCCACGGCGGATGACCCCTGTATCGTGATTGCCCCGCTCGCGCTGGTGTTTAGCGCCAAGACGCAACCGAGGCCGTCGCTCGTCGCCAATGCAACGGATTGTACCGCAAGTGCTATCGTCTCAAACCCCATCACCTTCATGAATCGTGTCTTGATTGAACCGGAGGCGGTTCCGGATACGGATATTCCTCCGGACACCGGCGCTGTCGTTGCACTGGCCGCAACATTTTGCAATTCTGGATTGGTAAAATTGGCGGTGAAATAATTTTTCGCCTGCTGTGATATTGAATCGCTCGGCATATTTAACGCGGTCTTGGCCAGCATTAGCGTCGTCGCATCAAGGGCCGATTGCATGGCGGTGCGCGTGGCGTTGGCGCGGCTGTAATCGACGGCGGCGCCGACGAAGCCAAAAAGCGGAAGAGCGGCGAGCGCCAGCATGGGTGCAACGCTGGCCTTGCGGTCGCGAATGAAGCGGGACAGCATTGGGCGGATTCCTTATCTATTCCGGCTTCATGTCGATGTTCGATATCCCGGTCCAGTTCGACCGTCTAAATCCGGTCCCGCCGGTCAATGTTCGGCGTCTCGTCATTTTTTTTAACGATTGACGCATTCTCGTTCGCAACTTTTGAGATTGTCTGAAGCCAAATGCCCTATTTTTTGACGAAATTGTCTCAAATGATCCGCTATTGCGCTACGATTAACCGTCGCTATGTGTCTATTGGCCGGGCGTTACCCATAAGGCACGACCGAGAGACTGGACGGGGCTGACACGTCAAGATGATCTGGCAGGCAGGCCAAACGGTCTTTATGATGAAGGTTATGTTGACTTTAATGCCGCGCCTGTCGCACTAAAATTCCCGTTCCACGCTTGCAGCAAACTTATGAGCCGCCCCGCCGACCAGACGATCGCCAGTGTCGCCGCTTTCGCCCCCAAACGGCCGTATTTGGGCGAAGACGAGCGCAAACGCCGGAGCGAGACCGGCGCGCCCGGCACCGCTGTCATCACCAAGACCAAGCCGCAGACCAAGCGGCCCAATTTATATCGGGTGTTGCTGCTCAATGACGATTACACGCCCATGGAATTCGTGATCCACGTGCTGGAGCGTTTTTTCAATAAGGATCGCGAAGCCGCTACCCGAATCATGCTGCATGTTCATAATCATGGAATCGGGGAGTGCGGGGTTTATACCTATGAGGTGGCGGAGACCAAGGTCACACAGGTCATGGACTTTGCCCGCAAACACCAGCATCCTCTCCAGTGCGTGATGGAAAAGAAGTAACTTGGAATAGTATTAACCGGGACGGGCCAGGACACCGAATGCCAACCTTCTCGCGCAATCTTGAGCAGTCGCTGCACCGGGCGCTCGCGCTCGCCAACGAGCGGCACCACGAATATGCGACGCTCGAACACCTGCTGCTCGCGCTGCTCGACGATACCGACGCGGCGGCGGTGATGCGCGCCTGCAGCGTCGATCTCGACAAATTGCGGCGCAGCCTGCAGTCCTATCTGGAATCGGAATTGGAGAACCTGGTCACCGATGGCGGGGAAGATTCCAAGCCCACCGCCGGATTTCAGCGCGTGATCCAGCGCGCCGTCATCCATGTGCAATCTTCCGGCCGCGAAGAGGTGACCGGCGCCAACGTGCTGGTGGCAATCTTTGCCGAGCGCGAAAGCCATGCGGCCTATTTTCTGCAAGAGCAGGACATGACGCGCTACGACGCGGTCAATTACATCAGCCACGGCATCGCCAAGCGGCCCGGCATGTCGGAGGCGCGGCCGGTGCGCGGCGCGGAGGAAGAGGCCGATACCAAGACCGGCGACGAGCCAAAGAAAAAGGGCGACGCGCTCGATGCGTATTGCGTCAATCTCAACAAGAAGGCGCGTGAGGGCAAGATCGATCCGTTGATCGGCCGCGAGGCCGAGATCAGCCGCACCATCCAGGTGCTGTGCCGGCGGCAGAAGAACAATCCGCTGTTTGTGGGCGAAGCGGGCGTCGGCAAGACCGCGATCGCCGAAGGGCTGGCGCGCCGCATCGTGCATGGCGAAGTCCCGGACGTGCTCAAGAATTCCACCGTGTTCGCGCTCGACATGGGCACGCTGCTCGCGGGCACGCGCTATCGCGGTGATTTTGAGGAACGGCTCAAGCAGGTGATCAAGGAGATCGAGGCCTATCCGGGCGCGATCATGTTCATCGACGAGATTCACACCGTAATCGGAGCGGGCGCCACCTCGGGCGGGGCGATGGATGCCTCCAATCTGCTCAAGCCCGCGCTCGCGGCCGGCACCGTGCGCTGCATCGGCTCGACCACCTACAAGGAAT
>CAZNSG010000097.1:0-32652 GCA_964575715.1 uncultured Hyphomicrobiales bacterium | reverse complement strand
CGCCAAAAACAGGAGCATCATGGCTCGGACAGGGCGCGCGCAAGTCGCAATAAACGCGATCAGGCGCCTGCTGCGCACGGATGCCGTCAAAAACACATCACGCCCGTGGCTGTGGAACTCAGTCCGACAGGCTGCTAGAGCCTTATCCATTGTGATGGAATCAGAGCCGGGCTCTAGCTTTTTGTTTGAGCATGATCTTTTCCGAAAACCGGTTCCCACCCCCGGATCAAGTCCGGGGGCAAGCTGTTTCGGGATCATGCTCTAGGTATTAATGTCGGCCTGCGCCGCGCGGCCATGCGGGGCGCGCGATCTAGGCCCGGAACGGGCGGCGGTCCTTGCGGCGGTCGGATGCCGGCTGGTAGGCCACGCGCGAGTGGTAGTGGCAATAAGGCAGGCTGGTCAATGGCTTACCACCGCAGAAAAAGAAGTCCGGGGTGGCCGGGTCGCCAATCGGCCAGCGGCAGGTGCTCTCATTGAGTTCAAGCAGCGTGCGGCGCTGTCCGATCGGGATGATGTTATCGATCAGCTCCGGCTCCGGCTCGGAGTCCATGTCGTAAGCCAGCGCGAGCGCGTTGGAGCCGCGTGAGGCCGGCCGCGCTACGCGCAGCATGTGCGTACGCGGCTTGCGCTGCCGCGGCACACCCGACGACGCCGATTTGGCGCGGCCCGAAAGTCCGAGCCGATGCACCTTGCCGATGACCGCGTTGCGGGTGACGCCGCCGAGCACGGCGGCGATCTGACTCGCAGAGAGTCCGTCGGCCCACAGCTTCTTGAGCATCTCCACCCGCTCGTCGGTCCACGTCATTAATGTTTCCTCGTCGCAACAGAGCTGCGGTGACAGCGTTGGCAGAATCCAACTTCTTCATCGGACAACTCATGCAGTCATCCGATCCAACACGCTCTACTGATGGAACTTAGAAACAGTGCGCCGCACGAGATGTTGTTGGCGACGAAGGCGACGCTACAATATGACAAGAGTCAGGCGCAAGAGTTGGCCGCACGCGCGTCCACACATTCATGTCCGCTGTCGGTAACAAACGTATCCACAGTCACATCGCTGCAACACCTCTGACAGCGTTGTATTGATGCGTTAATTGGCAAAAAAACTTTCCGCTTTTTCCGATTGGTTCAAAATTTGAGCGCGCGCGAGTTCCAATGGTCTAAAGTAGGGCTCAAGAACGGGTGAGAAACCGATGCGGGACCGGTAAGGCGCCGGCGAAATTGCCACGCGGCGCGTGTTGACAAGCGGTGGCCCGGCCATAAAATATCAATGGTGCCGCCCAGAGAGGCGGCACATTTCATTTCGGCAAGAAGTTCGCTGCGGGGTGAGCCGGGCCGTGACATCGCATTTGTTGCCTACCTATCCGCGGGTCGACCTTGCCTTTGAGCGGGGGGAAGGCGCTTGGCTGATCGCGACCAACGGCGAGCGCTACCTCGATTTCACCTCGGGAGTTGCGGTCAATGCGCTGGGTCATGCGCATCCAAAGGTGGTCGAGGCGCTCACCGAGCAAGTCAAGAATCTGCTCCACGTCTCCAACCTCTATCGCATTCCCGAAAGCGAGCGGCTGGCGGAGCGGCTTTGCGCCGCCAGCTTCGCCGATACCGTGTTTTTTGCCAATTCCGGCGCAGAAGCGTTGGAATGCGCCATCAAGATGGCGCGCAAATATCAGTCGGCGAGGGGGGCGAGCGAGCGTTACCGGCTCGTGACCTACGAGGGAGCGTTCCACGGCCGCACGCTGGCGACCTTGGCCGCCGGCGGCCAGAAGAAGCATCTCGACGGCTTCGGGCCTGTTGTGGATGGTTTCGACCAGGTGCCGTTCGGGGATTTGGCAGCCACCAAGCGTGCCATCGGCCCGGCCACCGCCGCCATCCTGATCGAGCCGGTGCAGGGCGAGGGTGGTGTGCGGGTGGCGCCGCGGGTTTTTCTGAGGAATCTGCGCCAACTCTGCAACGAACGCGGTCTGCTGCTGATTTTCGACGAAGTGCAAACCGGTATCGGCCGCACCGGCGATATGTTCGCCTATGAGCACACTGGAATAGCACCCGATATCATGGCGCTGGCCAAGGCGCTGGGCGGCGGCTTTCCGGTCGGCGCGTGCCTGGCCACCGCCGAGGCGTCCAAGGGCATGACGGCGGGCAGCCATGGCTCCACCTTCGGCGGCAATCCGCTGGCGATGGCGGCGGGCAATGCGGTGCTCGACGTGGTGCTAGCGCCCGGCTTTTTGGATCGGGTGCGCAAGACCGCGCTGCTGTTCAAGCAGCGGCTGGCGGAGATCAAGGACCGGCATGCGGCGGTGATCGCCGAGGTGCGCGGGGAGGGGCTTCTCATTGGACTGCGCACGACGGTCCCCAACGGCGAGGTCGTCGATGCGCTGCGCGCCGAAAAGCTGCTCACGGTCGCCGCGGGCGATAACGTGGTCCGCCTGCTCCCGCCGCTGATCGTGAGCGAGGCCGAGATCGCGGACGCCATTGCGCGGATCGATCGCGCCTGCGGCAAGCTTGTGCAGGCGAAAGTTCGCCAGAAGGGAGCGGCCGGATGAGCAAGATCCGGCACTTCCTCAATCTGATCGATGTTCCGGCGATCGATCTGCGCAACATCATTGCCGCGAGCCGCCAGATGAAGGCCCAGCGCACCCGCGCCCGCACGGCGGCCGAGCGCCCGCTCGCCGGCCGCACCCTGGCGATGATCTTCGACCGGCCCTCGACCCGTACCCGCGTTTCCTTCGACGTCGCCATGCGCGAGCTTGGCGGCGCAGCCATCATGCTCCGCGCGCAGGAGATGCAGCTCGGCCGCGGCGAGACCATCGCCGACACGGCGCGCGTGCTCTCGCGCTATGTCGACGCCATCGTCATCCGCACGCTCGATCACGCAACGCTCACCGAGCTTGCGCGCCACGCAAGCGTGCCGGTCATCAACGGCCTCACGCGGCGCTCGCACCCCTGCCAGGTGCTTTCCGACGTGATGACGTACGAAGAGCGCCGCGGCTCGATCCGCGGCCGCACCGTGGCCTGGACCGGCGACGCCAACAACGTGCTCACCTCCTGGATGCATGCGGCCGAGCGCTTTTCCTTTCGGTTGCGGGTCGCGACGCCGCCGACGCTCAAGCCGAAGAAATGGCTGCTCGACTGGGCCAGGCAGTCCGGCGCCGAGATCAGCGTCGGCTCCGACCCGGCGGAGGCGGTCAAGGGCGCCGACTGCGTCGTTACCGACTCCTGGGTGTCCATGGGCGATGTCGACCGCCGCCGCCGCCTCGGCCTGCTCAAGCGCTACCAGGTCAACCGCAAGCTGATGGCGAAGGCCAAGCCCGACGCGCTGTTCATGCATTGCCTGCCGGCGCACCGCGGCGAGGAGGTCACCGACGAGGTGATGGACGGGCCGCAGTCGGTGGTGTTCGACGAGGCGGAAAACCGCCTGCATGCGCAGAAGGGAATTTTGGCCTGGTGCCTCGACACCGATGCGGTGAACGATTGAGGCGGGATTTGTCCCGGCGCTCGCTCATCGTCGATACGGCGTTATATGGCGCGATGCCCGCGCTGGAATAATTGACATATTGACATATATATAATATGTCTTGACATATGACCGAGCGCACCACCGTCCGCCTGCCGCAAGACCTGCTCAGCCGCGCCAAGCGCAAGGCTGCCGCCGAGGGCCGCACGCTCACGTCGCTGATCGAGGATGGCCTGCGGCTGGTGGTGGCCGAAAATCGCAAGCCCGGCAAGGCCAAACGCGTCCTGCCACGCATCAGCAAGGCCACCGGCGGGCTGATGCCAGGAATCGACATCTCCGATTCGGCGGCGCTGCAGGAGATGGACGACCTGGAATACGTCGAGCGGATGAAACACTTCAAATGATTCTGCCGGACGTCAATGTCCTGATCTACGCCTTCCGAAAGGATTTGCCGCAACACGCGGTCTGCCGCCCGTGGCTGGATCGCGTGGCCACGAGCGACGCCCGTTTCGGCCTGTCGCCGATGACGCTCAGCGCGGTGGTGCGGGTCACCACCAATCCGCGCACGCACCGGATACCAAGTACGGTCGAGGAGGCGTTCAGGTTCTGCGACGATCTGCGCGGCCAGCCCCACTGCCAGATTGTCGAACCCGGCGAGCGGCACTGGGACATCTTCAAGCGGCTGTGCATAGAGACCGGCACGCGCGGACCGCGCGTCACAGACGCATGGTTCGCGGCGCTTGCCATCGAGTGGGGCTGCGAGTGGGTCACGCTCGATCGCGACTACGCACGCTTCCCTGGGCTGAAATGGCATGTGCCGGCCGTCGCCTAAGTAAGTGGCCGGGGCTCGATTTTGACGCCGATAGCCTTACATTATGCCAGTCATGCGCAACCCAGACATCGGCATTCCGGTGCGCGAACCGGCGGCGACGACCCCCGACGACACCATATTGCCGTTTGCGGTCACGGCGCTGGAGCTGCGCGGCCAGGTGGTGCGGCTCGGGCCGCTGGTCGATGAGATTCTCACGCGCCACAATTATCCCCTGCCGGTCGCCAAATTGCTGGGCGAGGCCATCGTGCTCGCCGTGCTGCTTGGCTCCACGCTGAAATTCGATGGCCGCTTCATCTTGCAGACGCAGACCGATGGGCCGGTGCGCATGCTGGTTATCGATTTCCGCAGTCCGGGAAAAGTGCGTGCCTGTGCGCGCTTCGATGCCGCGCAAGTGGCAACCGCAATATCCGCCGGCAAGGCCGATCCCGGCGCACTGCTCGGCCGCGGCCACCTCGCCATGACCATCGACCAGGGGCCGGACATGAGCCGTTATCAAGGCGTGGTGGCGCTCGATGGCGGCGATCTGGAGGCCGCGGCGCACGAATATTTCCGCCGCTCCGAGCAGATTCCGACGCGGGTGCGGCTCGCGGTAGCGGAGGAATTTTCCGCAGGAAAAGGCCGCCGCTGGCGCGCCGGCGGCATGCTGTTGCAATTCCTGCCGCTCGCACCCGAGCGCGCGCGCATGGCCGACCTCGATCCCGGCGATGCCCCTGACGGTACCGCGCCCCATGTGGTGCCGGAAGACGAGGCGTGGGCCGAAGGCCGCGCACTGGTTGCAACTGTTGAGGATCTGGAGCTGATCGATCCAGATCTCTCAAGCGAGCGATTGGTCTACCGGCTGTTTCACGAGCACGGCGTGCGGGTGTTTCGCTACCGCGATCTGCGGGCGGAGTGTTCATGCTCGCGTGCAGGCGTGGATGCGATGCTGCGAAGTTTCTCACGGGACGACCATGACCACATGGTGGAAAACGGTGTAATCTCGGTCACTTGCGAATTCTGCAGTGCGAACTACGTGTTCGCGCCTGGGGAAGTAGCGAGCGAACAAGTCTGATAGGATCGATTGCGAGGAATCGGAATTTCCCATGGGTTGCCGCGCCATCGCATTGCTTGCTGTGCTGCTCGCGCCGTCTGCGGCGTTCGCCCAATCGTGTCCGGCGACCTTAAGCGACGCCAAGCGTCTTGTGCTGGTCACCACCGAGGCCATGGATGCCACCCCTGCAACCGCGCAGCTGTTCGAGCGCGCTGCCGTGGGCGATCGCTGGCGCAGGCTTGGACCAGCCGAACCGGCGCTGGTCGGGCGCGCCGGCATGGCCTGGGCGCCCATGTTTCGGCATCTCGCGCGCGCGGGCGAGCCGATAAAGGCGGAAGGCGACAAGCGCGCTCCGGCCGGGGTCTATCCGATCGGCACGAGCTTCGGGACCATTCCCTCCACGCGCCCTGGCCATCTGCAAGTCACCGACGACACCATCTGTGTCGACGATTTATCGTCGCCGGCCTATAACACCATCACGTCGCGCGCCTTGGTCGGCCCCGATGTGCATGCCGAGAACATGAGCAAGGCCCTGCCCATGTACCGGCGCGGGCTGCTTGTCGATTACCCGACCGATGCGGCGGCGAAGGCTGGCTCGTGCATTTTCATTCACGTCTGGCGCGCCCCGACCCGTGGCACCGGCGGCTGCGTATCGATGCCCGAAGAAAGAATCCTCGCGCTGCAGGAATTCGCCGCGGCCGGCGCCGTGCTGGCGATCTTGCCGCGCCATGCACTTAACCGCTTGCGCGGCTGTTTGCCGCAGACACAGACGGTGAAACGTTGAGACCGATATCAATTGATGGTGTGCTTGGCATGTGCCGAATCGAGCGAGAATGCCGGAATCTCGATGTCGAAGTTTTCGCCATCCGACGTCACCATGCCGTAGGTCCCGAGCATGAAACCCGACGGCGTCGGCAGCGGCACGCCGCTGGTGTATTCGAAGGTTTCGCCGGGCTTGAGCACGGGCTCCTCGCCGACGACGCCGGCGCCGCGTACTTCCTGCAGGCGGCCGTGAGCGTCGGTGATCTTCCAGTGCCGGGTCTTGAGCTGTACCGTGTGCGTTCCGCGATTAATAATCGCGATCGTGTAGGCCCAGAAAAAATAGCCGTTGTCCGGCGAGGAGCGCTCGGCAAGAAAACGAGGCGTAACGGTAACCTCGATGTTGCGTGTGACGGTGTGGTACATGCTAACCTCTGCCAGCCGAAGCGGTGGCCGGCCCGATCAATTACCTGTGTCTCCATACCCTGTGTCATGGGGCCGGCACAATGAGCGAAAAGCACGTCCAGGCACGCCAAGACGCTGGTTCTTCCAGCAAGACGCAGGAAGTAGCGCGGGTTTTTGTTTCCGAGCCCGACCCCGAAGGTGTGCCCAAGGGCGATCAGTTCTCCGGTAAGAGGGCAGAGCGCAAACGATCCCCGGTAATGGCTCCCACGATTCCCAAAGCGCGCGATCTGCGGCTCGATCTGTTCCGCGGCATCGCGCTCTGGCTGATCTTTGTCGATCATATCCCATCGAATATTGTGAACTGGATTACCATCCGCAATTACGGATTTAGCGACGCCACCGAGATTTTTATATTCATTTCCGGTTACACCGCGGCCTTCGTCTACGGCAAAGCCATGCTTGAGCGCGGCCCGCTGGTCGCAAGCGCGCGCATCCTGCGGCGCACGTGGCAAATCTATGTGGCGCACATCTTTCTGTTCACCATCTACATTGCCGAGATCGCCTATGTGCAGCAAAGCTTCGTCAACCCGGTCTATGCCGAGGAAATGAACGCGCTCGATTTCCTTAACCACCCGGACGTGACCATCATCCAGGCGCTGCTGCTCAAATTCAAGCCAGCCAATATGGACGTGCTGCCGCTCTACATCGTGCTGCTGCTGTTGTTCCCGCCTATTCTGTGGCTGCTGCAGCGCAGCGCAACGGCCGCGCTCGGGCTCTCGGTCTTGATCTATGCGGGCAACTGGCAATTTGGCTGGAACCTTCCAGCCTATCCAACCGGCGAATGGTGGTTCAATCCATTTGCCTGGCAGTTGCTGTTCGTGTTCGGCGCCTGGTGCGCGCTGGGCGGAGCCGACCGCCTGTCGCGCGTACTGCGCTCGCCGGCAATCACCGCGGTTGCGATTTCCTATCTCGTGTTTGCGTTCGCAGTCACGCTGACTTGGCACGCCCCCCGCTTTGCGTATTTAATCCCCCGCTGGCTCAGTGAGTGGATGTATCCGATCGACAAGATCAACCTTGACGTGCTGCGCTTCGCGCATTTTCTGGCGCTGGCTGCCGTGATTGTGCGGTTCGTACCTCAGGATTGGTCGGGGCTTAAATCGAAATTCCTGCGCCCGGCGATATTGTGCGGCCAGCATTCGCTCGAAATCTTCTGTCTCGGCGTCTTTCTTGCCTTTGCAGCGCACTTCGTCATGGTTGAATTCTATCGTGGCGTGGCCATGCAGATTTTGGTCAGCGTCGTCGGGGTGCTTGTGATGATCGCGACCGCCGCCATGATTTCGTGGTACAAATCCATGGAACGCGGAGCCGGTCCGCCCAAGCGCCCGCCGGAGGCGGCCCTTGCGGGAGGGGGAGCATGAGAACAGCGATTGCAGCCTTTCTTCTGATTCTGGCAAGCCTCTGCGGGGCGCGCGCGAGTGCGATCAATGCCTGCCCGGTTCCGGGCCATTTGCTGTTTGGCGATAGTCTTCTGGAGCGCGTCATCGCGGCGGCAAATCAGCGGCGCACCCTCAAGATCGTCGTATTGGGCACGACATCGTCTACGCTTCCGGGCCCGGATGGCGGGCGCGATGCTTACCCGGCGCGGCTTGAGGAATCGCTCAAGCGGATGGTGCCAAACTTAAAGGTTGAAGTTGTCTCTCATGCCAAGCCGCGGCAATCCGCCGAGAAGATGGGTAAGACCATCGACAAGATGCTGCTCGATGAAAAACCGATATTGGTCATATGGCAAACCGGCACATTCGACGCGAACCAGGGCGTCAATCCCAAGGAATTCCTGACCAGTATCACCGAAGGCGTCGAGAAATTGCAGTCCCGGGGGGTGGATATTATCCTCGTGAACATGCAGTATAGCCCGCGGCTGGAATTGATGCTGGCAATAGAGGCGTATGCCGAAAATATGCGCTGGGTGGCCCGCGAACGTCAGGTGCCGTTGTTCGACCGGCTTGCCATCATGCGCAATTGGAACGACTCGGGCGCGATCGATCTCTACGCCGCCACCAAGGACACCGCCATCGCCAAGCGGCTGCACGATTGCATCGGCCGCGCGCTGGCGTCCCTTATCATCGATGCCGGACATCTCGGTGCGATAGAAAGTAAAAAACCGCAATGAGGGTGCAGCGGGCGGATTTTCGTTTATTCACGGCATTGACTCTGGCCGCGATCGCGGCAACAGCGGCATCGGTCCCGGCGCACGCACAGGGTTCCGCGCGTTCGGCCGCCTGCAGCGCGCCCGCCGACCTCATGCGTTTCGTCCGGCCGCTTAGCCGCACCGCGCGTCAACTCGCCTCCGGCAGACCGCTCACCATCGTTGCCATCGGCTCATCCTCGACCGCCGGGGCGGGCGCGAGTTCGCCGGCCGCATCCTATCCGAGCCGTCTTGCGGTGGAACTCAAGGCGCGGTTTCCCGCGCGCACGTTCACAATGATCAATCATGGCGTCAACGGCACGGAAGTGCGCGATCTCCTCGCGCGGTTCGAGGAGAGCGTGTCCGCGGACAAGCCCGATCTCGTGCTCTGGCAGCTCGGTACCAATTCATTGCTGCGCGATCGCACCCTCACCGAAGCCGCCGCGTTGATCAACCAAGCCGTGACCAGACTTAAAGCAATAAAGACCGACGTGATCTTGATCAATCCGCAATATGCCCCCCGGGTGATTGCCAAGGCTGAAATCGATCACATGAACCAGGTCATCGTCGCGGCCGCGAACAATGGCAACGTCAACTTGTTCGATCGGTTTGCCGTGATGCGGCACTGGCGCGTGGACCAAGGCATGCCGTTTGGCGAATTTCTGTCGCCCGACGAGCTCCACATGAACGACTGGAGCTACGCCTGCATCGCCAAGCTGCTCGCGGGTGCGATCGCTGAGGCCGCTACCCGCCCGGCCCAGACCGCGAAGACCACACCATCGCGAAACTAATTATCCTCACACCGCTTTGAGCGCCGTCATCACGTCCTCGACCACATCGTCGGGGTGCTCTAAGCCGGCGGAAAGCCGTACCAGTCCGTCGGTGACACCGATCTCGGCGCGTTGCGCTGCGTTGAGGCGCTGGTGTGTCGTTGTGGCCGGATGCGTAATCAGGCTCTTGGCGTCGCCGAGGTTGTTGGAGATGCGTACCAGCTTGAGCGCGTCCTGGAATCGGAACGCCCCGCGCTTGCCGCCCTTGACCTCGAACGCGACCAGCGTCGAGCCGCCGCGCATCTGCTTGGCCACGATTTCCGCTTGCGGGTGGTCGGGGCGGCCGGGGTAGATCAGGCGCGAAATCTTCGGATGCTCGGCGAGCGCGACCGCGACACTGGCGGCCGTATCGGTCTGCCGGCGCACGCGCACCGCCAAGGTCTCCAGACCTTTCAGCAGCACCCAGGCGTTGAACGGCGACATCGACGGGCCGGTCTGCCGGATCAGGGTGTGGATATTGTCCGTGATGAACTTCTCGGAGCCGAGCACGACACCGCCGAGGCAACGGCCCTGGCCGTCGATGTGCTTGGTGGCGGAATAGACCACGCAGTCGGCGCCGAGTTCGAGCGGGCTCTGCCACAACGGCGTCGAGAACACGTTGTCGACCACCAGCGTTGCGCCAGCGGCATGGGCGATCTTGGCTACCGCCGCGATGTCGATGACTTCGAGCGACGGATTGGTCGGCGACTCCAGAAAGAACGTCTTGGTGTTCGGCCGCACCGCGTTTTTCCATTCGTCAAGGTCGCAGCCGTTGACCAGTGTCGAGGGGATGCCGTAGCGCGGCAGAAATTCCTCGACCACGTAGCGGCAGGAGCCGAACATCGCTTTCGATGCCACCACATGGTCGCCGGCCTTGAGCTGGCCGAGGAGCGAAACGGTGACCGCCGCCATGCCGGTGGCAAGCGCGCGCGCGGCTTGCGCGCCCTCGAACGCGGCCATGCGCTGCTCGAACATGCTCACGGTCGGATTGGCGAAGCGCGAATATTGGTAGCCGGGGTCTTCGCCCTTGAAGCGCGCCTCGGCCTGGGCGGAATTTTCGTAGACGTAGCCTTGCGTGAGGAACAATGCCTCCGAGGTCTCGCCGAATGGCGAGCGCAGGATGCCGGATTGCACCAGGCGGGTTTCGCGGCGGTATTTGTGGGTCGCGGACGCGGACATGACGGCCTCCTTTGGCCAACAAAAAGCCCGGCCAGGGGAAAATCCCAATGCCGGGGTCCACGTGTCCCCGGCCTTTTAGCAATTTGTTTTACGTGGCTGCAAGCCGGCCGGCTCAAATGACCACGGGATAATTGGATTCTTAAGCTGGAACTGCGATGGCGTCAATCGCATGATCGGGCGATAATGTCGGGCCAGGCCGGTGCCGCGCGGCACCGCCGGCACCGCCGGCACCCGCATCGCAACCCGAGCAGCATCATGAGTACGCGCATGCCGCTAAGGACGCTTAAACCCCCCATCCATACCGGGGCCTTTCTTGAAGCGACCGGCCCGCTTGCCGATCTGGGAAGCAAATCCGGGCTGCTGCCGTGCCAGCGCATCAAGGCGCTGATCGCGCATCGCAAGCTGGTGCAAGCCGCGCCCGACATCGAGGAATCGCAGATCCAGCCGGCGAGCCTCGATCTGCGCCTGGGCGCGCGGGCCTATCGCGTGCGCGCGAGTTTTCTGCCCGGCCGCGGCAAGACGGTCGAGCAACAGCTCGACGCGCTCAAGTACGACGAGATCAACATCGAGCACGGCGCCGTGCTGGAAAAAGGCTGCGTCTATGTGGTGGAGCTGCTGGAGCATCTCAATCTGCCGGAGAGCATCTCGGGCCTGGCCAATCCGAAAAGCTCGACCGGGCGGCTCGATATTTTCACCCGCCTGATCGCCGACCATGCCGATGTGTTCGACAGCGTGCACGGCAAATACGAAGGGAAAATCTATGCCGAGATTTCGCCGTGCAGCTTTTCCATCCGCGTGCGCAAGGGCTCGCGGCTGAACCAGATGCGGTTCCGCCGCCGGCATCCCGCGCAGAGCGAGAACAGTAAATTCTCCTTAAGCGACCGCGATCTGCAAAAGCGCCATGCCGAGCAGCCGCTGGTCGAGGGCGATATTAATTTGCGCAATGGATTGATCCTGAGCGTCGATCTCGGCGGCGAGCTGGAGAGCGGCCTGATCGGCTATCGCGCGCAGCGCTATTCCGGCGTGATCGATGTCGACGAAATCGGGCGCTACGATGCGCGCGATTTCTGGGAGCCGATGCACGTGCGCGCCGACCGCAAGCTCATTCTCGATCCGCATCAATTCTATATTCTTGCCTCGCGCGAGCGCGTGAGCATTCCGTCCGACCTCGCCGCCGAAATGGTGCCGATCGACCCCATGATGGGCGAATTCCGCGTGCACTATGCCGGCTTCTTCGATCCCGGCTTTGGCATGACCGCGGACGGGCGGCCCGGCGCACGCGCGGTGCTGGAAGTGCGCAGCCACGAAGTGCCGTTCGTACTCGAACACGGCCAGGCGGTGGGGCGGCTCGACTATGAGCCGCTCGCTGAGCCGCCGGATATGCTCTACGGCGAGGGCAAGACTTCGAATTATCAGGGCCAGGGGCTCAAACTGTCGAAGCATTTTCGGGGGTGAAATCACCTCATCCTGAGGCGCGCATGAAAGGCGCGTCTCGTCCGCCTTCGCACTCACGCGCTTCGGCGGACTCAAATCCGCCGTAGCTCGCGCAGCGAGCGGAGGCGGGAAGGATGAGGTGTTATTTTTTGCATCCGTCCTCATCCTTCGAGACGGCGGCATCGTAGCCAAGTATTCGCAGGCTACGCCTGTTATGGCCGCCTCCTCAGGATGAGGACAGCGACGCCCTTGCCGCTTCTAGAGTCGCTTCGCTATCCTTCGCCGCGCGCGGGCGTTGTTCAATGGTAGAACGGCAGCTTCCCAATCGTTTTATTGATCATTTTTTATTTTGCACATAGCTTCGTATAGCGAACCGAAACCTATGTGCACGTTGCTTTTTCAGCGCATTTGACTCACATGGTTTCTCATTGAAGCGCGGCACTACGCGCGTGATTTGAGAGACTAAAATGAGACTAATGCGCACGCACCATTCCATCGGTAGCTCAGCCCGATAGGTCACGCATGCCCAAAGACCGTGTCCGTGGTCTACTTTTTCTTTTCATGTATGAAGTCTACTACGCACGCTGCTGCGCGCGAGCGCCACAGGATCTCGCACCGTGAGCGTGCGATTGCTGAGCTCGATCAGGCCTTCCCGCCGCAGCATATTGATAACGCGGCCGACATGGACGGGCGTAAGTCCGGTGATTTCAGCGATATGCGATTGCCGAAGCGGAAAATGAAAGGCGTGATCCGTCACCATGCCAAGTGCCGTTAGCCGCTTCAGCAATTTCATCAGCAGTCCCGCCACGCGCTCCTCGGCGGTGCATTGGCCGAGACTGGCAGCCAGTTGGACGACTCGCAAATTCTGCTCGCTCCAAATCTTCAGAATCGATTCAAGCAGGTACGAGTTGCTGAAAAGTGCGGTGCGAATTTCGGCGCGGTCAAAGCTGCGGTAAGTCACATTGGTGATGGCTTCGACCGAAACTTCCAGCTTGTCCTCGAAAACCAAGCCGCCGGAGACAAGATCGCCCGGCAGCAGCAGAGCGACGATCTGCCGCCGGTTGTTCGGCAAGGTCAACACCATCGCGGCCCAGCCGCTGCGGATGACGGGAATGCCCGCGATACGCTCGCCGCTGGGAAAGATGACGCGCCGGGCATCGATCGCGCGTTCAAAAAATTTGAGCCGCGGTTCGCCGGAAATTTGGCGGGCCTGACCTGGCTCCCGGATGCCATTGCACATGGCGCTCCAGCGCGCAAAAAAGTCGCCCGCGGCTTCCGTGCCGTTAATAGGAACACTAATGGATTCGGAGGCCCGAGTTCGGCTAATTAGATTTGGCGCGCTGCCGCTCGCCGGTTTTGTTCTTGTCAGCGTCATCTGGGCAGAACTATTTTCTCCGAAAGGACGCTGACGCGCATCAATCTACCTACCCATTTGCATATGCAATAGGCACGCTGCCAGCATTAAATGTGCATGGAATGCATACGAAATGAGCAGGCTACGAAGCGTTGACAGTCGGTCAGTAAGCTGATTCGCCATCTTATGGAAACAAAATCTCTATAATAAATGTTGTATATTATTATTATACAACTTAAAATTGCGCGTTCGCCAGTGTGAGATCAATGATCGGCGCGAAGGGCGCAGGCGGAGATCGTCTCGCGAGGTCGTTCAGGCTTGAATCACGTGTCCCGGATGCGGTGCAGCGTGAGCGCCATAGCGCGTCGAAGACGCGCGTAAACGCGCTTATGGCGCGAAACGGTGCACCGCTGATCCGGGACCGTTCCAAGCTCGGAGTTTGCAACGATCCCGGGTCTGCAGCGCACCGCTGCACTACGTTTCGCGCTGCGCTGCGCCCGGGACACGAGGGCCTACACCACCTGCCGCGTCACTGCCCGAGCGGCGTTGAGAACTTCACGCGGAATTCGTGCCGCTCGTAGTTGTCGAGATCGAGCGCGCCCGGCGCGCTGGCAGGCCGAGCGCGGCCGGTGAGCTGCGGCGTCCAGACGAGATTGAGCATGCGCCCGCCCTCGAAGGCGAGCGCAAACGTGGGCCCAAGAAAAAAGGCATTGCCGACATTCTGGTTGAGGCCAAGGCCGCTGTACGAGGAGAGCAAACGGCCTTCGGCGCCGAGGAAAACACCTTCGACGAATTTCTTTTCGGCGGCATGGATCTGCGCCGTCAGGGCGGCTGAAACATTGGTCGACGAGGAATTCGCCCAGAGCGCGTTGGGGATGTCGAATTTCTGCTTGCCGAGCGCGTAATTGAAATTCATCGCCGCGAACAGGCGTTCGGTGAGAGCGACATCCATGAACAGTTTGAACTCCGTGCCGTAGCCCTCGGCGCGCCAGCCGGTCAGGCCGTCGACGCGCGACCAGCGCGGTTCCGCCGATATGGTGAGCGCGAACGGCTGGCCGCGCGAGCGGGCGAGCAGACGCCACGCGACTTCGCCAGAGAGCCCGTCGAAAGCGAATTTATTGTAACCGCTGGCGATGACGCCGTCGCCCTCGCCGGCCAGCGCATCCTGCGCGGCGGTGACGTTCGACCAGCGCGTAGCGGTCGTGAACGGCGAGATCGCAAAGGCAAGGCGATCCGAGTAGGTGTAGCTCACTTGCGTCTTGCTGGTGAGCGCGAAATAGCTGCCGTCGCGCTTGCCCGCACGCGCGCTGTGTTCCGAGGCGAACGACCACGAGCACGGATCGCCAATGTCGGTCGGGCTGGTGTAGCCGAAAATGTCGCCGCCGGGAACCTCCGGCGTTCCGGACAGCGGCTTGACCTTGGCGCAGCGGTCAACGGCCGCGGGCGCCTTCGCTGGCATTTTGCGCGGAGGGTCGGCGGCATGGACAGGCGCGGCGAAATTCAAGGCGAGAGAAGAGACGAGGCAAGAAACGAGCGAAGTCGAGATTAATATTTTGGCGGCAGACGTCATTGTGAATCGTCCCCCTGTCGACCCACTGTGCGGTTCGCAGCTATTAGGGTCTGTTTGTGCGATGCGCCGCATGCGCAAAGTTGCATTTTTCAAAAATAAATGTCCACAAAGAAAATGTGGGGTCCGCAACGCGCTTGCCGGAGATCAATCTTGTCCCATGCGCGCTGACTTGAAGAGATTGTTGATATCATCCTGCCCAAGGGCAGGGCCGCTTTCTTCGGCGACCTGAACCTGATCTCCCTTGCGACGGCCGACACCGCCTGGATAACGTTCAAACTTAAACCGGCGGTCAGGACCGTAATAAGTCGCGGTGTCGACAAACTGACGCGGATTAATTGCGATCCAGGTCAAGCGATCATAGAGGGTTGCGGGTGATAATGGCTTCGCAATCACCAAGTTGGCTCCCGCATCACGTGCGACCTTGATCAACGATTCGCGCAGGTCTCCTGCCATGATCAGGATCGGAACAGTGCGGTTCTCGTTGTCCGCCTTACGCCGGATTGCGTGCGTGACCTGCAGACCTCCGTGCGGAGGCAGCATGTCGTCGCACAGCACTATATCCATTTTTTGCGAATTGAGAATCTGGATGGCATCAAAAGAGTTGCGGACTTCGGTCACGTGGGTGGCGCCGAAGCTGCGGAGAAGGCCAACGACAATCCGGGAGAAATAAGGATTTGGATCGGCCACAAGAAACACCAGCCCTTTGAGATTGATGGCGTGGGTTGTCATTCCGTCCTCTGAAATAACTTGAACATCTGGGGAAATATTCGAAATATATTTTCACATCCGGTCCGTTGACCGTGCGGCTGCCATTGCGGGCGTCGTAACTGCGGCATTCGGAAGCCAATGTTCGACAAAAATGCGACCGTGGGAAACATCAAGTCTGTTGCCTGCGGCCCGAACAATACTTTGAGCCAATCACACGTGATCGGACAAGCCCAGACTGCGCTACGTTGCCGACCGATATCAGATTCGAAGTGGATTTGCAGTCCCCTCCAATTACCACGATCAAATCGCTTAGTCTTGCGAATATGCTGCTTTCAGTTGTTTGGGGTCGACCTGGCAACCCCGGGGAGTCGTGTCAGCAACCTTCTGGAATTGCGTCGACTTCAGCCACTTAACCCTTTCGAAACGGTCTCAGAGCGACCTTTTTATCCCTGGGCCGTACTGGGAACAGGACCGGATCACTGTGCGCAATTCCGTGAATAAAGAGCCCCCGGTGGGGGCTCAGTATTCATCCGAAAGCATGACCGTGAAAACCCAGATTGTTTTCTCTGGATCAGACGGATCGTCCGATCCGTACTTTAGCTCACGATCATAGCAACCGATTTTCCAAAAGAACTTTCGCCCCAGCAGTTCAAAACTGCCGAAGTCGTGCTCGCCGTGCGGGTCGTTACCTAAAGTGAACTCCTCGAAGGCGGCAACCCTTTGCAGCACGGCAGCCTTCGACGAGCTACATCTGGAGTTTCCCTTCGCCGGGAGTCGGATGTTGCGCGACCTGCTGGCTGTCGAGGGAAGCAGAAGCGACCGCCGGCATGTCGCCACGCTCATGAAGCGGATGGGGATAGAGGCGCTCTCTAATCTTCCCAGAACGATTTGAATTGCTCCGGCGACAACTCTGTGTAGCGTACGGTGTGCTGGATATTCTTATGCCCAAGGTAATGTTGCAGTGCGCGAGTATCCTGGCCGTCATTTGCAAGCTTGTATCCATATGCGTGCCGTAGCATATGTGGATGCACCGGAAACGGAAACTCTGTTTCCTCCCCTGTCCACGCGATCATCTTGCGAAAGCCGGCGGTAGTCATCGGCGCGTTGCGCTCGGTGTTGAACACGTAGCGGGACTGCGGCTCCTCGCGCAGCAGCTTACGCAGCGAGCGAATTTCAGTACCTCCCATCGGATGCACACTCGGAGTTCCATTCTTCACACGTCGCACGTGAAGCACGCCGCGCTCGAAGTCAATTTGATCCCAGCGAAGCGCACACAACTCGGACACCCGGAGCCCGTGCCGAAAACTGATAAGGATCATCGTTGCGTTGCGATGACCATAGCGGCGATGTTCTCGCGCGCCATTCACGAGCTTCCCCACTTCTTTGACCGTCAGGTATTCGCGTGGCCTGGGTTTCGCATTTTCCACCCTCGTCGGCGGAACTGTCCCATTATCAGTGGTTGGTGATGCTCGACATTTGGTACTTTTGCGCTTGGAAATTAGAGACCGCAATTTCATAACTGTCCCAAGAAGGGCTCTTATCGGGACAGTTGAAGTATACCATCCCCTATTGCGGCACGGGCGCGATGGCTCTCCGACGTTGAAGGTTTCCTCAGACAGCGATCACAGACTTGTGAACCGCCGTCGCATCGAGCTAAAAAGAGAGACTAAAAAGAGACTAGCGATCCATCGATTTTAAAAATACGCAATAGATATCGGCAATAGCGGGCGTAGTTCAATGGTAGAACGGCAGCTTCCCAAGCTGCATACGAGGGTTCGATTCCCTTCGCCCGCTCCAACTCATTCAAAACATTTGTGATTTTGAATGCTAAGTTTCTAAAACTACAATCTTTTTTCGAGTCGTGTTTTCCGTTTCGCGCAGTCGATTCATTGATTGCGTAGATATTTCCGCTCCCAGTGAACACGATTTGCGTGCCAAATTGTGCCATGACCGATACTCAGGCTAACGAAGCGCGTCGTCCGACCGGGCGCGACAGGATTATTATCGCGATAATATTATACCAGATTTCACAAAGACTGACTCATCATGCTCGCGCGTGGCTCTCGCCTCCATCATAAAAATATCATTTAGCTCAAAGAGATATGAATTGCCCTCCCAGGCCCGCTACTAACGCAGATGAGTCAACGTCAACGAAGGTTGGTATTACTCCTATTTGCCGGACTGTTGATTCCTAATCACCGGGTATCGTATTCTTAATTGCCGGATGGCAATTGGCGGGGCTCGCTTGTACGAACGCTTCATTCGCGGGCGCCTTGTCGAAGCTCTCAGCGATACGCCGGTCGTTCTCCTCGCCGGGCCTCGCCGAGCGGGTAAGACGACACTCGCCCGGTCGATGAGCGATGGCGGTCGCGTGTACCTGACGCTTGACGATCAGACGATCCTCGAAGCAGCCTGAACCGATCCGATCGCGTTCGTGCGCGGTCTAGATATTGCAATCATCGATGAGGTCCAACGTGTCCCGGAGCTCATGCTGGCCATCAAGAAAGCGGTCGACGACGATTACCGCCCCGGCCGATTCCTGCTGGCAGGGTCCGCGAACGTTATGACCTTGCCGCGCGTTGCGGACAGCCTCGCAGGCCGCATGGAAACGATCAAGTTGCTGCCCCTGTCGCGCTCTGAGGTGCTCGGTCGCCGCCCAACGTTCCTCGACGCCGTCTTTGCAAGACATCTGCCGAAGCCTAAGAACGTCATCATTGGCAAACCGCTTGTTGAACTAACCCTCATCGGCGGATTTCCCGAAGCGATGACACGCGCGGGCGGCCGCCGACGGCAGGATTGGGGACGCTCTTATCTCACCTCGGTATTGACCCGCGATCTTCGCGATATCGCGGATGTTGAGAAGTTTACCGAATTGCCGAAATTCGTGCGGCTCATCGCCGAGCATGCAGGCCAGTTGGTGAACTATTCGGAGCTCGGCAAGGGCATAGGAGTCAATTACAAGACGGCCCAACGCTATATCGGCCTTCTGGAACAGATATTCCTGGTAGCGTCACTGGCGCCCTGGCACACGAACGCCATTAAGCGCATCGTAAAGACACCGAAGCTGTATTTTCTTGATTCTGGCTTGCTCGCGACGAGCCGCGGCCTGACCACCGATTGGCTAACGCATAACCGAGTCGCTTTTGGCGCGCTTTTGGAGACCTTCGTGTTCGCTGAAATCATGAAGCTCATGACATGGTCCGATTCCCAGCTTGCCGTCTATCATTTCCGCGACCAGGAAAAAAACGAGGTTGATTTCGTGTTGGAACGCGATGATGGAATAGTGGCAGGAATCGAAATCAAGGCAAGTGCGACGGTAACGGCATCTGACTTTTCCGGAATCAAGAAACTAGCCGACGCTTGTGGCTCGAAATTCGCCTATGGCGTCGTGCTCTACGACGGCGATACCGTCGTGCCATTCGGCTCCAAGCTTGCTGCTGCCCCTCTATCGTGCTTGTGGAATTGAACATTTTAGCATCCGGAAACTCGACGATGGCGGATAAGCCGACTGCGGGTCATGGCTGAGCAGAGCCACTCTCGATGCGTGGGATATATTTGAATGCGGACTACTATCGTGTCAAAAGGCCAAGCTGAGCCTCGTTAAATTGATGTCGAGCCCGCAATTGGCGGAATAAGACGATGACACAACGCAAAGCGAGACTTGCCGAACTGAAGGCACGAATCGCAGCGCTGGGTGACGAACGCACGGCGATCGCTGCTGAGATCGCAATGCTGGAACAGATGCAGATGCCAGCGATGCTATTTCCGAATACCATCTCTTTGGAGCGGGTCGGACATGTTGTTGATCGACATTCAGAAACTGATCAGAAAATTTCGTTGTTTCGTGAGAAGTTTCGAGGACGTACTGATGTCTTTCCGATCCGGTGGGACAACGCAAAATCCGGCAAGAGCGGATATGCGCCGTTATTCAGCAGAGCGGCTTAGCGGCAATTCTAGCCATAGAATTTTAGCCATTGCAGCGAGATCGCGTCGTGGGCAAGATTAATTTCTGTCGCGCGCCACATTCTGGGACGCGCGGTTATTTTCAAGCACACATGATAAAAGAACAAAGGGAAATCCGATGGCCAACGACCGATCGCCGCATCCGGGACCGCGGGAAGTCAAAATCCGCGTCCATGACGGCGTAGAGATCGCTGTCGCTTTATACATGCCCGAAGGTCAGGGGCCATTCCCAGTCCTGCTTGGCGCCTCGCCCTATCGGTTCGATAACAACACGCTGCCTGCCAGTCCGCAATTTCTCTGGCGCGAGACCGGGCCGATCGATTTTTACCTCAAGGAGGGCTACGTCTATGCCAACATGGACGTGCGCGGCTGCGGAAAGTCCGGCGGCGAATTTCGCCTGCTCGATCGCAATGAGCAGAAAGATCTTTACGACGTCATCGAATGGCTCGGCCACCAGCCCTGGTCGAACGGCAAGGTCGGCGGCATCGGTCAATCGTATTTCTGCATGTTGCAATGGTGGATGGCGATACAGAAGCCGCCGTCGCTGGCATGCATCGCGGCATTTGACGGCCTCAACGATCCCTACCGTGCTTCGGTTTATCAGGGCGGAATCCTCGGCGACTTCTTTGGCAGTTATTGGTGGAACCAGAATCGCATTATCAACCAACACCCGGCCAACGGGCAGCATCCGCGCGAACAAATCTGCGATCTCAATCTGCTGCTCCAGCGGCATCCGACTTATGACGACTTTTGGCGCGAGCGCTGTGCCGCCGAACGCCTGCATGAAATAGAGGTGCCGCTCTATTCGGTTGGCGTGTGGGGCAAGGTCGATCTGCATACGCGCGGCAACATCGATGGGTTCCGGCGCGCCAAGGGGCCGAAAAAGCTCAAGATGATCGGACCCATCAACGCTTTCGTCGCCAATCGAGAGTTTGCAAGTGCCGAGATGCACAAGCAGACGCTTCTGCCGTTCTATGATTATTATTTGAAAGGCAAGCAAACCGACTACCCGTCCCGGCCAGCCGTTGAATATTTCGTGCGTGGCGCAGACGCGGTTCGCACGGCAGAAGCCTGGCCGCCGCCCGGCATTCGCAACACTGCTTGGTTCCTCAGCGGACAAAAGTCCGGCAGCGTGACATCGCTCAACGACGGAAGCCTCAGTCGCGAGGGGCCGTCGGACGAGACAAAGGTTTCCTACAGCTATCCGAATCCGGGTTGGATGATGGGCGTGGTGGGTTTTGGGCCAAACAGCCAACCGGATCCAGCGCGCCGCGTGCTCACATTCACGACGGCGCCGCTCGAACGGGAGCTTGAGATTGCAGGGCCGATCAAGCTTACGATCTATGCTTCGTCGACGTGCAATGACATGGATTTCTTTGTCAAGCTCTCCGAGCAAATGCCGCAATCAGGGGAAGACCGCGCCAAAGATTTAAATCCGGCATACTACTGGATCACAAAGGGCTGGCTGCGAGCTTCGCATCGCGCGCTCGATCCGGATAAAAGCACCGAGATGGAACCCTATCACAGCCACACCAATCCCGCGCCGATTGAGCCGGGCAAAATCTACCGTTTTGATATCAGCATCGAGCCGATGGCGCACCGATTTAGGAAGGGTAATCGCATTCGGCTCGAGGTCGTCAATGGCGATTCGGCTGTCACCGACATGCTGTGGACGCACTATTACATCCCAAGCAAGATAGGTACGGATACGATTTATCATTCGAACGAGCATCCGTCCCAACTCATATTGCCAGTTATGGAGGGCGTATAAATTTCCCTCCGATCGGGTTGATGGCACTGAACAGACCCGCAATCGGCGGTAACGAGAGTCCGCTCAATGGCTGATTGTTTTGCAAAACTCCACGGGGCGATGGGCACGGACAATAATCGGATGCAGAGAATGATTTCGGTGCCGTACCGGTGTCGCAAAGATTCCAATCGGCGCGACAAAGCTCTAAAAGAATGCAAGGGCCTCAACGACGTCAACGAGAATATGTTCTGCGGTTGGATTGGACTTGGGTGTACCGAAAACGTCATCTCTATTGATCGGCTCGCGGAATCGCCTAACGTCGGCGCACTATGATTGAACCGCTCTATATCTTTCTGGCCATTATTGCAGAATCAAGTTTTCAGCACACACGGGCGGTGTGAACGCTATGGCCAGTAATTCTTTGTTTCTCGCCGATCAGCTAGCCGACTGCGAGACGCATTGGAGCCTCGGCACCTTTGGCGCGCTCGCCGAGTTCACCCGCGCCGCGGACGAACCGGCCGCCGTAGCGCTGGACACGGGCTCCCTGTCGGTGGTGACCGCGCGCGGCGCCATCCGGCTTACGCCTCGCGCCGGCCTGCGGCTGTTTGCTTCCGAAAGCGCCACCCGCAAGAGCTGGAGCCATCGCGTCGCGCTCTGCCTGCCCAAAGGCCAATGCGGCATGAGCCGGCGGCGGGCGCTCACCGAACTCGGTCGCGATAACGAGGCGCTGCGCGAATCGGACCGCGATGCGGTCCTGTTCGATCTCGGCCTCGATGCCTTGCAGCTGGACGCCTGCATCCGCGTGGCCGATCCGCGCGCCGCCGCCGACCTGCGCGCTCTCGCCGGCCGTTCGCTGTTCGAACCTGGCAACCCCGCCATGAGCGTGATCCTGGCCGCCAACCCGCACCGGGTGTTTTGCAGCCAGCTCGGGCGGATCGAGGTGTTTGCGCCGATCCCACCACCCGAGGGTTCAAGTCCGCAAGGCCCGCATACGCATGTGCTGCCAAAGCTGCTGTTGCACAAACGCACACACGCCGCGACCGAGCCAGTCCCCGATGGCCATGTGCCCTGCGTGCATCTTTATCCGGCGCACCCGGTCAAGGATGCGCTTGGACGCGCAAAGGCTTTCGATGCGTTGCGCCACGAACACTTTCAGGAGATTTTGCGCCGCTTCGGGGACTCGAGCGCAGTGGCGCTCAAACAGCGTGTCATGGCGGCCGTTGGGCAGGGCGGCGATCCGGCGCAGCTGCGCATATCCAACGATCGTTTTGCGCGCGCCGGCATCCGGGTTACGCTGCGTCAGATGCTGGCCGCCAACCAAGCGCCGTCCGCGCTCCCCGTCTGGCTCGCGCAGCACGACCGGACGCAGTCCGCGGAATCAGACGACGACGCCGAGGCCGAAGCCCACTAATATGAATTGCAAACCGAGGTCCTAAATGCGCCTCCTTAACAAAATCGCCATTGTGATCGGCGCCGGGCAAAGTCCCGGCGAGGGTTTGGGCAATGGCCGCGCCACCTGTCTGCGTTTCGCGCAAGAGGGCGCGAAGGTGCTCGCGGTGGACAATCGACTCGCGTCCGCCGAATTGACCGCCGCCATGGTGGGCAAGGAGGGCGGCGATTGCGTCGCCTTCGAGGCCGACGTGACCAAAGAGCGGACGCTCGCCGCTACCATGGCGGAAGCGCAGCGCCGCTGGGGCCGCATCGATATCTTGCATTACAACGTGGGCATGAGCATTGCCGGCGGCGATGCGCCGCCGACCGAGATCACCGAAGAGGCGTTCGACCGCATCTGCACGGTCAACCTGCGCGGCGCGGTGATGGCGGTCAAACACGTGCTGCCCATCATGCGCGCGCAGCGCGCGGGCGCGATCATCATGATCTCCTCGCTCGCCGCCTGGGAGCAATATCCTTACGTCACCTACAAGGCCACCAAGGCAGCGATGATCGCCTTCACCCAGCAGATCGCCATCCAGAACGCCGAGTATGGCATCCGCGCCAACGTGATCCTGCCCGGGCTGATGGACACGCCCATGGCGTTAGAGCCGCGCGCGCGGGTGGCCGGCAAGCCGCGCGCGGAAGTGGCCGCCATGCGCGACGCCAAGGTGCCGTTGCGCAAAAAAATGGGCACCGCCTGGGATGTCGCCAATGCGGCACTGTTTTTGGCCTCCGAGGAGGCGAATTTCATCACCGGCGTGGCGCTGCCGGTGGACGGCGGCTCCCTGGTCAAGATTGGCTAAATCTGGATTTTCTTTCCCTCTCCCCGTTTACGCTAGGGCATGCACACATCTTTTTTTGGAGCCAAATGCCGAGCAAACAACTTGTTCCGACCTCATCCTGATGAGGGCGCCATAAGCGCGTTAACGCGCGTCTTCGACGCGCTATGGCGCCCGTCTCGAAGGATGGCCGCACATTCGGAGCTTGTCGCCATGCTTCGAGACGCGGCCTTCGGCCGCTCCTCAGCATGAGGTCTGAAAACTGGGCTTGCCAGTACCGATTGAAGATGTGTGCATGCCCTAGCCCGTTTACGGGGAGAGGGTGGCGAGACCCGAAGGGTCGAGCCGGGTGAGGGGTGGTTGCTTATGCTCCGCGCCCTCTCCCGGCTCGCGCTTCGCTAACGCTCCGCACTCGCCACCCTCTCCCGCAAGCGGGAGAGGGTAAGAGAGGTTGCCGCGCGGCGCATTCGGCACTATCTCAAGGGTCATCAGGTCGCTCACCATGACGATGCCGCAAGCCACACCCGAAATGCGCCGCCGCGCGCTTCCACTCCTGCTGGGCGCGACGGGGGTTTTGCTGGTCGCGGCGACGCTGGCCTTGTGGGCGCATTACGGCACTGCCGTGTTCTTGGAGATGATCCGCGCCGGCATCGCCACATGCTTCGGATAACACGTGCTTCGGATAAGCGGTTAACGCCATGAATGCCCGCACGCTCCGCCTGCTGCTGATCCTGGGAATCTTCTGCGCCGGACTTGTGCTGGCTTCCACGCTGGTGCTGATCGTGGGCGGACGCAATCCGGTGACCGGCGTACTCTCTCAGGTGGCGATCGGCGGACCGTTTGAGCTGGTCGATCAGGACGGCCGCGCGGTGAGCGAGCAGGAGTTCAAGGGCAAGCCGTTCCTCGTCTTTTTCGGCTTTACCCATTGCCCCGAGATCTGCCCGACCGCGCTGTTTGAAATGTCGGAAGTCCTGCGCAAGCTCGGGCCCGACGCCGATCGCGTCCGCGCTTTGTTCGTCACCGTCGATCCGGAGCGCGATACGCCGGCGGTGCTCAAAGACTACCTGTCGAGCTTCGAGCCGCAGGTGCGCGGATTGACCGGCGATCCCGCCGCGGTCGCGGCAGTGGAGAAGAGTTATCGGGTCTATGCCAAGAAGGTTCCGCTGGAAGGCGGCGGCTACACCATGGACCACAGCGTATTGGTTTATCTCATGAACAAGGAGGGCCGGTTCGTCGCGCCCTTCAATCTCAAGCGCCGCCCAGAGGATTCCGCAGCCGAGCTGCGGCGATACTTCTGATGCTTTGCGGGAGCGCGCTGCTTTCCGCCATCAGGCGCGAGTTGCGCGCAAGACCGTGCTCGGTCTTCTCCCAGCGGTAGGGGTCACGCAAGAGCTGATCGAGCGCCCGCCAGGCCGCGAGCGAGAGCAGCAACCAGTAGATTGGCATCAGCAGGAGCGCCCAGCCGCAATCGAGCAGCCGGCGGCGCTTGAGCCCAACGAGCGCAAGCACGATCGAGGCGAGGTAGCCGATCAGCAATGTCATGCCATGCAGCCAGGTGCTTAAGCTAGCCGCGCCGTCGGCCAAGCCGGGGCTCGCAACCTTCCACACAAACGCCAACAGGAACAATGGATGCACGAGCGCTGCGAGCGCGCTGCCACCGACGAGGAGCTGGAACACGATAAAGCCTTTGAGCCCGAGCTCGCGCATGAGATTGCGCGGCGTGCGCATGTGCACCAGCCATGTCTGCATCCAAATGAATAGATTTTCCGCGTGTGTTCGCGGACGCCCGCTGACGGCCAAGTGTTCCTTTAACGTCAGCGATTTAGATTCAAAACCGTTCGCAAGCATTCGCAGTCATTTTTGGCGAGCCGCAACAAAAATTGCGAGGCCTGTGCAACGAACGGAGAAAAGTAGTGATCAAAGACTCAAACTCGGTTGCAAGCGCAACACGTGGCAAGATCGCTCTCACCCATCGCGGCGTGGAAGCGCTCAGACCAGATACGATCGCCTATCGGATTTGCGATCAACGATGTCCTTCGTTGGCTATCCGTGTTTCTCCAAGTGGAGCGAAAACATGGGATCTCGCCTATCGTGTCCGCCGCTCCGGCGTTTATCGGAGGATGTCGCTTGGGCCGTTTCCTGCTGTAGGTCTAGACGTTGCAAGAGCGCGCGCCATTGCACTGACGAATGCAGCAAAGGCGGGACAGGATCTGCTTGGCGAGGAGAAAGCAGCAAAAGCTGCAGCCGACGAGAGAATGACCGTCGCCGAGTTGGTCGAGCTTTATCTTCGAAAGAAGGTGCGGGGGCATCTACGCACGGCGGTGTATTTTGAGCAGAGGCTTAAGCGCACGCTCGCTTCGCTAAACGATCGTTACGTTGATGAAATACGACGAAAAGATCTGCGCGCGGTCCTAGAGGCGACTGCCGATCGGGGAGCTGTCCGAGAGGCCCAGCAGCAGCGGCAAGTCGTGCGCGTGGTCTTTCGCTGGGCGCTGAGCCAAGACCTCATCGAGAATGATCCGTCTGCAGGCATCGCTTCCTTCGGGTCGAGCCCGCGCCGCGATCGCGTTCTATCCGCCGACGAAATCAAGACGTTCTGGGATTGGATCAGCCATTCCGAGATGGGAGAGGGCTACGCCGACGCGCTGCGGTTCCAGTTGGCAACCGGTGCCAGGATAGGTGAGGTGGCAGGCATTGCTGCGGCGGAAATTGACCAGGAAAACTGGGTGTGGACGCTGCCTCCCGATCGCTCAAAAAACGGTCGTCGCAGGCTTACGCCGATCGTGGGCCTCGCCAGGGACATCCTCGAGCGAAGGTTTCGGATGTGTAATGGAGGTCCACTGTTTCCAGCCGAACATGGCGGGACTTTAACGGCGACATGCGTCTCGTCGTTCATGGTGAAGCGCCGAAAGGAAATTCCCATCGAGCACTTTACGTCGCACGATCTGCGCCGGACGGTAGCGACGGGGCTTGCCGAGCTTGGTTTTCCCCTCGAGTTGGTTGCAGTCGTGCTGGGTCACGAGGTCGGCAATAGGGAGGTGCGCACGTTGGTTCGTCACTACGTTCGTACCGACTTAATTGATCGCAAGCGGCACGCCTTGGAAACGTGGAGTCGACGCTTGGGGCAGTTCATTAGCGGCCAAACGCCGCCTGCAAATGTCACGCCCATCCGGTACGCCATTGCCTGACGCACTGGTGCGAATCAGCCCCCGAGTTTAAACGTTTTCAAACACTCGGGAACTTGCGCATGACGGACGATCCAGCAAACGCAGATCTGGAACCGGTATTTCCTTCCGAAGAAAATCGCCTTGTACAATGGAGGTCTCGGCTCAGAGCACGGGACAATCAAAATTTGATTGATCCGACGTCCGTCGATCGGTTGTGCGGCATCGCACGCGATTTAGTTCATTTTTATTTCCGTACTCCGAAACAGTTGAGCCCGTCCGCTATCAAGCGCGAGCTTGAGCAATTGGCAAAGGGGTTGGAGCGCGCAAGTCTTGCTATCCGGCGTATGGGCGCACAGGGAATGACGCGGTTACACGCGGCATCGTGCAGCATTCGCGACGATCCAGACTCAAATATCGTTCAGGTGTCTGCGGACATTCTGGTTATGAGCCAATGGGCTATGGAAGCGAATGCGGTCTCACAACTCGACGATCGAGGTGAGCCCGTGCCAGGCCGCGTAGTCGACCTGAGCCTGCGGGGTGTTGCCAGAACGCTGGGAAGTCAATTTTTGTCTTTATTGGCGCTTCAACCTCAACACACTGTCGATCCGGCTACGGGGCAAGGTGTAAGTTTGTTTAATGAATTTTTAATAGCAGCTTTTGCGGATTTCGCTCCATCTGATCGGCAAGTGTCGTGGAGGCAGTTAGATCGCGCGGCTGCGGAGGCAGTTCGCCTCCTTAAAGAGGATTTCTAAAACCGCTCGCAAAAATCAGCGATATCGGTTTTTCCCCATCGGAATGTGTGCGGCTAGCTTCGTTCGCATCTGGACGCTCCTGTCCACAAACGAACGTGAGCACGCCCATGACCGAAATTTCATTACATAAGAAGCTGGCATTCAGCCCTGCGGAAGCCGCCGCGGCTGCCGGCATCGGCCGAACTTACCTGTTCGAAGAAATCCGTTGCCACAGGCTTGTTGCCAAGAAGGCCGGTAGGCGGACGCTTATCGAGGCTCATGAGCTCGAACGCTGGATCCGATCACTGCCCACCCGCACCGATCTCCTCTGATGCGATCGCATTCATTGATCGCCATGAAAACAATTGTGAAGGCCGAAGGTGCCGGCACATATCTGTCCGTCCACCAAGCCGCCATGCGCACAAGTGTATCCCGCAGAACGGTCAAGCGTTGGATCAATGCAGGTTACCTTTCGGCGATAAGGCTGCCGTCTCCTAAAGGACTTGGTCATCTCCGCATCCGACTGGCCGAGCTTGAAGCGCTCATGGCGCGCGGCACGCAGCGATGAATGTCCTGCTCTGTCACGGTTTGGCGAAGCCTATGGGAATACGTCACGTCGTAATCTCCGACGGATTATTATGCTACATCTTCCGTCAAAGCGCGCTTTGTCACGCTCTGTCGTCCCATGTCACGCTTATAAAGAAGGGATAGAGGTCCTATGAACGCAAATACGGATGAGTTCCGCGATCCAGGCCAGCCGAACCTGCAGGATGTCTTGGACAAAGCTCTGCGGGATGGAGCGATACCCGCTACGCGGATCGCCCGCGTTCGCGCGGCCGTCGCAGCCTTTACCCGCCTCATGCATCGGCCTGCCACAGAACTGCCCGCCCATCAGGGGTTCGTCATCCAGCAGCTGCGGCGATTGCGCCGCCAGCCGGCCGGCCTGTCCGCCAAAACCCTGTCAAACACCCGGTCAGAGCTACTTTACCTCGCAAAGATCGTCTGCAGTCGCGGGCCACCGTCGGCCCTCGCTCTCTCGGAAGAATGGGCCCGTCTTCGTACTGCACTCGAGCGCGGCCCCGCTTGGTGGTCGCTGTCGCGCCTCGCCGGCTTCTCGTCGCGACAGGACGTGGCGCCGTCACACGTCAGCGACGCGCATATTGGACGCTTTGTCGAGGCGTTGCAGCGGTCGGGCGAAGTGGCCGATCCGGTCGGCCACGCACGACGCGTCATCCGGGTCTGGAATAAGTTGGCCGCCGATTATCCTGCCTTGCAGGTTATGCCGCTGACGCTGACCCCGCAGCAGCGGAAGCGCTGGACCCTGCCGGAGACCGCGTTCCCGCAAAGCTTCCGCGCGGATGTGGAGGCGTGGTTCCAGCGCCTCACGAGGGACGACCCGTTCTCGTCCGGACCTCTGCGTGCGCTGCGGCCGTCGACGATTCGCACCCGCAGACATCAGCTTTTCAAAGCGGCGTCGGCGCTGGTTCTCTCCGGCCACCGGATCGAGGCGGTTCGCTCGCTGGCCGATCTTGTCACCATCGAGGCGTTCCAGGCACTGTTGCGGTATCTCCTCGAACGTCAGGACGGTAAGAGCACGGAAGCTCTGCACGGTCTTGCCGGCGGGCTTCTCGCTGTCCGACGCCATCACTTCGGGGTCGACAAGGAGACGGAAGCCCAGTTGGCGAGAATCGTGAAGAACCTCGATGTCGAAGTCACCGGCTTCCGGTCGAAGACCCGCACGCGCCTCACGGCATTCGAGGACGACCGGTGCGTGGCGGCCCTTTTGCATCTTCCCGCACGTCTTTTTGCCGAAGCCAAGACCGCCCGATCGACACGACGCCGCAAGCAACTTGCCGAGATGGCGCTCGCGATCGAGATTCTGACCTTTGCTCCGATCCGGATCACCAACCTCGTATCGCTCCGGCTGGGTGTGACATTGCGGCGCGTCGCGCTAGGTCGCGTAAGGCGTTGGCTCATCTCGATCCCCGCGGAGGAGGTCAAGAATCGTGCCGATCTCATTTTCGAACTTCCGAAGGACAACCATGACCTCATCGATGAGGCCCTTGCCCTCTACGACCAGCCAGATGGGTGGCTGTTCCCAGGTCGCGCGCCCGGTCCGAAGGCCGCGAGCCTCCTCAGCGGGCAAATCAAACGGACGATCGAGAGCCGCCTCGGGCTCGCGTTCCACACGCACATGTTCCGGGCCCTCGCCGGGTATCTCCATCTCAAGGAGAACCCGAACGGGTTCGAAGCCGTGCGCGCGATCCTCGGCAACCGAGACGACAACGTTATCCGCAAGAACTATTCATTCCTCGCCGAGCGTTCACTGATTGCCAAC
Source organism: uncultured Hyphomicrobiales bacterium (assembly GCA_964575715.1). Lineage (GTDB taxonomy): Bacteria > Pseudomonadota > Alphaproteobacteria > Rhizobiales > Xanthobacteraceae > PNAI01. The sequence continues at coordinate 2,774 of CAZNSG010000097.1, read as the reverse complement.
GCCCAGGCCGCGATTGGCAAGACGCGGGCGCGTCTCGTGCCACCGCCGAAGGACAAGCGGAAGGACGTGTGATGCGCCCTCAGACTGACCCCGCTCGACGTTGCCTTCCGGTTTCCGACTGGCTCGATGTAGATCGTGCTGCCTGGCAGGCCGCGCTGTCCACCCATGATCCGCTGTCATTCGAGCGCAGCACGGCCGCCTCCTGGCGACCTGCCACTTGTCACAAGAACCGGCGCGGCTACGGTCGTTGGCTGACTTTCCTGAAGAACTCCGGCGAGGATCTGTTGGTGTCCTTGGCCGATCGCGTGACCCGCGAACGCGTTGCCGCTTATCTCGCCGAGCTCCGGGACCAAAAGGTTGCGCCCTATACGCTCCGCAACCGAATTCTCGAGTTGCACGCGGTAATGATCGCGCTCGCGCCCGATCGCGACTGGTCATGGTTGAGGACCTGTGTGGTTCATCTCGACCGGCGCGCCCAGGACGTCGCAGATCGAAGCCTGCCGCCACTACTCACATCGGACATACTCCTTCGCGGCATGAAAGAACTTCGCCGTCAAGCGGCGGCATCTGCGTCCTGGCGTGAGGCGATCGTGTATCGCGACTGGCTGATGGTAACGATCCTGGCCCTCCTGCCGCTGAGGCTCCGCAACTTCGTGGCGCTCTCATTAACGCGCCACATGAAGCGGCGGGCCGGCGTCTGGTGGATCGATATCGACGGCAGCGAGACCAAGACAGGCCGCCCTCACGCCGCCCTCATTCCGTCCGACGCCGGAAGGTTCCTCGACCATTACCTGTCGCACATACGTCCGCACCTCAATCACGGAGCCGGCAGCGATCGCTTGTGGCTCAGCCGATCGGGATCTCCGCTTGCCGAACACACGATCTACATCATCATCACCGAACTGACGCAGCGCGCGTTCGGTTGCGCCCTCAACCCGCATCTGTTCCGACACATTTTCGCGACGAGCGTTAGCATCGCGGACCCCGAGGCCATCGAAGGCGCCCGGGCGGCACTCGGTCACGCCACACGCCTCACCACGCAGCAGCATTACAATCGCGCGTCCGCCCTCACTGCGGCACGCATCCATGCCGATATCATGCGGCGTCTGCGGGAGAAGGCGAGCCGAGACCGAATTAGCGGTTGATCGGGAGAGTCACGGAATGACGTCAATACTGGCGCGTGCGGCTCCAACCGCGCCAAGAAAGGATTCGGGCAACTGCCGTGCAGGACTGGGCGTAGAGCTTCCGCGCGATTCGACCGTATCCTTCAATCCCAATTGTTGCGATGGCGATGTTGCGACACCGTTGCGATAGTTGCCAATGATCGAACGTAGCCGAAACTAAGATCCTGAAGTAATTGAGAAAGCTTCAAGCATAATAGGGCTGTACTAGCCTTTGAAGCCATCCCTCCTCTTCCGGCCGCGCGATAGCTTGAACAGGTAGGGTCGAGGCGGCATCTTGGGGAAAATGGCGATCAATTGCGTGTTCGGGGCAGGTATATCTAGACAAGCCAGGCAGCGAGCCAGCACGCGACAGCGAACAATGACACCGCACCCGTCAAGGTTTCAGGTGGTTTTCTCGGTGACTGCGCATGGATGACGCGAGCCGCGACAGCTCGATCCGCATGGTGGCTTTTGAGCACGTCCAAAGGCTGAGTGAGCTGTACGATCACCTGACCGCAACTGAACTGAAACCAGGCTTCCTTTTCAACGGCGAACGTATCCCTCTGATAAATCCGCAGCGCGGCATCTTCAAGCCGCAGCAAATGCGATTCTTACTTTCGATCAAGACCGTATTCCCAAAGCCTGGCGGAAAGGTCTGGTACGACGACCAGCGCGAAGTGCATCGCCAGATTTTCGAGGGCGAAGAAACGGTCGACTACGCTTTCATGGGCACAGACCCAAACGCAGTCGACAATCGATGGCTACGTGAGGCTTACGAACATCAGGTTCCGATCATCTACTTCCTCGGTATTGCACCCGGCCGCTACCAAGCCATGTTGCCGACTTTTATCGCGGGATGGGACGGCAAAATGTTGAAAGCGCGCGTGGCATTCGGGGTGCCCGATCAAGATACTCTAGCACCGCCCGAGACTGCGATCGAACGGCGCTATGCGCTCCGTGCAGTGAAACAAAGACTACATCAGGCGTCGTTCCGCGAAGCAGTCATAACCGCATACGGTGGTCGTTGTGCGGTATCGCGCCTGCCAGAACCAATGTTGCTCGACGCAGCTCATATAGTAGCTGACAAAGACGAGAAGCTCGGCCAGCCGGTGGTTCCCAATGGCATCCCGCTCTCAAAAATCCATCACGCAGCTTTCGATGCACATCTTATCGGCATAGATCCAGATTATGGTCTGCACGTATCAGACCGACTGCTCAGTCAGAATGATGGACCAATGCTTGAAACACTAAAAAGGCTGGACGGCGAGACGATCCACCTGCCAGTCCGCTTGCACGATCGCCCCGATCGCGAACGGCTTGCGATTAGGTTCGAGCGGTTCAGGGCGGTATCTTGAAGCCTATAGTGCTGCCAATCAAAAAACTTTATTTGGACCAACCGCGTCTCGATGGCTAGTGTCCGCTTTACCTTCAATCGCGACTATATGCTGCAGCGCCGCTAACGGTCGAAATGTGCCAATGCACAAAATCGCTGCGCGATAGCCCGCTGCGCGGGTAGCCCGACCGCGAGCGCGGTAACCGGAGGTGAGATCGTCGATAGCGGACGAGGCGTCCTGTCTTGAAGATCGAGGTGTCGTCAACCTCATCCCAGAC
>CAZNSG010000096.1:0-1766 GCA_964575715.1 uncultured Hyphomicrobiales bacterium | reverse complement strand
AGCGCAAGCACGCCGTCGATCATGCATAATTCATCATCGGCAACGCCAAGCGCGCGCTGGACAAAACGTTTGAGTTCAGCCGGAGCGGCCGCTTCCAGCTCAAGCCGAATGACCGAGCCGCGACGCCTGCGCTTGAGCACGGTCTCAAACAGGCGCACTAGGTCCTCGGCCTCTTCTTCTATCTCGATTTCGGAATCGCGGACGATCCGAAAGGCGCCCTGACCTTTGATGGTGTAGCCGGGAAACAGACGCCCAATGAACAGGCCAGCGGCCTGTTCGAGCGTGATAAATCGGGTCACGCCCGTATCGGTTGCCGGCGGCAGACAAATGAATCGATCAATCTTGGCGGGGACGCGGATCAGCGCATTCATCGCCTTGCCGTCGCCGGAGCGTACAAGGTGAAGCGCCATGGTAAAGCCGAGATTGGGGATGAACGGGAAGGGATGCGCGGGGTCAATGGCGAGCGGCGTGAGAACCGGATAGATATTGCGCAGAAAATAATCCTCGATCCAGGCTTTCTCCTGCTTGGTCACATCCGGGCCTTCAATCAATACCAACCCTTTCTCGGCCAGCAGTTTCCGCAGTTCGCGCCACTGCTTCTGCTGATCGCTAGCGAGCAGCACGACGGCTTCGCTGATGCGGGCAAGCTGTTCGCCCGGGGTGAGGCCGTCGGGACTCTTGGTGGTGATGCCGGCGCGAACCTGACCTTTTAGTCCGGCGACGCGCACCATGAAGAATTCGTCGAGGTTGTGGGCGGAGATCGAGAGAAACCGCAGCCGCTCGAGCAGCGGGTGGCGATCGTTGGTGGACTCATCGAGCACACGGCGGTTGAAAATCAGCCAGGACAACTCCCGGTTGATGAAACGCTCGGGACTTGTGGAAAGATCGCCGCCTGCGGGCGCCAGCGCGGCCGTCTCCGGCCCCGCCGCCCGCACGGTTTCCTCTTTAAGAATAATGACTTGACCGCGATCTACCATGGCTGGTTCGAATAGGTTGAAAGCCCAATTATGACGGGCATTCGTAACAATTCGATGACTTGATTGCGCCCTATGTAAGTGGGGGCGTCAAGCCGTGCAGAACAGGCCGGGGGATGTCTCCGCACTCGGCCGTAATCAGACCGGCAAGGCGCACATGGGAAGAATTATCCGCGCAAGTGACTCGATGCAGCCAGCAGAGAAAAACGTTGCCATCATGGATGCGATTTTTTGATTAGTCCTTGAACTTTTTCGCCAGGGCGTCGGCATTGCGCGCGGCGCAAGTGACAACGGCGAAGAGATGCGAATATTTACGCCAGTTCGCGAGTCATCTAGACTATCCCAGCCAAATAGAGATCAACAACATGAACGAAGGAATTACCCAATGAAGTCAAACCAATCCACACTGGTAGCTGCGATCAAAGGGTTGTTTCGACTGCTCGCATTCTGCATCCCTATGATGATGCTGCTCAATGCCGCCAGCGCCAACGATCCACCAACTGCGGGAGCGAGCAAGATACCGGGTGCGAAAGGCACAATTGAATATAAACCCGAAGGCTGGAAGGGCACGGGTGTTACCACATATTGGAAGGATAGCGACGGGATCAAACCGGGAGTGGCAGGATGCCATATGGAAGTGATGAAGGGTGGTAAGAGTCCGTCTCAGAACTTCAGCAAGGATTACAAAGCTTCCGCAACATGAGCCGGATGGACGCGAGTTTTAAGAACGCGAGGGCGTTGCGGTTGAGATTTTCCCAGTCCTTGGCGAGGCGGCGGCAACGGTTGAGCCAC
>CAZNSG010000095.1:0-5523 GCA_964575715.1 uncultured Hyphomicrobiales bacterium | reverse complement strand
TCCACTGTGAACATCCTTCCAGCCTCTCCATGCCATTCAAAGGCATCGAGACGGCCTAGCAGGACCGGTACACTTTTGCGCCGCCTTCAAGAGGCAGATCACAGCCGGTTCAGTGGTACACTTTGCGCCCGCCCTTTAGACGGGCAATCGACCTGGGAACCACGACGATCGACTTCTATCCCCTCAACAATCTGGCTGCTCAGGCGCGGATGCACCGATTTTTAGGGGTGCAGGGCTTTGGGCGACTGAATGCCATCCAGCGATTGGAACAGCGGCAGCAAATTGCCCTGCACATGATTTCGCGGGACTACTCGAAGATAAGTGGCTACAGCTACGCGCGCCGAAACGGGCAGACACGCGGAGCGCTGCAGCTATCGCCGAGATTCTTGTACCATGACATCCTGTATGGATATCACGACGACGCGGTCCTTGGATACGGGGCTGCCGCAGTCACGCAACTCCCCGGCTTCAATTTCTTCAACACCGGCGATCGTCGAAATTACGTATCGCGCGTTTTCGCCGGTAATACGCTTCCATTGGCGGCGTACCAGACCGACCGCTCTCCGGAGAAAGGTGTCGTGACATTCCCCTACAGGGGATTTCTGGAGAAATCGAGGACACCCTGGGGTCTAGTCCCGAGGGAGACCTTGGAAGCGCTTGACCAACTCGTCGATGCTGGGCTGGTCAGCGAGAATTCCAGTGCGTACGAGGTGACCGAGACGGGATGGCTATTTTACGTCAACCTAATGTATTTCTTGATGCCGAGCGCAGGAAGGCAGTGGATCTCCGATCGGATCTCCTCCCGCATGGCTGCCGGACACCAATGTGAAGATACCAGGCTGCATTGATGAAGCGTCCATCGAGTACGAGAGAATAATTTTTCAATAGGGCTTGGCCTAGATGCCGTAATGGGCCCTGCTCCGAGCGAGCGGTGAAGGTGGCGTTGCAGGCATCAGGCCAAGCCCGATTGGAAAATGCAAGAAAGTTCTCTCGGCTCTTCAATGAGTCGGGGTATAGTGTTTTTATTGGCGGTCAGCCTGACGAGCATCATCATCGTATTTTGTCTACTCGGGTATTATTTCTTTCGTTGATGAGAGCGCATTGCATTCGAACGACCTCTCCGAATGTCTGCTCTGGGTGTGCGCCGTGACAAGGCGGCGTTCTCCAGTGGGTGCAAGTCCCACCCGGCGACCGCTCCAGCCGGAAGCAACCGGAGCAGTCATGGAGGAAACGAAATGGCTGAAGCCTTCGATTAGCGTGTCACGAATTGGTGACAGCGCGAGTGTGCAGGCCGCAACGCGAGTGAACGCCGAGCAAGCCTCGAAAAGGACAATGCGCAGGCCGACCCGACAACCCTTTCGGGGAAGGCTGATACGTCTGGATGAAATGAGCGAAGCAGTACGCCCAGACGCTGCGCCGGGGTAGTGGCGGCAGCATGTACACAAGGAAAGCGCACGAAACACGGGAAGCCCCAAGGCGTGGTCAGCGATGACCAACCGGAGGCCCGCGAGGGACAGGCCGGGTGCTCTGGGGTGGCGGAGAGGTTCGTAGTACCGCTGAAGGCCGGGTAATGCCGGTGGAGGGAAGGGACCTCAGTTCAAGACAGACGCAATACGTGGTGAAGGACCGGGAGATAGGGCAACCTATCAACTCCGACGAGTGTTCAGAAACTGCAGATGGCGTTGCACGCGAAAGCGAAGGCGTGAAGTCTTGTCCGAGAGTCGGATGCGGGAAATCTGCTCGTCCGGTTCGATGAGTGGGATGTGGAAACGGAGCCATGGTGGAACCATTGAGGCACCGCCAGACGAAATTCGTTTGAAATCAATCGCGTCTTTCAGTGCGTACGAACTCGCCTCGCGGAATCTGGAATGCACCGACCGCCGGCTCTGCCGCGCAATCATGCGGCCACACTGCCTGTGCAGGAATGCCAACAACTCGCCGAGATTGAAGGCTTCCTCAGAAGGCGATTCACAGACTTGTGATACACAGGGTCGCCGAGCTAAAAAGAGAGACTAAAAAGAGACTGGCGATCCGGCAAATTCATAAGAACGCAACAAATATCGGCCTTTGCGGGCGTAGTTCAATGGTAGAACGGCAGCTTCCCAAACCGTTCACCGTGCTAGTAGGAAGGATATGGCTTGGTGGAGCCTATACTGAGCCTAGGAAATTTCGGGGATTCACAAACCCTTATTTTTCAGGCATGGTCCCGTAGCTCAGCAGGATAGAGCAGCGGTTTCCTAAGCCGCATTCTGCGCCGCCAATCTGATCGCACCAGTAGTGCTCTGACGGCAAACGCCGGGCGATAGCGACTCCGCTTCTTTCAGCAAATCTTGAGAATGGAATCGCAGGGCATTGTGCGACGAACCCGGGCTTCAATTACGTGTGAACGGACTAGGCCTTTGGTGGTGCCTAGGCGGTGCCTAAGAGCATTGCCAATTGTAGCTAAGTGCTGGTGCCGCAAGAGGGACTCGAACCCCCGACCCCATCATTACGAATGATGTGCTCTACCAACTGAGCTATTGCGGCTTTCTTAGATATATCAGCATCTTATGCGATACCTACCGCCTCGACTCTTGACCTGTTTGCACCGATTTGGCACCTGAGACCAACGCCCAGCACCATGAGGAGGTATGGACGATATACCGAGCGGAATTGCGATTGTCACTCTTTCCGCGATCGGTTTGGCACACGGTGTCAACGCCGGCGTCGTCGCTCCGAAAAGGCTAGCAATCATCAATTGCAGAAGGTTCCCTCGGCCCACCCCAGCACGGGGTTTTTAGGTGCCAAATAAGTGCCAAAGATTGCTCTTTCAGATGTGAGCTTACGGTCTTTCGAGCCACCTGAGCGCGGCACCGTTGACTATTGGGATAACAAACTTCCTGCTTTTGGTTGTCGCATCTCCCAAGGAGGAGCAAAGACATTCATTCTCAAACTGCACAATTCACGCAGGGCAATTGGACGCTACCATGGCGGTAATTTCAGCGTCGATTGCGTCTCGCTGGTCGAGTAGGTCACGTAGCTTGTGGGTGTCCATGCGCTATTCCCTCCTTTCTAGGGTTGGATTTTGAGCGGCTCGTGGCTAACCCTTTGCCATGGGTCGTCGAGTAGATGCAGGAGCGGTTTCGGGGTATTTCTCCCATGAACCTAAAATCGGGAGGGCTTTGAAGAGGAGGGAACGGGGCTTTCCTTCCATGCTAGCCCGTAGTTCCATGACGTGAGTGCAATGTTCTTTACTGGTCATCACGTTGAGGATGAGCAAAGACGGAATGCCCCATTGAGTTTGATAGGTGCGGTTTGCAAAGACGTGCCGATATTGGAGAAGTTTTCTGAGGTAGCTCGTTTGGTTTAGGTTCGTTCGTTTGATTGGTTCGTTTCCTCGATCAGCCTCTAAGAGTCTGACTCATAATGCAGCGAGCAAAATCAATGTCTTGCAGATACGAACAACGGAGACGCCGCGTACGTCGAATTTCGGAAAGCGTGGGAATTCTGGCGCTTCCGAAAGCGTCGCCTGGTGACCTCTCCCTGCGAACGTGCTCCGTAACTCATTGATGTGACTCACTTTCATTTTCAGTCAGGCTCTAAGACAAAATAGGACGTGCTATTTTTGCCACACGTAACTATTTGAAATCACACAGACCGAAAAAATCAAATCCCCTATTTAGCAATATTCGTGCCGTGACGCGAAAGTTGTGGAGGCATTCGAGCACAACAGGCGCTGAAAATCGTTTGATCTTCGAATTACGCGCGCTACTCAAATCCCCATAAAGCGGGCCGCGCCCTCTACGTACCCCTTTCCGCGATTTTGTTCCTTGGAGATTTTCGGACGCCGGGCTCGGTGCACGCGGCACGTCATCTTCCGCCGGCATCCGAAAATCTACACATAAGCCGACCAAGTGCAACGCAGCAATTCTCCTTCACCGCTCACTAGTGCGTTCGAGCGCACCACGAGAAAGCGAACATTAAACTCATTCAGTATAGCCGAAGGGCGTTTTTCTCCACGGATAGCCCGCCAAGCCTTTTTGATATCCATAATCAAACAGCGCTTGCATATAGCCTTGGTCGAACGGATCTTTGTAAGGCACGGTGAAGCCGTCATCAATGAAGGCCAGATTGTAGTCGATGCCATCTCTCTTGGCTGTCAGATAAATCCGATAGGTGTCATTCACGCCACTCGATGTGGTCATCGTTGAAATGGCTTGCATCGCGACTGATAAAGTCTGCCGTTTGACACTTTCTTCATCCTTAAAGGGGCGTCCGTTCCGGATGATGTAAACAATTCTTTTTCGTGTGATCTTGTTTCTTTGACTGAGGCGCTTCAAATGGAGTGAACTTGGATAGAGAAATGCTTGTGCCAAAGCCCCCCCATCGACATGCATTTCTTGAAGTGGTTTGCCGTTTAGCTCCACATCGAACATGACCGGCGGGAACGCGCCGGGGATGGCGGCCGACGCGAGCAATATCTTCAAGATCAACTCTCGAGCGTCAGGGTGCTTGCTTTCCGCGATTGCGCCAATATTCCAAATGACCGCTCGCCCCAGATCGAGGTTAGTCGTTGCTATGAGAAGCAACCGTCCTTTCGCATATTCCTGGGCAATTTTCTCAATCATCGATTGGTCGAGGTAATGGGCAATCATACTCTTAAGCGGCGACGTGTCGGACATCGCGTCGTCGCTAATGGCTGCGAATACAGTTCTTTTGGTGAACACATCGCCGGCATTTGTCCGGGTGTAGAGTTCTCTCAAAGTTGAATCATACTCGCCCCCTAGAAACGCAAACGGTGCAGTCAAGGCGCCTGTACTGATCCCGGTGACTAGGTTGAACTGCGGACGATCGCCGCGCGCGCTCCAGCCGGTCAAAAGTCCGGCGCCAAAGGCACCGTTGTCGCCGCCGCCTGAGATCACCAAAAAATGAGCGTGGCCGGCGCTGGCTGATTTCGCTGAGTGCTCACGAGATTTCAACTGCCGCTCGTAAAGCTTGAGCGCTAACGCTTCAAGCGCCTTCGCGTCGGTATCTGGATAAAACCGAACGTCGGTGATGCCCAGAATTGATACCTGATGAAGTTCGGACACAGTCACGCGCGGCAGGCGTTCCAGCGTGGCACAGCCGAAGAGGGCTGTCGCAAGGCCTGCGCTAATGATCAACGAACTGGTTCGAGTGTGTACTCGATGGCTCATCGGCGAATCTCTTTAATTCGCCGGCATTTTAGCCAGCAGCTGGGATGTAGGCGCGCTGTCATAGTATTCGACAGTCCTAGCCGGAATTCTCCAGATGGCTCCCGAACTTGCTTGAATACTCGGGTTTTTCCGGCCTTCTTGCAAGTGTCGGCTTCACCGCCTGCCGGATCGTCTTTCTGTCGATTGCCTTGACATAACGCTTCCCCACTAAGAGTCCGTCTCAGAACTTCAGCAAGGATTACAAAGCTTCCGCAACATGAGCCGGATGGACGCGAGTTTTAAGAACGCGAGGGCGTTGCGGTTGAGATTTTCCCAGTCCTTGGCGAGGCGGCGGCAACGGTTGAGCCAC
>CAZNSG010000094.1:0-26349 GCA_964575715.1 uncultured Hyphomicrobiales bacterium | reverse complement strand
CTCGGCGGCTGGACAGGCTATTACGGCAAACCAGGGCCGCAAGTGATGCGCCGGGGCCTCGACGACTTCCAGCGCATCAAGTACGGGGCTACGCTGAGGCTTCAACATGTGTGAATCCGATAGCCGCTTGCGGGGAGAGGTCGACCGAGCGAAGCGAGGTCGGGTGAGGGGGCGTTCTCGCGAGTCTGAACGTTTGGAAGCGCCCCTCACCCGGCTCGTCTCGCTTTCGCTCGACTTCGCCACCCTCTCCCCGCAAGCGGGGCGAGGGAGAAGAAAGAGTGATTGACGACAAGGGCAATGATTTTTTCAAGGAGCTGAACTTGGGATGAGTGCGTATCGGCGTTGCCTGCAAGCCGCGGCGGTTGCCGCTTTATTGTTTGTCTTCGCGCCGGCGCAGGCGCAGGTTCCGGCCGGCTGCAACGCCGATCTTGCCGCCAACGACAAGCGCTTCGAGGAAACGATCGCGCGGCTGGAGTCGGTGAAGAACGGCACGCCGGCGCAAAAATGCGCGGCCTATCGCGCGCATGTGCGGATCATGCAGCGCGCGATCCCGGTGTTCGATCGCTGCACTACCGGTCTCGGGCGGCGCGAGAATATCGGCCAGATGAACGACTCGATCGAGGATTTTGCGGAAATCATCCGGCGCAACTGCCCGCGCTAGCGGCGCGGCTATTTTACCAGCAGCGCCAGCCCGCTTGCGATCAGCGCGCCGGAAACGGTGCGGCGGAACAATAGTTCGCTCATGCCGTGATGGAAGCGGTTGCCGATGAAAATGCCGGCCAGCATCATGGGAAACAAGATCGCGGAGAGGATCATCACTTCGCCGGTGAATTCGCCGACCGCCCAATAGCCGATGCCGCGCAGCAGCGCCAGCGTGAGCAGGATCGCCGTCATGGTGGCGCGGAAGTGCTCTTTGGAGAGGCGGATGGCGTCGTAATAGACGGCGAAGAACACGCTGCCCATGGTGCCGATGACGGTGCCGACAATGCCGCCGAGAAATCCGCCGATGGCGGCGGCGGCGCGCGGCGGGAATTTGGTCTTGGGCGGCGGGCGGAACGTGCCCACGAGCGAGTAGAGGCCGTAGAGCAGCACCAACAGTCCGAGACCTTTGGCGAGAGTCTCGGAATCGAGCAGCTTGAAGACGTAAAGTCCGACCGCAATGCCGATGAGCAAGCCCGGCACCAGCTTGGCCATCTCGCGCCAGGCAACGCGGTGGCGGTCGCTGCCGAACAGCGCAAGCCCGGCTGCAACTCCAATCACAGTCCAGGCCGGGATCAGGAGTTTGAGCGGGATCACCAGGCCAAGCAGCGGCATGGCGGCGGCGGCGCCAAATCCGCTCGCACCGCGTGCGGCGTAGGCCGCAACCATCACAATGCAGCAATAGAGAATGACGGGGAGAGAGAAAGATTCGATGGCGGGGCTCCGGAGATTGCGGGGGCGACCTTATTCGTCCCGCCCGCCCTTGTCTTGGGCATGCAAGAATCTTATGCATTCACCGATGAGACGTGATAGGTGACGTGGCACTGCGGCATCGCCGTTGGTGTCGCTGGCGCACTCAATCTAATACCATCCTTCTACTGTCACTCTTCGATTCCCAAAATTGCGCGAGGTAATGGATGCTCGGATGGTTTCAGGCGTTGATGCCCAGAGAAGACCGCTTCTTCGATCTGTTCGTGCGACACGCCACGTTTGTCGTCGCCGCCGCAGAGGCATTGCAGGGGGTGCTGCAGGGCGGAGACAAAATCGAGCAATATTGCAAGCAGATCGTCGATCGCGAGACCGAGGCCGATGAGATTACGCGTCAGGTGCTGACGGCCGTGCGCCGCTCCTTCATCACTCCGTTCGATCGCACCGATATCCAGGACCTCATCAGCTCGATGGACGACGCCATTGACCAGATGAATAAGACCGCGAAGACCATCACGCTGTTCGATATCCGCAGCTTCGATCCGCAGATGCAGGAGATGGGCGCAATCATCCTGCGGGCGGCAAACCTAACATTGGAGGCGATGCCGCTGCTCAGCTCGATCGGCAAGAACTCCGGCCGCCTCAACGCGCTCACCGAGGAGATCATCCGGGTCGAGGACCGGGCGGACCATCTGCACGATGCGGGCCGCAAGGCGCTGTTCCTCGCCAATCGGCAAGATAGCACACAAGGCAGCGCGCAGGGCAATGCGATGGGTTTCATCATCGGGACCGAACTTTACGACAACCTCGAGAAGGTCGTCGATCGCTTCGAGGACGTCTCGAACGAAATCAACGCACTCGTCATCGATCATCTGTAACGGACGCAATTGGCGATGGATGCAATCCTGAGCTTGCCCGTTTTGATCGCTCTGATCCTTGTTGCGCTGGCATTCGATTTTCTCAATGGCCTGCACGACGCCGCGAACTCGATCGCGACCATCGTATCCACGCGCGTGCTGCGGCCGCGCTATGCGGTGATGTGGGCGGCGTTCTTCAACTTCATCGCCTTCCTGTTTTTCGGCCTGCACGTGGCGCATACCGTCGGCACCGGCATCGTTGCCGCCGACATCGTCGATGCGCGGGTGATCTTCGGCGCGCTCTCGGGCGCCATCGCCTGGAATCTGATTACCTGGTGGATGGGAATACCATCGAGCAGTTCGCATGCGCTGATCGGCGGGCTGGTGGGCGCCGCCGTCACCAAGGCGGGCGGCGTGGCGATCGTGTGGACGGGTCTGATCAAGACATCGGCCGCCATCGTGCTCTCGCCCATGACCGGTTTCATTCTGGCATTGCTGCTCGTGCTCACCGTGTCGTGGCTGTTTGTGCGGGTGTCTCCGCGTTCCGTGGACAGCACCTTCCGCTCCCTGCAATTCGTCTCGGCCTCGTTCTATTCGCTCGGGCACGGCGGCAACGACGCGCAAAAGACCATGGGCATCATTGCCGTGCTGCTGTTTTCGCAGGGTCAGCTCGGCAGCGAATTCTACGTGCCGTTCTGGGTGGTGATAACCTGCCAGGCGGCCATGGGGCTGGGGACGCTGTTCGGCGGCTGGCGCATCGTGCACACGATGGGGTCAAAAATCACCCGGCTTACTCCGATGCAGGGATGCTGCGCCGAAACCGGCGGCGCGATCACGCTTTTCGCCGCCACCTGGCTCGGCATTCCGGTCTCGACCACGCACACAATTACCGGCTCGATCATCGGCGTGGGTGCGGCGCGCAAAGTGTCGGCGGTGCGCTGGAACGTCGCGAGCAATATCGTCACCGCCTGGGTCATCACACTGCCTGCCTCGGCACTGATCGCCGCCTTGGTCTATGCAATGTGCGGGCTGATCCCGTGAGCAGAGAGCCGGCGCGGAACCTGCAATATGCCGCGCTGCCTTACCGACGACGCGCCGACGGCACCTTGGAAGTGATGCTGATCACGTCGCGCGAAACAAGGCGCTGGATCATTCCCAAGGGCTGGCCGGTGGAGCGGCTGGCGCCGCACGATTCGGCGGCGCACGAGGCCCTGGAGGAGGGCGGTCTGGTCGGGCGGATCGGCGAGCGTCCGATCGGGGTCTATCATTACAGAAAACGGCTTGCCGACAAGTCGGCCGTGCAGTGCGCGGTGAAGGTTTTTGCGCTCGAGGTCAAAGAGCAGTTGACGTCATGGCCCGAGAAGGACGAGCGGCGCACCCAATGGTTCGCCTTGCAGGAGGCCGCCGGTGCAGTGGAAGAGCCGGAACTTAGCGCGATGATTGCGAACTTGGCCGCGTTGCTTGCTTAGCGCATGATCGTTCGAAATTGAATCACGTGTCCCGGATGCGGTGCAGCGTGAGCGCCATAGCGCGTCTAAGACGCGCGTAATCGCGCTTATGGTTTCGCAACGCAGTCTAGCTTGCGCAGACTGCGTAAACTTGTCTGCGCGCTGCGCTCGGGAAACGTGTTTCCAATCCAGACAATCATGCACTAGCGCGAGATCGGTTTAACGGGAATCGAAACGTATTCGTAACAATTTCTTTGGCGCATGATCCTTTCCGAATCCCGGTGACCAACCCTGGATCATAGGCGAGCCCTCGGGTCTTGCCTTCGGCAAGCCCAATTAGGGCGTTCACGCCCGTCTTCGACGGGCTATGGGCAGGCTCCGCGACGCCGTCCTGCGGACGGCCATAGGCGAGCGAAGCGACGCCGTCCTGCGGACGGCCATAGGCGAGCGAAGCGACGCCGTCCTGCGGACGGCTATGGTCCGGGGGCTGGCTTTTTCGGGATCATGCTGACCTATTCCTCCCGCCCCGGCTTGACTTGAACATCCAAGTCTTGCGCCGAGCGAAACTTGTGTGAAACTGTTCGGTGGCAGCCGGGGACGGGCATGCGCTATATCGACGCCTTCAACCACTTCTTTCCCAAGCGCTTCTTTGCCGGATTGCTGGAGACTCCGGCGGCCGCCAAGGACATGGGCAAACGGGTGCGCGGCATTCCGGCGCTGTTCGATCTCGACGAGCGGCGGCGCATCGTCGATGATTTCGACAACTATTCCCAAGTGCTCTCGCTTGGCATGCCGGCGATCGATCGACTCTGGGGTGCGGAGCAGGCGCCGGAATGGGCGAAGATCGGCAACGACGGTCTCGCCGAACTCGTTACGCACTATCCCGATCGCTTTGTCGGCTACGCCGCTTCGCTGCCGATGAATAATGCCGCGGCGGCGGTGAAGGAGGCGGGACGCGCGCTTGCCAACGGCGCCAACGCCATCCAACTTCACACCAATGTCGACGGCGCGCCGCTTGACCAGGATCAGTTCCTGCCGATTTACGAGCTGATCGAGAAGTCAGGCAAGCCGGTCCTGCTGCATCCGATCCGCACCCGAGAAATGACCGACTATCGCAGCGAGACGGTGTCCAAGTACGAGATCAACAGCGTCCTTGGCTGGCCGTTCGAGACCGGCGCCGCGCTGGCGCGTCTTGTGTTCTCCGGCATCATCGATCGCTTCCCCGGTCTCAAGATCATCACCCACCATCTCGGCGGCATCATCCCGTACTTCGAGGGGCGGGTTGCCCATAGCTGGGACCAGCTCGGCGTGCGGACGTCCGATGAGGACTATTCGCTGATCTTGCAGCGGCTCAAAAAACGGCCCTACGACTACTTCAAGGGTTTCTACGGCGACACCGCGCTCGCCGGTGCGCGCGCGCCGACCATCTGCGGCATTTCGTTCTTTACGCCCGACCGCGTGCTGTTCGCCTCCGACTGCCCGTTCGATCCGGAGAAGGGAAAGGGCTATATACGCGCCACCATCGCCGTGATGGAATCGCTCGATCTGCCGCGAGAGGATATGGAGAAGATCTGCCACGGCAACGCCGAGAGCCTGTTCGGGCTCAGCCGCCGGCCGGACAAGGAGAGGGGACCATGACGAAGTGGGGAACTTGCGCTGCTTTCTTGTTTGCTGCGTTCGCGATCGCTCTGCCTTCCAGCGCGCCCCTCGCGCAGACCAGTTACCCCGAGCGCACCGTGCGCATCATGGTGCCGATTCCGCCGGGCGGGGCGCCCGACATTGCCGCGCGGCTGATCGGCCTGCATCTCTCGGAGGTCCTGGGCCAGCCGGTGGTGATCGAAAACCGCAGCGGGGCGAACGGCAACATTGCCGCCGATGCGGTCGCCAAGAGTCCGGCCGACGGCTACACACTTTTGCTCGGTGCCGATTCCGGGATCACCATCAATCCGCACGTCTATGCGAAGCTGCCCTTCGATCCCTTAAAAGACCTGCTGCCGGTCGCGAGCGTCGCCACCAACCAGTTTCTGCTCGCGATAAATCCCAAACTGCCGGCGCGGACGCTGCCGGAGTTCGTCGAGCTTGCGCGCAAGACCGATCCGCCACTGGCGTTCGCGTCGGGTGGCATTGGCAGCCAGCACCAGCTCGCGATGGAACTGCTGAAAATCCGCGCCGGCATCAAGCTGCTGCACGTGCCGTATCGCGGCGGGGCGCCGGCGGCGACCGCCACAATTGCCGGCGAGACCCAGGTGCTGTTCGCCGGCGCTTCGAGTGCCGGTCATTTCGAGGGGGGGCTGCTGCGTCCGCTCGCGGCCAGTGGCAAGCAACGCTCCAAGCGGTTTGCCAATTTGCCGTCGATCGCGGAGTTTTATCCCGGCTATGCGGTCGATATCTGGCTCGGCCTGTTTGCCCCCGCCGGCACGCCGGACGCGATCGTGGTGCGGCTGCGCACCGAAGTGCATAAGATGCTCGCGCGCCCGGACTTTGCGGAAAAGCTCAACGTGTCGGGCAGCCTCGAGCCGCTCATTCTCGCGCCGCCCGAGTTTTCCAAACTGATCGCGCAGGATTATGAGCGGTACGGCAAGATCGTGAAAGAGATCGGGGTCAGGATCGATTGAGACGGTGTGGGTGCCGTCTGGCTGCCGATTGCATCGGAATAGCAGCCAGATTCAGCATCATGGCTCGGCAGGCGTTGCTAGCGTGCCTTAAAAAATATACTTCAGGCCGCGCGGCGCTGGTTGTGCTTGCCTTTGAAGGCGGGCGCGACCTCGCGCATGAAGCGGTCCATTTCCTCTTTCACCTGCTGGTGCGGCTTGAGGCCGACATTGAAATAAAGAATTACCTCGGAGAAGCCGGCGGCCTCGACCTTCTTCAGCGTCTCAATCATGCGCGCCGAATTGCCGAGCAGTACGGAATTCTCCGTGAGATCCTCCGGTTTCACCTTGTGCAGCCGCTCCACCATGGCGATGAAATAGTGATAGCTCGGTGGCGCGGTCTTCGGATCGCTTGGAAAGGCCGGGATCACGCATTCCTTGTAATAGCGAATCTGGCGCGCGCGCTGCGCCGCCTCCTGCGCCTCGGTGTCGAAAAAGTGCGCAAAGTAGCTGCACATCAGCCGGCCCGGCTTGCGGCCATGCTTGACGCAGGTCTCGTTGTAGAGATCGGCGACCTGGCGCAGGCCGCCATAGCTCATGGCGGCGGCGAAGGGCGCCACGATCAAGCCGCAGCCAAGGCGGGCGGCAAGCTCGATCGAGGGTTTTGAAAACGAGCCGATGTAGACCGGCAGCGGGCGCTGCACCGGCTTGGGCGTGATGCGCACGTCGTCGAAGTTGTAGTGCTTGCCATGATGCGAGATGCGCCCGTCGGCGCTCCACAGTTTCTGCAAAACCTCCATGCCTTCTTCGAAGATGCTCTGGTTGTCGGCGAAGGAGACGTTGAACGGGGCGTATTCGCGGCTGTCGTAGCCGCGCCCGGATGCAAAATCGACGCGGCCGTTGCTGAGCAGATCGAGGGTGGCCCATTGCTCGGCCACGCGGATCGGATGGTGCAGGGGGGTGACGTTGACCGCCGGCGCCAGGCGAATGTGCTTGGTGCGCGCGGCGATGTAGGCGAGCACCAGCTCGGGCGAGGAGAGCACGCCGAGCGAATTGAAATGGTGCTCGCCGATCCAGGCCGAATGCATGCCGAGCTGGTCGGCGTAGAGCGCCTCCGCGGTAATGTCGGTGACGAACTGGTTGGCGTCGCGCGGATTGTTTTCGTAGTGATTGTCGCTAAGCGTGAAATAGCCGAATTCCATCGTTTACTGCTCCCCTTGTCAGGCCCCATTATGGCGGGGTCCGCAATCGAGACAATACACGTTGAGATGCCTCATGGATGCGCGGGTCAAGGCCGCGCGGGACAATCAAGGACTCGTCACCCCCGGGCTTGTGGGACGGTAAAGGCTATATTAAAGCGCCTGCGGCGAATCACACCCGATGGCTGGCATGTCCGCCAGCACAACCCCGCCGTTGGTACCAAGCAGGATTTCATCCTAAAGTGCTCGGAATGGCAGCTATGCCACGTCACAGTCGGGCGCTACAGCAGCAGGTAGATTATGGAAATAGCCATTTTTTTTGGTTTATAATTTCGATCATAGTTGGTGCCTACGCAAAATCGAAGAAAATTTGGGGCGGGTTCCCCGGTGCGTTTTTCGTCTCATTATTATTTTCGCCGATAATCGGGTTCCTCGTCGTGGCAGTATCATCGCCAAGCGAGGCCAAGGTCACGCGCGGCCAAAAAAAATGCCCCTACTGCGCCGAATGAGTCAAAATCGAAGCGTCGGTTTGCAAGCACTGCGGCCGTGATCTCAGCCCGCCAGGGTCTAATTCCTAGCATCTTTACCCGGGGGTCCATAATGATTTTCACCAGCGGCAGACTAGCGGAAAGGTCTGTGCTTGCCGCAACCCACCATGGATGCCCGGGTCAAGCCCGGGCATGACAGCGGATGAAGTCACGTCATAATTGAGCTAATCTCGCGGATTCCAAATATTGCCCCAAGGATCGCCATGAACATCCAACCATCCGCAAAACCCCGCGTCAAAGGCCCGCTCATCTGGCTCGACATGGACCAGCAGGCGCTCGACGACGCCTATGACCAAGAGGTCTATGCGCCCAATCGCGACCAGGTGGTGGCGCGCAGGCTCGCCAACAGCGAGCGCGTGCGCGCGATCATCGGCGCGCCGCAGCGCTTAGCTTACGGCCCGACCGAAATCGAGCAGCTCGACATCTTTCGCACCGCGCGGCCGAACGCGCCGGTCAACATCTTCATCCACGGCGGGGCGTGGCGGCGCAACAAGGCCGCCGACTACGCCGTGCTGGCGGAAATGTTCGTGCGCGCCGGCGCGCATTACGTCATTCCCGATTTCATCAATGTGGACGAGGCGAATGGGAGCCTGTTTCCCATGGCCGAGCAGATCCGCCGCGCCATCGGCTGGGTTTACAACAATGCAGCAAGTTTCGGCGGCGACCGCGAGCGGCTTTATCTCACCAGCCATTCGTCGGGCGCGCAGTTCGGCGGCTGCATGGTGACGACGGATTGGCGTAAAGAAAATATGCCGGCCGATTTGCTCAAGGGTGCGCTGCTGGCGAGCGGCATGTATGATCTAAAGCCGGTGCGGCTTTCAAAGCGCTCGCTCTATGTGAAATTCACCGATGAGATGGAGCAGGCGTTGAGCGCGCAGCGCCATATCGATCAACTCAATACGCCGCTCATTCTCGCGCACGGCACGCGCGAGACGCCGGAATTCCAGCGCCAGACGCGCGATTTATTTGCCGCGGTCAAAGCCGCCGGAAAGCCGGCCGAGCTTTTGGTGGGCGAGGGCTACAACCACTTCGAATTGCTGGAGACGCTCGCCAATCCATACGGGCTGCTCGGCCGCGCGGCGCTGGCGCAGATGAAATTGGCGGCGGGATAATCACATCCGTTGTGGCGTCACCGATCGCCGCGACTCGCAACGTGTCATGCCAGCGGCAGGAAATACTGACTTAGCTCCGTCACCCTGAGGTGCGAGCCGCAAAGCGGCGAGCCACCGCAAGTCGGCCTTGGCCGACTTGCGCGTTGAAATTCCGATCTCGGGTAAACCCGAGATCGGTGGGCGACGGCCCGGCTATTGCAGCACTGGGGCCGTTCATCCTTCGAGGCTCGGCCTTCGGCCGAGCACCTCAGGATGACGGCGATAAGTCAGAAATGAGGCCGCTGGTGTCAAGCCCGGCAATGACATCCATCAAATCAAGCGCCGGGTATCACTCCACCTTGATGTTGGCGTCCTTGATGGCGCGCGCGTAACTTTCGTGCTGCCGCTTGACGTGGGCATCGAATTCGGCGCCGCAGGCGTCGGCCGGATATAATCCTTGCGCGCTCAGCTTGGCGCTCACCTCCGGCGCCGTGAGCGCGGATTTAAACAGCGCGATCAGCTGCCCCGTTGTCTCCGCCGGCGTTTTCGGCGGCGCCATCAGGCCGAACCAGGCGGCGACTTCCATGTCCTTGTAGCCGGACTCGATCATGGTCGGCACGTCAGGCAGCGGCGCAAGGCGCGCGCGCGAGGTCACGGCGAGCGGCCGCAGCTTGCCCGCATTCAACTGCGGCAACACCTCGCTGTAGTTGGCGAGCACGGCGGTGACGTGGCCGCCCAGGATGGCGTTGACCGCCGGCGCGCCGCCGGCATAGGGCACGTAGATGAGATTGATCTGCGCCGCGCGTTTGAACATTTCACCGGCGATATGCTGGGTGGTGGCGGGGCCGACCGCGGCATAATTGAGCTCACCGGGTCTGGCCTTGGCGGCGGTGACGAACGCGGCGAGAGTCTTGTAGGGAGAGTCGGCGTTGACGACGAACACCTGGGGCGAATTCGCCAGCAGGCAAATCGGCACGAAGCTGAACGGATCGTACGGCAATGAGGCGCGCACGCTCGGATTGATGATGAACGAATTGGCCATGACCAGGAGCGTGGTGCCGTCAGGCGCCGAGCGCGCGACGAATTCGGTCGCGATGATGGTGCCGGCGCCGGGGCGGTTTTCGACCAGCACCGGCTGGCCGCTGATTTGAGCGGCCTGCTGGCCGATCAGCCGCGCGATCAGGTCGGCGGTGCCGCCGGGCGGGAATGGCACGATCAGCCGCGTGGTCTTGGGCGCGCTCTGTGCGGCGGCCGGCAGAACCGGCAAGACTGCCGCGATCATGGCGGCGGCGATCAAGAGAACGGTGAGGGCGGCAACGCGTCGAGCGAGCTTAGAGGTTCCGAGCATCGCCCCCTCCCATCTGGATATCCTGGATATAGCAAAGACAACCCAAGAACCCAAGGGTGGCGGGAGGCCGCCAGGCGGCCTCGCTCATTGGCAACCCGATCGTGGCGATCAGCGCCCGGTATACGGTTTGCAGACGCCGTCCTGCACCGTGTAGCGCGGCGGACAGCCGTTCCACGTATTGTATCGCCGCGAGGGCTGGATATATCGCTGTCCGCCTCCGCCGAAATCGAGCACTATTCCCGGCCCGCCCAACTGAGGCCCGTAGCCCTGCGGCCCGTAGCCCTGCGATACGCAGCGATACCCATTGTAATATCTGCCGGGCCCGCAGCCGTCCGCGGCGTCGGCGAGCGTTGAGATCACGCCAAACGCGGCGATGCCGAATAGCAAGCTCATTCCCCGAACCATGTCTGCCTCCTGATCGATTTGCCGTGACGACGATATATTGGCTGACAATATAGTGGCTCATATGAACGGCAGCAAAACGGATTGCACGCTTCCGATGCGGGCTGTGAATTGGCCGCGAAAAGTTCAAGTTTTGGTGGTATCCCGGTAAGCTGGGCGATTTTCCGCGCGGGCTGCAACTGATGAAAGGGCCGCCAATTGCGGCGGCGTTCAATGGCAACAATTTCCAGCCTGGATTGGCGGACAGGGCACCGATCCGTAGGAGCAAAACACGCAACAATCGCCGGGCTTGGGCTTGAGCCGCGCGCCGCAGCCCTTGCAGTCGTAGAAAAACTGGCAGGCGTCGGTGGGCATCGGCTCCACCGCCCGATGGCGGCAGTTCGGGCAGGTGAGGGTGGATTGCAGGATCATGGGGGAGATTAGGCTACTATAATCGGATTGCACCAGGAGGTGGTCGGTATATCTAGCAAAGAGGCCGCCAACCGAGGCGGCCTCGCTCCTTCGGTAACCATTGAGCGGACATCAATAGCCGCGATACGGTTTGCAGACTCCATCCTGGATTGTGTAATGCGGCGGACAGCCGTTCCAGGTCCGATAGCGATGCCGTGGATAGTAATTAGACGAATAGCCATCGTCATAATGCCGGTTATACCGATGATGACGATATGGATACGCACGATGACCGACATCGACTGCGAACCCAGGCCCGTAGATGTGGACCCCCTGAGCCCTGGTGGTGACAGGTGTGCTAACAGCCATCGCGCCGACAAAGCCAAGAGCGAGCAAGGCATGGGTGACGGTTTTCATTGGGACCTCCATTTTAAGCGCATGGCGTATTGTACGCCCCAGTACATGAATGCTGGCAAAACGAAGGTGTGAGGACACTGTTCACTTTGAATTAGGACAGAAGGCTCGGAATTAGGACACCGCCCCCCCGCGCAAAAGAACATATTGCGAACTGAGAACAAATAGGGTACACTGGTCTTATTGGGGCTGGGCGCGGTCCGGGGAAGGCGCCCGTTTGTCGGTCCCTCGATTCCCGGTCATAAGGAGCGGAAAATGGGCCAGGCTGTTCTGCGTGTCATCGAAGGAACGTCAATGGATAAATCGAAGGCGCTCGATGCGGCGCTCACCCAGATCGAACGGGCGTTCGGTAAGGGCTCGATTATGCGGCTCGGCAAGAACGACAGGTCGATGGATGTGGAGACGGTCTCCACCGGCTCGCTCTCGCTCGATATCGCGCTTGGCATCGGCGGCCTGCCGCGCGGGCGGGTGGTGGAAATCTACGGCCCGGAATCGTCGGGCAAGACCACGCTCGCGCTGCACTGTCTGGCCGAGGCGCAGAAGGCGGGCGGCATCTGCGCCTTTATCGATGCCGAGCACGCGCTCGATCCGATCTATGCGCGCAAGCTCGGCGTCAATGTCGATGAGTTGTTGATCTCGCAGCCCGACACCGGCGAGCAGGCGCTCGAGATCGCCGATACGCTGGTGCGCTCCGGCGCCATCGACGTGCTGGTGATCGATTCGGTGGCGGCGCTGGTGCCGCGCGCGGAGCTGGAAGGCGAGATGGGCGATCAGCTGCCCGGGCTGCAGGCGCGCTTGATGAGCCAGGCGCTGCGCAAGCTCACCGCCTCGATCAACAAGTCCAATACGATGGTGATCTTCATCAACCAGATCCGCATGAAGATCGGCGTGATGTACGGCTCGCCGGAGACCACGACGGGGGGCAATGCGCTCAAGTTCTATGCCTCGGTGCGGCTCGATATCCGCCGCATCGGCATGATCAAGGAGCGCGACGAGGTGGTCGGCAACCAAACCCGCGTCAAGGTGGTCAAGAACAAGCTGGCGCCGCCGTTCAAGCAGGTCGAGTTCGACATCATGTACGGCGAGGGTATTTCCAAGATGGGCGAGATCATCGATCTCGGGGTCAAGGCCGGCGTGGTGGAGAAATCCGGCGCCTGGTTCTCCTACGACAGCGTGCGCATCGGTCAGGGGCGCGAGAATTCCAAGGCGTTCCTCAAAGCCAACCCCGATATCGCCGGCAAGATCGAAGCCGCGATCCGGGCGAACTCAGGCGTGATCGCCGAGAAGATTCTGGCGGGTGCGGAGCGCGATGAGGAAAGCGACGAAGTCGCGGAGGGGTAGTATATTCCCATTAGCGCTTGATCGGCCCAACTCTCCGCTCGTCCCCGCGCATAGCCCGTCGAAGACGGGCGTGAACGCCCTTACGGCGGGGACCCAAGGCTGGATTTCCGAGCATTCGACATCTGGATTCCCGCTTTCGCGGGGATGAGCGGATAAAGGTTTTGCCCCGGACTTTTTTCAGGTCCTCGCCACCCTCTCCCCGCAATAGCGGGGAGAGGGATTTCGTTTCCTGGACACGCTTCCATCGCGCCGCTAAAACCGCATGAAATCTCGGTTCCAGCGCAGCGCTTCGCGCCCCGCTGGGGCCGGTCGATGCGGGAGCCAAATGCGAGAGCCAATAGCGGCGGCAACCATACGATGAGCGGCGTCAACGAAATCAGAGCGAGCTTTCTCGGCTATTTCGCCAAGGCCGGCCATGAGATCGTGGCGTCGTCGCCGCTCGTGCCGCGCAACGATCCCACGCTCATGTTCACCAATGCCGGCATGGTGCAGTTCAAGAACGTCTTCACCGGTGTCGAGAAACGGCCCTACACGCGCGCGGTGAGCGCGCAGAAATGCGTGCGCGCCGGCGGCAAGCACAACGATCTCGACAACGTCGGCTACACCGCGCGGCATCACACGTTCTTCGAGATGCTGGGGAACTTTTCGTTCGGCGACTATTTTAAAGATCGCGCCATTGAGCTCGCCTGGAACCTCATAACGCGCGAGTTTGGCCTTCCTAAGGAACGGCTGCTGATAACCGTCTATGTGGACGACGACCAGGCCTTCGGCCTTTGGAAGAAGATCACTGGCCTGCCCGAATCCAGGATCATCCGGATCGCGGGCGCGGACAATTTCTGGCAGATGGGCGATCTTGGGCCCTGCGGGCCATGCTCGGAAATCTTCTACGATCATGGTGAGCAGATTGCCGGCGGGCCGCCGGGCAGCGCGGATGCCGAGGGCGACCGTTTCATTGAAATCTGGAATCTGGTGTTCATGCAGTTCGAGCAGCTTGCGGGCGGCAAGCGCGTCGAGCTGCCAAAACCCTCGATCGACACCGGCATGGGGCTGGAGCGCATCGCCGCGGTGCTGCAAGGCACGCACGACAACTACGCCATCGATCTGTTCGGCGCACTGATCAAGGCGATCGCCGATCTGACCGGCATCGATCCGGCGGGCGCGCAGAAAGCCTCGCATCGCGTCATCGCCGACCATCTGCGGGCGAGCGCGTTTCTGATCGCCGACGGCGTGCTGCCCTCGAACGAGGGCCGCGGCTATGTGCTGCGCCGCATCATGCGCCGCGCCATGCGCCACGCCGGGCTTTTGGGCGCGCGCGAGCCGCTGATGTGGAAGCTCGTGGGCACGCTTGCGCGTGAAATGGGCCAGGCCTATCCGGAGCTGCTGCGCGCCGAGGCGCTGATTAGCGAAACGCTCAAGCTCGAAGAGACGCGCTTTCGCCATACGCTGGAGCGCGGGCTTGAGCTCCTTGAAGCTGAGGTCAAGGAACAAATAAGCCAGACGCTTCCCGGTCATATCACCATGTCTGCCAAAGGGACTGTCAAAAATCCGTCTGATAAAGTTTTGCCGGGTGAAGTTGCCTTTACTCTGTACGACACCTACGGCTTTCCGCTGGATCTCACTCAAGACGCATTGCGTTCTAAAGGCTGGACCGTCGATCTCGAAGGCTTCAACGCGGCGATGACACGGCAGCGCGAAAAGGCGCGCGCCTCCTGGGCGGGCTCGGGCGAGGCCGCGACCGAGACGGTGTGGCTGGCGTTGCGTGAAAAGATCGGGGCGAGCGAATTTTTGGGCTACGAGACCGAGCGTGCCGAGGGTGCGGTGGCGGCGCTGGTGCGCGACGGCAAGGAAGCCGACAGCCTTAAAGCCGGCGAGAGCGGCGCGGTGGTGCTCAACCAGACTCCGTTCTATGGCGAGTCCGGCGGCCAGGTTGGCGATAGCGGCGTGATGTGCGGCGCGGGCGTGCGGCTGCGCGTCACCGACACGCAGAAGAAGGCCAACGACCTCATCGTACATTTTGGCAAAGTCGAGGAGGGCACCCTGAAGTCCGGCATGGCGCTCGCGCTCGAGGTCGATCATGCGCGGCGCAGCGCCATCCGGCAGCATCATTCGGCCACGCATCTTTTGCACGAGGCGTTGCGGGCGGTGCTGGGCGAGCACGTGGCGCAGAAGGGCTCGCTGGTCGCACCCGATCGGCTGCGCTTCGATTTTTCGCATCCCAAGCCCATGAGCGCAGACGAAATCGCGCGGGTCGAGGACATCGCCAACGAGTACGTGCTGCAGAATTCACCGGTCACCACGCGCCTGATGGCGCTCGAAGACGCGCGGGCTTGCGGCGCGCGCGCGCTGTTCGGCGAGAAATACAGCGACGAGGTGCGCGTGGTCGCCATGGGTCAGGTAGCAATGGGGGAGAGTGGCGGCAATACGCTTGGCTGGTCGGTGGAGCTGTGCGGCGGAACGCATGTGAAACGCACCGGCGACATCGGCTTGATTTCAGTGCTGTCCGACGGCGGCGTGGCCGCGGGTGTGCGCCGCCTGGAAGCGCTCACCGGTAATACCGCGCGCAAGGCGGCGAATGCGCTGCTGCAAGCCGCCAAGGCGGCGGCGGCGGAACTCAAAGCGCCGCTCGAGGAGTTGCCCACTCGATTGGCGTCCTTGCTCGACGAGCGCAAGCGCCTGGAGCGCGAACTTGGGGAAGCGCGCAAGAAACTCGCCATGGGCGGCGGGGCGGCCAAGCCAGGCGCGGACGAAAGCATGCGCACAATCGGCGATATCAAGCTGATCGCGCGCGCGGTCGAGGGCATCGACATCAAGGATCTGCGCAGCCTGGCCGACGAAGGCAAACGCCAAGTCGGCTCCGGCGTGGTCGCCATCGTCGGCGTCACGGCCGAAGGCAAGGCCGGCATTGTGGTGGGCGTCACCGACGATCTGACCCAGCGCTTTTCCGCCGTCGATCTGGCGCGCCGGGGCGCGGAAGCGCTCGGCGGCAAGGGCGGCGGCGGCCGGCCCGACATGGCGCAGGCGGGCGGACCGGACGGTAGCAAGGCCGCTGCCGCGCTCAAGGCGATCGAGGCGGCGCTGGGCGGATAATTCAATGTTCAACCGGCCTCATGCTGAGGAGCGCTCCGCAGGAGCGCGTCTCGAAGCATGTGGCCGCCCCCATCCTTCCCGCCTCCGCTCGCTGCGCGAGCTACGGCGGGTTTGAATCCGCCGAAGCGCGTGAGCGCGAAGGCGGACGAGACGGCGCACGCAAGTCGGGTTTACCCGACTTGCGCTTTCAATTGTGCCGATCTCGGGTAAACCCGAGATCGGGTGCGCCTCCTCAGGATGAGGGCTGAGCAACTTTAGACGTACATCGCCTTCTTGAGATTCTCGTCCACCTTGTCGAGGAAGCCGGTGGTGGAGAGCCATTTCTGGTCGGCGCCGACAAGCAGCGCCAAGTCCTTGGTCATAAAGCCGGCTTCCACCGTGTCGACGCAGACCTTCTCCAGCGTGGCGGAGAACTTGGCAAGCTCGGCATTGCCGTCGAGCTTGGCGCGGTGCGCAAGGCCGCGCGTCCAGGCGAAGATCGAGGCGATGGAATTGGTCGAGGTCTCGCGGCCCTTTTGATGCTCGCGATAGTGGCGCGTCACCGTGCCGTGCGCGGCTTCGGCTTCCACCACCCTGCCGTCTGGCGTGGTCAACACCGACGTCATCAGGCCGAGCGAGCCGTAGCCTTGTGCCACCGTGTCGGACTGCACATCGCCGTCGTAGTTTTTGCAGGCCCAGACGTAGCCGCCGGACCATTTGAGCGCGGCGGCCACCATGTCGTCGATCAGGCGGTGCTCGTAGGTGATCTTCTTTTTGTCGAACTCGACCTTGAATTCCCGCTCGAAAATCTCCTGAAAAATATCCTTGAAACGGCCGTCATAGACTTTGACGATGGTGTTCTTGGTCGAAAGATAGAGCGGGTAGCCGCGATTGAGCGCGAAATTCATCGAGGCGCGCGCGAAATCCATGATCGACTGGTCGAGGTTGTACATCGCCATGGCGACGCCGCTGCCGGGGAACTTGAACACTTCGCGCTCGATCTTCTTGCCGTCGTCGCCGACGAAGGTGAGCGTCAACGTGCCCTTGCCGGGCACCTTGAAATCGGTGGCGCGGTACTGATCGCCATAGGCGTGGCGGCCGATGATGATCGGCTTGGTCCAGCCCGGCACCAGGCGCGGCACGTTCTTGCAGATGATCGGCTCACGGAAGATCACGCCACCGAGAATGTTGCGGATGGTGCCGTTGGGCGAGCGGTACATGTCCTTGAGCTTGAATTCCGCCACGCGCGCTTCGTCCGGCGTGATGGTGGCACACTTGACCGCGACGCCGACCTTCTTGGTCATCTCGGCGGCATCGACGGTGATCTGGTCGCGGGTCGCGTCGCGCTTCTCCATGCCGAGATCGTAATAAAGCAGCTGCAGGTCGAGATAAGGATGGATCAGCTTGTCCTTGATGTGCTGCCAGATGATCCGGGTCATCTCGTCGCCATCCATCTCGACAACCGGATTCTTGACTTTGATCTTGGGCATGAAATGAAAACCTTCTTGCAGCGCGAATTGGTAGGAGGACGCTGATCCGGCGCGCTCGCGCCACTCCAGGCCCAGTGGCGGTGCCTATAGCATCTGCCGCGAGGCGGAGAAAGCCGATGTTAGTATGCGTCGCACTTTTCGCCGCGATGCTGCACAGCTATACCGCCGACTGGAGGAAGCGATGCCGGGCGCCGGAACAGACAAAACCAAGCGATGGTCGGCGCAGCCGGGGCCGGTGGTGATTCTGGTCGAGCCGCAGATCGGCGAGAACATTGGGGCGGCGGCCCGCGTCATGGCGAATTTCGGGCTCTCCAAGCTGCGGCTGGTCAAGCCGCGGCCGGCGTGGCCGAGCCCGGAGGCGCACAAGATGGCGTCCGGCGCCGATCAAATCCTCGACCAGGCGGCGCTGTTCGATTCGATTGAATCGGCGATCGCGGACTGCACGCTGGTGCTTGCCGCGACAGCGCGCGCGCACGATCAGGCCAAGCCGGTGATCGGCGCGGACGAGGCCGCGCAGCTGCTGGCGCCGCGCGTGGCGGCCGGTGAAACCGTTGCCATAGTCTTCGGCCGCGAGCGCTATGGGCTGGAAAGCCACGAGGTCGCGCTCACCGACCGGATTATCACCTTTCCGGTCAATCCGGCTTTTGCCTCGCTCAATCTGGCGCAAGCGGTGGCATTGGTGGCCTATGAGTGGTTCAAGCTCGCGGGCAGCGGGCTCCCCTTCGCCATGCCGCAGAAATCGGCGCCGGCACCGAAGCAGCAATTGCTGGCGTTCTTTGCAAAGCTCGAGCGCGAGCTCGAAAATGTCGAATACTTCCGCCCGTCCGACAAGCGCGGCGTGATGCAGGTGAACCTGCGCAATATTTTCCACCGCATGGCGCCGACGCAGCAAGATATTCAGACGCTCAATGGCGTGATCACGGCGATTATCGAGGGGCGCAAAGGGCCGGCGCGCGGCGGCGTGCTCGACGGCGCGCAGGCCGAGCTGCTGCGCATGCTGCTCGACGAATATGAGCGCGCGCGCGCGCCGGACGCGGGCGGGCCGGTGCGCGGGCTCGCACGCCTGTTGCGCCGAAATCCCACAGACGCGGAGCGTACATTCTGGACGGCGCTGACCAGGGATCGGCGCTTTGCCGGCCGCGGCTTCAAGCGGCAGGTGCCGGTGGGTCCGCATATTGTCGATTTCGCTTCGTTCCCGTTGCGCACGGTGATCGATCTGGTGCCGGAAGGGGAGAGCGAGGTGGCGGGCAAAATGCGCCTGGAGCGCCGCGCGTGGCTCATCGAGCGCGGCTATCGGGTCATCGAGGTGCGCGCTGGCGACATCGAAAAAAATGTTGCGAAGCTGCTCGATGACCTCGATACGGCGGTCGCCAAATAAGGGAACGCGTAGACGGTCTTGTTAATATAATCTTCGATCAGCGCGGCCGCGTCGCGCGCGGGGAGTGCAAAAAGGCGGCGAACGGACTTACCCGGCGGTCTTGATCTGGGCGATCGCCGTTTCCATCAATTCATCCATGGTGCGACGGATCTGGTGGTCAGATTGCGCCACGCCCTTGGCATCGAAATCCTTGCGTATTTTACGAAAAACATCTTCCTCGCCGGACTCCTCGAAGTCGGCAGCGACCACTTCCTTGGCGTAGCTATCCGCGGCTGGGCCGGCAAGGCCGAGCTTTTCAGCTGCCCATAATCCAAGCAGTTTATTGCGCCGCGCGTTGGCCTTGAATTTCAGTTCCTCGTCATGAGCAAATTTCTTCTCAAAGCCTTCCTCACGCTTGTCGAACGTCGTCATACTCCACCTCTTAGCTTGAACGACGGAATAACTTGATTGGCGGTGCGTCGGATACGCGCCAAATGCAATGATCGTGCCTTGCATAACGGGTCAGGTCCGTCAAGGCAATCGGCGGTAAGTCAATTTGTCGGGTTGCGCGAGCAACGAACAGCGCCTATGTCGATTGTGCCGCATCCCGCGATCGGCTAGGTTGCGCCTTGCGGATGGAGGTGCGCCCTTCTGTTTTCAAGTCGCGTCTTCCAGTCTCGCCGCCGCGGACCATATAACCCACACTGGAACCTCGGCATCAAATGGATACTCACCAACCACGGTACACTCCGATGAGCCGCCGTCGCCGCATTTACGAAGGTAAGGCGAAGGTCCTCTACGAGGGCCCAGAGCCGGGAACGCTGATCCAGCATTTCAAGGACGACGCGACCGCTTTCAATGCCAAGAAGCACGAGGTGATCGAAGGCAAGGGCGTCCTCAACAACCGGATCTCCGAATACATTTTCCAGCACCTCAACGACATCGGGGTTCCAACTCACTTCATCCGCCGCCTCAACATGCGCGAGCAGCTCATCCGCGAAGTTGAGATCATTCCGCTGGAAGTGGTAGTGCGCAACGTTGCCGCGGGTTCGCTGTCGCAGCGACTCGGCATCGAGGAGGGCACGCAATTGCCGCGCTCGATCATCGAGTTCTATTACAAGAACGACAAGCTCGGCGATCCGATGGTGTCGGAGGAGCATATCACCGCATTCGGCTGGGCTACGCCGCCGGAAATCGACGACATCATGGCGCTGGCGATCCGCGTCAACGACTTTCTCTCGGGCGTTTTTCTCGGCGTCGGCATCCGTCTGGTCGATTTCAAGATCGAATGCGGCCGGTTGTGGGAAAACGACCTGATAAGGATCGTGGTGGCCGACGAGATTTCCCCCGATTCGTGCCGGCTGTGGGACATCAAGTCGAACGAAAAGCTCGACAAGGATCGTTTCCGCCGCGATCTCGGCGGGCTGCTGGAAGCCTATACCGAGGTCGCCAAGCGGCTTGGCATCATGGCGGAGAACGAACGGCCGCAAGGCGCGGGGCCAGTTCTGGTGAAGAGCTGACGCCCGGTTCTCCATCGCTAACGGGTGCGCCTTCGTTGGCGGCCACTTTGCAGGCTGTGGACAGCAGGGACAGTTGCCGCGCACGCGGATAATTGTTCAAACCTCGGCCGGCAGGCGTTGCGGGCGGGGCGATTCGTCAATATTTGAACGGCATGAAAGCCCGCGTGATCGTGACGCTTAAGGCCGGCATCCTCGATCCGCAGGGCAAGGCGATCGAGGGCGCGCTCAAATCGCTCGGGTTGATTGGGCTGGCGAGCGTGCGCCAGGGCAAGGTATTCGACGTCGAATTCGATGGCGCCGACCGCACGCGTGCGGAAGCGGAGCTGAAAGAGGCGGCGGAGAGGCTCTTGGCCAATACTGTGATCGAAAATTATCGCGTCGAGCTTTTGGAGTAAACTATGCCGGAGCAGCGGCAAAATTCTTTCGTGCGAATTTCCTGCGCGGTGTCGCTGGTCCTGACTGTGCTCGTCGGCGTGGGAGCGGCGGGTGCCAAGTCGGATGCCTTGGACGCAGCGTTTCCGCCGCCCGACTGGCGACGCGAAAAGTCGCAAAGTGGATTGACGGTTGATTGTGTGCGCGAGAGCTGCGGTCAGCCCGCGCATGTCGCCTTTAATCTGGGACCTGCGAATCCGGCGATGGCGGACCAAATCAAGTCGGGCATGATCAATCGTGAATGGGCGGAGAAATTGGCGGCGTCATATCGCAGATCGCAGGGCGATCAGATCATGCTTTTGCGCTTCACAGTTCAGACCGGGAGGAATCCGGGTTGGTCCATGGTCTACGAGTGCAATTGCGATGGCGTGGTGAATTATGTTTCGTCGCGGGTTATCGGCAACGGAAAGGGCACGATCACATTCTATTCCCTGGCGCGAAGCGCCGAGAGTGCGGAAGAGAACATGAGTAAATTTGCCGATGTCATCCTGGGTGCGAGCGGCAGATAGCGCCGGAAGTGGTGGCATGAAATCCGCCGTCCTGGTCTTTCCCGGCATCAATCGCGAGCGCGACATGGCGCGCACGCTCAAGCTGATCTCGGGGGCTGAGCCGGCGATGGTGTGGCACGCCGAGAGCGCGTTGCCGGCCGGCACCGAACTCGTAGTGATCCCCGGCGGCTTTTCCTACGGCGATTATCTGCGCTGCGGGGCGATTGCGGCGCGCAGCCCCATCATGGCGGCGGTGCGCACCCATGCGGGCAGCGGCGGGCTGGTGCTCGGCGTCTGTAACGGATTTCAGATCTTGTGCGAGTCCGGTTTGCTGCCGGGCGTGCTGATGCGCAATGCCGCGCTCAAATTCGTCTGCAAGGATGCCTATTTAAAAGTGGAGCGCGCGGATACGCCGTTCACGCGCGGCTATCATGCGGGGCAAGTGATCCGCGTGCCGGTCGCGCATGGCGAGGGCAATTTTGTCGCCGATGCCGGGACCATCGCCCGGCTCGAAGGCGAGGGCCGCGTACTCTTTCGTTATGTCGCGCCCGACGGCAGGCTCGATCCGCGCTGGAACATCAATGGCGCGACCCATGCCATCGCCGGAATCCTCAACGAGCGCGGCAATGTGTGCGGAATGATGCCGCATCCGGAAAATCACGTGGAAGCCAGCATCGGTCCTACGGACGGGCGCGGGCTGTTCGCGGGGCTGATGGATCACTTCAAGCGGGCGGCATAGACGGAGTACCCTCTCCCCTTGCGGGAGAGGGTGGCGAGCGTAGCGAGCCGGGTGAGGGGTCCGGACTTGCGGCAACGATGACCCCTCACCCGGTTCTCGCATCGCTGCGCGATGCTCGAACCACCCTCTCCCGCAGGGGGAGAGGGTAAGAAGAGCTGAGTCCGCCCCTCGTGATCTCCAACGAACCTCGCATCACCCCCGAGCTGGTGGCCGAACATGGCCTCAAACCGGACGAGTATGAGCGCATCCTCAAGCTCATCGGGCGTGCGCCGAACTTCACCGAGCTCGGCATCTTCTCGGCCATGTGGAACGAGCATTGCTCGTACAAGTCCTCGAAGGTCCATCTGCGCGGGCTCCCCACCACAGGCCGTTGCGTGATCCAGGGGCCAGGCGAGAACGCCGGCGTTATCGACATCGGCGACGGGCTGGCGGTGGTGTTCAAGATGGAAAGCCACAATCATCCGAGCTTCATCGAGCCCTATCAGGGTGCCGCGACCGGCGTGGGCGGAATCCTGCGCGATGTCTTCACCATGGGTGCGCGGCCGATCGCGTGCCTGGATGCGCTGAGCTTCGGCGAGCCGAGCCATCCGAAGACCCGGCATCTGGTGTCCGGCGTGGTGGCGGGCATCGGTGGCTACGGCAATTCTTTTGGAGTTCCGACGGTCGGCGGGCAGGTGCGTTTTCACGCGCGCTATAACGGCAACAACCTGGTCAACGCCATGGCGGTGGGTCTGGCCGACGCTGACAGGATTTTCTACGCCAAGGCGAGCGGCGTCGGTATGCCGATCGTCTATCTCGGCTCGAAAACCGGGCGCGACGGCATTCACGGCGTCAGCATGGCCTCGGCCGAATTCGGCGATGGCGCGGAGGAAATGCGGCCAACGGTGCAGGTCGGCGATCCGTTTTCGGAAAAGCTGCTGCTCGAAGCGTGCCTGGAAATCATGGCGAAGGATTGCGTGATTGCAATCCAGGACATGGGTGCGGCGGGTTTGACGTGTTCGGCGGTCGAGATGGGCGCCAAGGGCGATCTCGGCGTCACGCTCGATCTCGATAAGGTGCCGTGCCGGGAATTGGGCATGAGCGCCTACGAGATGATGCTCTCGGAGAGCCAGGAGCGCATGCTCATGGTGCTCAAGCCCGAGAAGGAGAAAGAGGCCGAGGCGATCTTCCGCAAATGGGGTCTCGACTTTGCCGTGGTGGGCGAAACCACGACGAGCAAGCGCTTCATCGTCAAGCACGGCGGCGCGGTCATGGCGGATCTGCCGATCAAGGAGCTGGGCGACGAAGCGCCGGTCTACCATCGCCCGTTCACGGAAACGCCAAAGGCGCCGGTCATCAAGGCTGCCGATGTGAAGCCGCCGATGGCACTCGCCGATGCGCTGGAGAAACTCATCGGCTCGCCCGATCTGTGCAGCAAGCGCTGGGTGTGGGAGCAATACGACCACGTCATTCTGGGCAACACCGTACAGCGGCCGGGCGGCGATGCGGCCGTGGTGCGCGTCAATGACGGACCGAAGGCGCTCGCGCTCACCGCCGACGTCACGCCGCGCTATTGCGAGGCCGACCCGTACGAGGGCGGCAAGCAGGCGGTGGCGGAAGCCTGGCGCAATCTAACGGCAGTCGGCGCAAAGCCACTTGCTTTGACTGACAATCTCAATTTTGGCAATCCGGAACGGCCGGAGATCATGGGCCAACTCGTCGGCTGCATCCGCGGCATTGCGGAAGCCTGCCGCGCGCTCGATTTCCCCGTCGTGTCGGGCAATGTCTCGCTCTACAACGAAACCAAGGTTGCGGGAGAAGAGACTGGCCGCGCGATCCTGCCGACGCCGACCATCGGCGGCGTAGGCCTCATCGACGATTTCACCCGCGCGGCGACACTCGCTTTCAAGCGCAGCGGCGAGGCGATCCTGCTCATCGGTACGACTGAAGGCTGGCTCGGCCAGTCGCTGTACTTGCGCGAGATCTGCGGGCGCGAAGCGGGCGCGCCGCCGCCGGTCGATCTCGCGGCGGAGCGCAAGAACGGCGATTTTGTGCGCGCGCTCATCCGGGATGGCGTGGCGAGCGCGGTTCACGATGTCTCCGACGGCGGGCTTTTGGTGGCGCTCGCCGAGATGGCGATGGCATCGAAGATCGGAGCGGAATTTAACGTCATGCCGAATCTGGCCGCCCACGCCTTTTGGTTCGGCGAAGATCAGGGCCGTTATGTCGTTACGGTGGATGAGGCCAAGGTGGCGGCGGTTAACGCCAATGCAATCAAGGCCGGTGTAGCGTTGGCTCGGCTGGGTTCCACCGGCGGCGACGTATTGACGGTGCCGGGGGAGCGCCCCATTCTGATAGTAGACTTAAGCGAGATCTTCGAAGGTTGGCTGCCCGGATACATGGCGGGCGGGCCGGCGTAGAACAGAAGGTCGGCCCAATGCCGATGGATGCACGCGAGATCGAGCGGCTGATCAAGAGCCGCATTCCGGACGCCGAGGTGACGATCCGCGATCTTGCCGGCGACGGCGACCATTATGCCGCCACCGTGGTTGCCGAATCATTCCGGGGCAAGTCGCGCGTGCAGCAGCACCAGCTTGTGTACGAGGCCCTGAAGGCCCAAATGGGAGGGGTGCTGCACGCCCTTGCCTTGCAGACCGGAACGCCGGAGAAGTAGTTTGAAGCGAGCATGATGCGGGCTGTCACGCTTCGCAATGAGGATTAATCAATGGCTATCGAGCAATTCATCGAAAACGAGGTCAAGCGCAACGACGTGGTGCTGTTCATGAAAGGCACCCCGCAGGCCCCCATGTGCGGGTTCTCCGGCCAGGTGGTGCAGATTCTCGATCATCTCGGCGTGTCCTACAAAGGGCTCGACGTGCTCGGGTCCGACGACCTGCGCCAAGGAATTAAATCCTATTCGAACTGGCCGACCATCCCGCAGCTCTACGTCAAGGGCGAGTTCGTCGGAGGCTGCGACATCATCCGCG
Organism: uncultured Hyphomicrobiales bacterium; assembly: GCA_964575715.1. Classification (GTDB taxonomy): domain Bacteria; phylum Pseudomonadota; class Alphaproteobacteria; order Rhizobiales; family Xanthobacteraceae; genus PNAI01. The sequence goes on along the minus strand of CAZNSG010000094.1, from coordinate 1,255 downwards.
AGATGTTCCAGGCCGGCGAATTGCTGACGCTCTTGAAGGAGAAGGGCGTGGCGGTGAAGGAGAGCGCGCAAGCGTGATGCGCGCGCATGCGGGCCGGTCGCAATTCCGATCGATGATCTAGGAAACTACCGCGGGTGCCCGAGTTTCGGGCTCGTTGCCGCTAAGCCTATTTGAGGCGGTTTACGATCAGGTAGATAATCGCAACGATCACGGTGAGCCCAATCAAGCTCGGTGTGGGTACACCATCGGCAAATTTCATCACATTGTCGGCGACCGATGTGACGAAAACACCGGAATTATCGCCTAAAATCAAATAGATCAGGATAACCGACAAAATCGAAAGAAATCCCAGCTCGATAAAGAGCCAGAGAAACCGTCTGACGTTTTCAATGATAGGCATGGCGATCCATCCTGGATGAGCAGGTGGGGAGCCGCGCTCCCCACCTGAATTCGTCTTTCAAGCAATTGCCGTACGTGCACGCCTAGCAAAGACGGCAATCGGCCTTCTCGTCTGGTCAGGCGATGTTGCGCTTGGAGAACAGCCAGACAATGACGCCGAGAGCGATCAAGCCGACGATGCCATTGGATCCGAGTTGCGCGACTAGCTTGACGATGTTGCCGGTCACGTCGCCGAGGAATGGTACCGACGGTCCAGCCAGCAGCGCCAGTGTGATGCCCAGTGCGAGCAACATGAGACTGACTTCAGTCAACGCGCCAATCCAGGATTTAATCGTAGTCAAACCGTTCATGAGAGAATCTCCCTTTTCGCGAATACGCGCTGACCAAAATCAACCTACAATGGTTAATAATTACTAAATATTGTGCCTCCGAGCAAGCCGATACGCTAGAACGCAGGAATTACGCCACATTTGGCCGCGGGATTTCGGCCATTTCGAGGGGTCCCCCCGAGCCTGCGCGAAAAATATGCAGGCTGTCGCCGGCGCGGGGCCGCCTTCGCCGGTGGGTGATTCTCTATCAGCGTGAGTAATATTCTACCACCAGGTGCGGTTCCATCATGACCGGGTAGGGCACCTCGCCGAGCGTGGGGATGCGGGTGAGCTTCGCCGTCATCTTGCTGTGGTCGGCTTCGACATATTCGGGCACGTCGCGCTCGGCCAGCGCCACCGCTTCGAGCACGAGCGCCATCTGCCGGGACTTTTCCTTGACCTCGACCACATCGCCAACCTTGATGCGCATGCTGGCGATGTTGGCGCGCTTGCCGTTCAACTTGATATGGCCGTGGTTGATGAACTGG
>CAZNSG010000093.1:0-15246 GCA_964575715.1 uncultured Hyphomicrobiales bacterium | reverse complement strand
GCGCATTAAAATTCCAATCTCGGGTAAACCCGAGATCGGTGGGCGACGGCATCGCAAGTCGGCTATAGCCGACTTGCGCACTTGAAATGCCAATCTCGGGTAAACCCGAGATTGGTGGCCGTGCATCCTTCGAGGCTCGCCTTCGGCGAGCACCTCAGGATGACGGTCATTGCTCAGGGCCGTTGGTATAACGTACCGTGCTCTTGATCTCGGTTCTGGCGTCTCAGGCGGATTGCATCAAGCGCCTGTTCGATCAAAAAGCCTGGTGTTCCGTCTTGCGTTTCGTCCGCAATTGCTAGAGCAGCTTCAAGGTGTTCGATCATCTTGGATCGTAATTGGGTGATTTCTTGTGGCGTGTGCATAGCAACCGTCCCCCGCTCTGCGGGAAAGCATAGTCGCGTCTTTTTGAGCGCGCCAGCAGGCTTCCGACGGTCGGCCATAGCCGAGCCCGTAAAGGCTTGCCGTGGCGCCGCCGAGATTGGCCACCACGAGAAAAAATGCCGCCAGCGCATCGAGCCGAAATTGTGCACCAATTCCAGGCAAGCCGACCGGCAGGGCCACCGAGGTCGCGGCATCCCCGGCGACCAGGTGCGCCAGCGCACCCGCAAGAGCGACCAGCGATGCGGCAAGGCTCGCGCCATAGACCAATGCCGATCCGAAGGATGCGCGGCCGACAGCGATCGCCATCACAGCTACAGTGAGCAGTGCTGCAACGCACCACAGTCCGACCACTGTCAGCATAGCCAGGAGCCCTCGGAGGTAAAAAGCCGGTCCAGACGATGCCCATCATAGGGCAAGGTCGATAAAAGCAGATTCGCATCCCGTACGACATGTACCGGCCAGTATTTTCAATGGCGCCATGCACCGCCAAAAATACGCGCGGAATGCTAAGTCAGACCGGCACGCGGGTTTGCCCGCGTTGCGCCGCTGCCGTCGCCTGACGAACCGTGGCTTCGATTTAGCGGGCGAATTGTTTGCGATTGGTGTTCGGCGATACGTGGCCTTCCATGCCATGGCGAGAGGTGTCGATAATGAGCGCGCGGCGGGAGTTCGTTCGGCTTGCGATGCGGGAAGGGGCGAACCGGCGGGATGCGTCCGAGGCGCTAAGGTTCACTTTTGTCCAGCTGGCTCGGTCGCGATGCCGGCGTTCGACCGCTCGGCATTGGTCGGCGCCGACGACCGCGAAAGCGTCCTGAGCGCCGCCCGATAAGACACGGCCAGTTCGACCTGCTTGCGCGTCTGGCCAGTCGATAGCACGATTAAATCCGCTGGCGATTTCACATCGGCTAACCGCTGCGCAAATTCGAACGTGGTCGTCACAAGGGTCGCCATAAGTTCGAACGACTGAGCGTAATATTCGGCGGCAGTATTGGCTGTAGCCGCGATATGCTTCTCAGGTTTTGAAGTGTCGGGGTCTTTGCGCTGATCGCGGGCGCGGCTCACCGAGAATGCATCTAAAGGAGCGGACAAACTCATGCTGGCAAGGCCGCTTGCATAGCCCAGCGCGGCCCTGCTGCTACTTTGCATATGCTCGAACAGCCATGATCGATAATCCTTAGCCGCCTCGGCTGCGGCCGAAGTCGCGTCCTCGATCGCATGCAATACGTTGTGTCCGTCCAATCCCAGATCGTTGAGGGGTTTGGTCTGTGGCAAACCGTTCGCCGCGATGTCAGACGCTTCCGCAGCGTGCTCAGACTTGATTTTTTTTCTCCTCACTGCGACTGTTGAACGCAAATCCTTCTTGCGCAATTTTGCAAGCCGCGTCGGCACGATCGGGGTCGGCTGCGGAGGCGAAAATTTCTCCAACACGGCGCTGCTTGTCGTCGGCATCGTAAATTCTGTCAGCGAGCGACGCAGCCGGCGCGAACCGCTAGCCGATTGCCCGGATCGGGATTTGTTCATGATTGAATGATTCCGTTGACAGCTTGTTCCAAACCCAGCGCCAGAGACCACGAATCTCTTCTGCGGCCTTTCCAGCGGGAGCAAACTCGGTAACCCCTAAGCCGGCGCCGAGCGCATCTTGATGGTCGTTACGCTGAACTATGTAGGGCAGCGCAAGGGCCCCCACCGCATTGAGCGCCATCGCGGCTTCACTAAGGCGAAAGCTGCGCGCAGGCGATTGATTGAGCACGAAGGCAAACGGTTTTCCGAGTTTGCGGATCGCATCAAGGGTCGGCAGCGCGGCCTCGATATCCGCCGGACTTGGACGCGCCGGAATAAGGCACATGTCGGCCGCGTTGAAAGCGCTTATACTTAAGGCATTATCCGTGGGCGCCGTATCAATCATCGCCAGTGTGTAGCCGTCACGCCTGAGAAACAGCAGCGCTCGCTCGATTTCAATTGCTGTGCTAACGCGGGCGATGCGCGGCTCGGGATTAGTGCGCCGCCTGCCCCACTTGGATATCGTGCCCTGCGGGTCGGTCTCAATCATGCCGACACGCTGCCCGTCCTCCATCGCGGCAACCGCGAGGCCGGTAGCCAGAGTGCTTTTTCCGCTACCACCCTTTTGCGTTCCAACCACTACAGTGCGCATGTGTGCTGCCTTTCATTGGCGAAGCACGAAACGTGACGGGATTTGCGAGCCAACCGTAGGGTCGATCGTTAATTCCGGTCAAGACAGGATAGCCTTATATTGCACCGAAGAATATATCCGGGGTCCCGACAAGCGTGGGGGGAATAGGGGATCGGCTGTCAAATAACGCCTCAGGTTTTATGCGGAGTACCCAAGATTTCAATTGAGCTCATTTGGTTTGGTCTGTGGCGAACATGAATGGCGAAACTCCGCGAATCGATTCATCGAGAACCAGTGTGCGAGTGACCGGCGGCTCGGCGCGCTGCCCGCAATTGACGCGCTCGCACAGCCGGCAATTGACGCCAATCGGCGTTGCTTCGACCTTTTCAATGTTCAACCCAGCGGAATAAACAAGCCGCGACAGGTATTTCAGTTCACAACCAAGTCCGATGGCGTAGCGGGATTGCGGTTGTCCAAACGGCGCAATGGAGCGACGGACGGCTTGGGCGACCGAGAAATACCGTGCTCCATCCGGCAACTCGATGATCTGCGTAACGATGCGATCGGGGGTCGCGAATGTCGCGTGGACATTCCACAGCGGGCAAGTACCGCCAAACTTCGAGAATGGAAAGCTTCCCGATGAAAATCGCTTCGAGACATTACCCGCATTATCGACCCGGAGCATGAAAAATGGAATGCCACGCGCGTTTGGGCGTTGCAGCGTGGTGAGCCGATGACAGACCTGCTCAAAGCTGGCGCCGAACCGTTGGCCCAACAGTTCTATGTCGTATCCGAGACTTTCTGCCGCTTCGTGAAAGCGCGCATAGGGCATGATTACGGCGGCTGCAAAATAATTGGCAACCGAGATACGGAAAAGGCGACGTGCGGGCTCGTCGAGTTTGCCGCTCTTGGCGACGATGCTATCGATCAGTGAACCTGCTTCGGAAAGCGCCAGCTGAAAAGCGCTTTGAAAGACGCGACCGGTACTATCGAGGAGTTCCGATAGCGCAAGCTGTTTGCGGTGATGCGTATAGCGGCGCAGCCAGTCACGCATGACGTCAACGGACCGCACGCGCACGAGAATACCGTGACGTTCCCGGAGCCGTTCCGATAGCGCACGGAAAAGATCATGGCTAGGCACATCGAGTTCATCGCGAAGCCGCTCGGCAGCAACGTCGATTGTTGGAAAGTGATTGCGGTTTTCTTCGATTAATTCGCGAACGCGTTCGACCGGATTCGCATCCGGGCTCGGAGCGTCGTCCCGGCCGGCAAGGCGCGAAGCAGCGGTGTTTTCGCCGCGACGCGCCTCGACATACGCCCGGTAAAGATGCTGCACCGCATTGGCGGCATCCGGGCAAAGCTCGACGAAATCCTGGAGTTCCTGTTTCGGCAGCTCAAATTGCCGAAACAACGGATCGCTGAACACTTCGTTCAGTTCGACGAAGAAGCGATCCTTGTCGCCAGCGGCCAGGTCCCTCAAGTCGACATCGTACACTTCCGCCATCTTGAGCAAAATCTGGGCGGTGACCGGGCGCTGATTGCGCTCGATAAGGTTAACGTAGCTCGGCGAGATTTCGAGTTCCTTCGCCATCTGGGTTTGCGACAGCCCAATCTGCCGCCGAATTCGGCGGAAACGTGGGCCGACGAACAATTTGGTGGCAGCGGCATCCGGTTTTTTTGACATATTTTACATCCAAACAGAATGAGATGTAATGATTTTACAAGATAGCACGTATTTCCAATATGGCATATTCCCAATCTAATTCGCAATAACTATTATGTTCCACACCAGGGCTTATATTACTTGTCAAGATTGTTAATAAAAGGAAATAAACATGTCGATCCTCAGCTTCGACAATTTGTTCGCCGGTGCTCCGCGCGGACGTTTCGACGGCATCGAACGAACTTATTCCGCGGCGGATGTCGCGCGACTCTCGGGTTCATTCCAAGTGCGCCATTCGTTGGCGGAGCGTGGTGCGCTGCGCCTGTGGGAACTGCTGCGATCCGAGACATATCTGCCTGCGCTCGGCGCCATGACCGGCAATCAGGCGGTGCAGATGGTTCGGGCCGGCCTCAATGCAATTTATCTTTCGGGCTGGCAGGTCGCTGCCGATAGCAATGCCGCCGGCGAAACCTATCCGGATCAGAGTCTTTATCCTGCAAACTCTGGCCCCGAGCTTTGCCGGCGAATCAATCGTGCTCTCTTACGAGCCGACCAGATCGAGCATTCCGAAGGGGCCAGCAAACGTGACTGGTTAGCGCCAATCGTCGCCGACGCCGAGGCAGGATTTGGTGGTCCGCTCAACGCCTATGAAATCATGAAGGCCTATATCGAGGCCGGCGCCGCCGGCGTTCATTTCGAGGACCAGCTCGCCGCGGAAAAAAAGTGCGGGCATATGGGCGGCAAGGTGCTTATTCCCACCGCCGCGCATGAGCGTAATTTGATGGCGGCGAGACTGGCGGCCGATGTTTGCCGCGTGCCGACGCTTGTCATCGCGCGCACCGATGCCGAGAGCGCACGGCTGATCACCACGGATATCGACGAACGCGACTGCGAATTCATCACCGGTGAGCGTACGACAGAAGGATTTCACCGCCTTAAAGCCGGCACCGGGCTTGCGCATTGCATCAAGCGCGGGCTGGCGTTCGCGCGCTATGCGGACCTGCTGTGGTGGGAAACGTCGCATCCGAATCTGGAAGAAGCCCGGTTATTCGCCGAGGCAATTCATCGACGCTTTCCAGGAAAGCTCCTGGCCTACAATTGTTCGCCTTCATTCAATTGGCGTGCAAATCTCGACGATGCGGCCATCGCGAAGTTCCAGCGCGAGCTGGGCGCCATGGGCTACAAATTCCAGTTTGTTACGCTGGCCGGATTTCACAGCCTCAACCACGGAATGTTCAACCTCGCAAATGGTTATGCAAAGCGCGGAATGTCCGCCTATTGCGAGTTGCAAGCAGCCGAGTTTGCCGCCGAGCCGCAGGGCTACACCGCAACGCGTCACCAGCGCGAAGTCGGCACCGGCTATTTCGATCTCGTCAGCATGGCCATCACATCCGGCACAGCTTCGACAACCGCAATGTCGGATTCAACTGAGAGTGCGCAATTCGCGGCCCGGAAATCTTCGGCTGCCGCCGCTTATATCGAAAATGCAACCAAGGAGAAATGTCATGTCTAGTTCGCGATTTTGGGTCATTGGCGGCGAGTATCGCTCGCTCGATTTCGAGGAAATCGTCGACGGCACGCAACAGCTGATCGGTCCGTTCGATGAGCGCGATGCCGCCGAGCGCAGCTGGCGCGATATTTCGGAACAACACCGCACGCGTTGCACCGTCCGATACACAATCGCCCAGGAAAACTCGCAAGCGCGCACGGGCAAACCGTGAGCTTCGGAAAATCATTCACGCACAACCACAGATAACGAGAAAAACGCCATGACCACCCGTATTATGGTGCAGGAACTATCGGTTGCGAAGACCCTCTACAACTTTGTTGAAACGGAGGCTTTGCCCGGCACCGGCGTGACGAGCGATCGGTTCTGGGCGGGACTTGCAGGCTTAATTCGAGATTTTCGACCGCGAAACCAGCAACTGTTGGCTGTTCGCGACGAACTGCAGGCGCTCATTGATAATTATTATCGTGCGAACCGCTCAACACAATGGGATCAATCAGGATACGAGCGCTTTCTGCGCAAGATCGGATACCTTTTGCCCGAACCTGCCGCTTTCTCCATTCGGACAAAAAACGTCGACGACGAGATCGCTCATATTGCGGGACCGCAACTGGTCGTGCCGCTTTCCAATGCGCGCTATGCGCTCAACGCCGCCAATGCACGCTGGGGAAGTCTCTATGATGCGCTTTATGGCAGCGATGTCATTCCCGAGGAGGGAGGCGCTGTGCGCGGAGCAAAATATAACAAGTTGCGTGGCGCGCGCGCGATTGCTTATGGGCGAAAATTGCTCGACAGCGTGGCGCCGCTCGCGCATGGCAGCCACAATGATGCCATCTGTTATATAGCGGAAAATGAGCGATTGATAATCGGCCTGCGCGATGGATCGCATAGTGAATTGGCACGACCAGAGCAATTCGTCGGCTTGCAAGGGAACGTTGAGGCGCTTGCGGCCGTATTGCTGCGCCATCACGGACTGCATTTGGAGATAAGAATTGATCGCGAGAGCACAGTCGGGCGCAACGACCCAGCGGGTATTGCTGACCTGGTGATTGAATCGGCCATTACCACCATCTTGGATCTGGAGGACAGCGTTGCGGCGGTCGACGCCGACGACAAGGTCATGCTTTATCGCAATTGGCTCGGGCTCATGACCGGCGCGTTGACCGCCAATTTCGAAAAGGGCGGACACATCGTGCTTCGCCGGCTCAACAACGACCGAATCTATCAGACGCCCGCTGGTGACGAATTGCGGTTGCCGGGACGCAGCCTGATGCTCGTGCGCCATGTCGGATTGCACATGTTTACCGATGCCGTCCGCGATGAAGCCGGTGAAGAGGCCCCCGAAGGAATTCTCGACGCCGCCATCACCGCTTTGATCGCCATTCACGAACTGCGGGGCAGAAGGAAATATGTTAACAGCCGCACCGGCTCGATTTATATCGTCAAGCCGAAATTGCATGGCCCGGAAGAAGTTAAATTCACTGATGACTTATTTTCCCGCGTCGAGGAATTCCTGCAGCTGCCGCAGCAAACTCTAAAGCTCGGCATCATGGACGAGGAACGACGCACGACCGTCAATCTCAAAAACTGCATTCGGGCGGCGGCCGATCGGCTGGTGTTCATCAACACCGGGTTTCTTGACCGGACGGGTGATGAAATTCATACCGCAATGTTTGCCGGCCCAATGATCCGGAAGGCCGAAATGAAGAATGCCGTTTGGATCAAGGCCTACGAAAACTGGAACGTCGATACCGGCATCGTCTGCGGATTGCCGGGCAAGGCACAAATCGGCAAGGGTATGTGGGCAATGCCCGACAGAATGGCGGACATGCTTGCACAAAAGATTGCTCACCCGGCTGCTGGCGCCAACACCGCCTGGGTCCCTTCGCCAACGGCGGCAACGCTTCACGCACTGCATTATCACGAGGTCTGTGTTGCCGATCGTCAGATGGAACTCTCGGCGCGCGCATTTGCGAGTTTGTCTGACATTTTGACGATTCCGGTTTCGCGCGCGAGTTGGACTGCCGAAGAGATCCAGCAGGAACTCGACAACAATATTCAAGGCATCCTGGGATATGTGGTTCGGTGGGTCGACCAGGGCGTCGGCTGCTCCAAGGTTCCGGACATACATGACGTTGGATTGATGGAAGACCGCGCCACATTGCGAATCTCAAGCCAGCACATCGCGAACTGGCTGCTGCACGGCATCGTGACGGAAACACAAGTGATGGAAACGCTAAGGCGCATGGCAATTGTTGTGGACCGGCAGAATGCGAACGACGCCGCCTATCGAGCTATGACGTCAGCATTCGATGGGCCGGCTTTCAAAGCCGCCTGTGAACTGATCTTTGAGGGACGTCTGCAGCCGAATGGCTATACAGAATGGGTCCTGCATAAATATCGCCGGGAAGCGAAGGCAATCCAACCAGATGACATAAGCCGGTTTGAGCCAGATCTTATGACAGCAACGCCGATCGCTGCGTCGCGGGAGCGACACAAACAAGAAGCGATTGTGGCGCACTGATCCAGATTTTCTGGTAATGCGATTACGGATTCACATCGCCTCTGGAGACTGCGATCTGGCACGCAAAGCTGTAACGGCACTTTGGATCGGCACGGAAGCTGATAACGCGTGACGCGGTCAATATGAGAACCGCTGCGGTCAGTTCTAAAATCTGATTATACGCTGCCATAATATCTCGACATACCAAATCCGGCAGATCAGTTCTCCGCTCATTCCCGCGCAAGCGGGAATCCAGAGCCCCATGTGCTTGAAGCCCCTGGGTCCCCGCTTCCCGCCTTCGCTGACGCTTCGGCGGGCTAATTCATCGGCCCGTCGAAGCAACTTTGCGAAGACGGGTCGCGGGGACGAGCGGTACGGAACTGTTCAATCGGATTTCGTATCAGTCGCGCATTGCCTACGGCACTTCAGCTCATAGACTTCCTGACACGCAGGCACCAGGGTGAAATTATCTCGTCGACGTTTGGTTTACTTTCTTGCGGAAGGGCATGGAGCGCCGCAGGGCGCGCAGGCGCCGGCAAAATCCTCGGGCGACACGGCGCGCCCGGCCGACGGACTGCTCAGGTGATCGGTAACGATCGCCGCAAGACTTAAGACCAGGACAATGGCGTAGATGATGCGCATCAAATTCACTCTCGCGACAGGCCAAACAGCGGCCGCAGTTTGATGCCGACGGCGCAACCGCCGAGCGCCATGACAAACCAGACCCAGCCATGCAGCGATCCCGACGCAACGCCGCCGACGAAGGCGCCGATGTTGCAGCCAAAACCGAGCCGCGCGCCCCACCCCATGAGCAGGCCGCCGATAGCGGCGGCGGCGAGCGATTTGAGCGGCGGCCAAGGCGCGCGCGCGAACGGCCGCAGCGCGGCCGCGGCCATGGCGCCGAAGATCATGCCGAGGTCGGTCAGGCTCGACGTGTCGCCAAGGATCGATTCGGCGAGCGCGTGCTTTGGACCAGGCCATTGCCAAAATTCAGCGCTGGTGAAATCGGCTCCGAACGCGGTTGCGATCTTCGCGCCCCACAGCGTGAAGCCGAAGGTTACGCTCCAGGGATGGCCGCCGGCGAGGAATATGGCGATCGACAGGATGCCGATGATCAAGGCGCCGATAACGATCTTGCTTGACGGGGCGACACTGCTGCCGCGATGGCGCGCGACGGCGACGACGATCGCGGCGGCGAGGGCGAGGCTCGCGAGCGTCGCTGCGAGCCCGCCCCACGGGCCGAGATAGCGCGTTGCGATGATCGGATCGATGCCGCCCAGCGCCATCGCGGCCGGCAGGTGCAGACTGCCGATGACGCTGCCGGCAATAAAGCCGGCCAGCGCAATCAGCATCCGCCCCGATCCGCCGCCGACGGTGTAGAGCGTGCCCGAGCCGCAGGCATTTGCGAGCTGCATGCCGATGCCGAACACGAAGGCGCCGATCAGCAGCGAGGGCCCGAGCGGCGCGATCGTGCCGCCGAAGCCTGGCACCAGCGCGGCCACGGGGATGATCACGGTCGCAGCCACCGCGATCAGAATAAGCGCGCCGAGCAGCCCACCCGCCTCCCCGCGCGCGATGAAGCGCCGCCAGGATGCGGTGAAGCTGAACTCGGTCTTGAGGAACACCACGCCGAGCGCGAATCCGGCGACCAGGAGGCCGGCGGACGCCGGCTGGCCGTCAAGCCCGATCAGCGCGATAAAAATCGCCATTGCCAGGATCGCGACCGCAAGGAACGGCCAGTCGAAACGCGGCGCCATGGCACTGGCGTCAAAGGTTATGGCGGTCTTGGATGCCGTTTCCACTCGCTTAGAGGCCGAGACCGACCGCCTTCTTTAAATCGTCCCAACGGGTGCGTCCGGACTCAACCGGGCGACGCGCGTCGGCGGTCCATTCGACCATCGAACCGTAGTAGAGCGCGACGTGTTTGCGGCCAAGCAGCTCGGAGAGCACGAACCAGTTGGTGGAGGCCCAGTGGCCGGTGTTGCAGTAGCTTACGATCGGATTGTCCGGCAGGGTATTTGCGGCTGCCGCGAGTTCATCCCGGGACCGCAGCCGGTTTAACTTTGGATCGTAGAACGCCGCGCTGTCGAGATTGCGGGCGCCCGGGATGCGGCCATAAGATCTGGCAGCCGGCGCCTTATCCTTGCCGGAAAAATAGCTCGCGGGACGCGCGTCAAGCAGAATGGCATCGCCGGATTTGTTGGCGCGCTCGATCTCGTCGGCCTGCACAAAAAGACTCTTGTTCAGTGTGGCGGTAAAAATTTTCGGTGAAGGACGGTTGACAGCAGTCTCGACTGGATAGGCCGGATCGGCGTTCCACGCGGCAAAGCCGCCGTCGAGAATCGACACGCGCTTGAGGCCCGCCACCTTAAGCGTCCAATAGACCCGCGCCGCCGATCCAAAATCGAGCACATGCACGCCGGCCGGCACCACGACGACATGGCTGTCTTCATCGATGCCAGTTTCGCCGATCACTTTTTCCAGCTGCGCAATCGTCGGCAGCATGAACGGAATGCCGTTGCGGGTCACGCGCCAGCCACCCTTGTCGTAGTCGCTGTGCACCGCGCCCGGGATATGGCCTTTGGCATAGGCCTCGGCGCCGCCGCCATCGATCGCCGAGCGGATATCGAGCACGACGAGATCGGGATTCTTAAGACTCGCCTTCAGCCATGGCGGCGAAACCAGCGGCGATACGTTTTCCGCATCAACCGGCGCGGCCAGGCCAGCCGCGAACGCGACAACAACGGCAAATCGGCGCAGCACATAAGGGACAATCGAGGCAAACGACATGAGATACCTTTTTCGGGACATCGGCTTCGGGACATCGGCCGAAAACGGGCTGGCCGACTGTCGGCTAATTTCCATTCAAATAGAATATTATTCTGTATTTAGAAAGGGAAGCCAAAAAATAAGATGATTATTCTTCAAAATCAGATAGACTCAACAATTATCATCTATTTTTTAGGGAGTTTAGAGATGGGACGCCACCAACCGAGGGATCCTGGCTGCGCCGTTGGGTGATATCAAATCCGACTGAACAGTTCCGTACCGCTCGTCCCCGCGAACGCGGGGACCGAGGGGCTTCAAGCACATGTGGCTCTGGATTCCCGCTTGCGCGGGAATGAGCGGAGAACTGATCTGCCGGATTCCGTATGACACCGGGGAGCTGTGGCATGCACGGCAATTCATCTCAAAGAAACGAGAGATAATCATCGAGCGGCTCGCAAGGACAGCCGGTGTCAATCTTAAAACCGTTCGCATTTAAGAGCGCATCAGGCGCATGCCCCGGCCGCGCTCCGAGGGTCAAGCTATTTTTATCGGCATCCAGAAGACTCGTAGCGCTTTCAACGCGGGATGAAACGATAAGCCGTACCGCTGCGCTCGACCATGCCGTGACCGGGCCAGGGTAGATGGTAGGCGATGAGCGGAAGCCGATCCGTTGCAAGACGATCAAGCAAGCGCTTGCGGGTGGCGACGGCGCGATCGTGATCGAGATCGGCGCCGTCGCGCCAGTCCGGCCGCGCGAACGAGGCCGCAACATTGTTCAGGGCATCAGCGCCGATCAGGAGGCGTTCGCCGCCATTCGCGATCATGACCGCCATGTGGCCGGGTGTATGACCGGCGGTATCGACATAACTGATGCCGGGCGCAAGCGTATCACCAGTCTTGCGCCGCTCGAGCTTTGCTTCCAAGCGCTTGAGAATGCGCCGGCTTCCAAGCGCCATGCCCTTGAAGGCGTCAGGCACGCGGTCCGCGGTCTTTGGATCGACCCAGAAATCCCATTCCACAGCAGAAATAATATAGCTTGCCTTGGGAAAGCGTAATTCGTCGAAATCGTCGATCGCACCCCATAGGTGGTCGGCATGGGCGTGGGTGAAAACGACCTTGCTGATGCTCGCCAGATTAACACCGGCGGCTTGGAGATTGTCGGCAAGCTTGCCGGCGGTCGGCTGGAAATTCGATCCCGAGCCGGCATCGATGAGAACGGTCTCGCCGCCGGTTCTCACCAGCGTAACATTGATCTGCCGCTGCGGTCCTTGCGGCGGAAAGCCGAGCGAGGAAAATAAGGCTGCCGCATCGGCCGGCGGCGTTTCCGGCAGGGAGAATGACAACGGCACATTGAGCACGCCGTCGCTGATCACCATCAGCTCGATTGCGCCGAGCTTGCGGCGGAACGGGGCGAGTGCCGCGTGCGCGCGCGAAACGGGCAAAATCGGCGCGGCCAAAGCCGCGCCGATACCGGCCACGAACTGACGGCGATGCACAAACGAGTCTGAACTCGCCGTCATGTCCCTAATGTCCAATTCTCATCATCGACCATCAGGTGAAGATGTCGGCGATGATGCCGGCGTACCAGCCCATGTTCTCGACCTGGGTCTGCTTGCGCAACTCGGCGGACTCTCCGGTCTTGGAGACGAAGGTCTCGACCGCCGCGATCTTGCCGTCCTTGGCCTCGTAGCGGCCGCCGACCTTCACGGTGTCGTCGGTCTCGATCAGGCTCCAGCAGGTATTGGTGTAGCGCGCCGGGAAGGTCTGCGCCTTAACCAGCTCGCCGCGGATCTGGGCGGCGGCAACCTTGGCCTGGCTGTTGGCTGAGAAGGCGGACTTTGGCATGTCGCCGGGGATGCAGGCATCGCCGACGATGTAGATGTTGGGGTCGATGGACGATTTCATGTTTTCCGGGTTGATCGGGCAGAAACCGGTCTGGTTGGCAAGCCCCGCATCAAGCGCGATCTTACCCGCCGATTGCGCCGGGATCACATTGATCAGGTTGGCCTTGTAGCTTGCAAGGTCGGTGACCACGGTCATGGTCTTGGCGTCCACGCTCTTGAGGCCGCCATGTACCTTCGGGCCCTGCCACTCGACCATGCCCGGATAATGCTTTTCCCAGCCCTCCATGAAGAGCGCCTGCTTGGAGAAATTCTCCTTCGGGTCGATGATGACGATGCGGGATTTCTTGTGTCCCTTCGCTTTCAAGACATGCGCCATCATTGAAATGCGCTCGTAGGGGCCGGGCGGGCAGCGGTACGGATTGGGCGGCGCCAGCATGACAATGACCGCGCCGTCCGTCAGTGCATTGAGTTGCCGTTGCAGCAATTGGGTCTGCGGCCCGGGCTTCCAGGCGTGCGGCATTCTTTCGCTGACGGCTTCCGAATAGCCCGGAACCGAGTCGAACTTGATATCGATGCCGGGCGCGATCAGCAGCCGGTCGTAGGATAGGCTGGAGCCGTCGGCGAGCCGCACGGTGCGCTTGTCGCGATCCACGGCGCGCGCCATCTGGGGCGCTTGCCTGATGCCGTAAGCGGCTTTAATCTTATTGTAGGAGTGCGTGATCGACGCAAAGCTGCGGTAGCCGCCGAGGTAGAGATTGGAATGGAAGCAGGTGGTGAACTGCTGCGCCGGCTCCACCAGGATGACATCGATGCCGCCGTCCTTGGCGACGTATTTGGCGACGGTGGCGCCGCCCGGGCCGCCGCCGACCACGACGACCTTCGGTTTGGCCTGCGCGAACGCCGGCATTGGAAAGCTGCTCGCGGCCGTCAAGCCGCCTAAACCAGCGACGAATTTCCTGCGATTGATCGACATTATTTTCTCTCCCGTTGAGTTTGAGTTTTCGTCTTATTAATTTGTGGTCCTGTCTTCAGGCTGCCGAAATAGGCGGCGAGCGCTGCGATCTCCTGATCGGAGAAGCGGCCCGCGATCGTCTGCATGATCGGATTGTTGCGCTTTTTATTGCGGTATTCATCCATGATTTCTACGAAACTCGCAACCGGCCAGCCGATAATAGGCGGTATGCCCTGAAATTGACCTGTCAGTTGGTGGCAGGTGACGCATTCGGAAGAAAGATATTCTCCGAGCGCGCGGTCGCCGGCCGCGCCCGCGCCGGTGGCGAATATGCAGGCCATGATCGTAAGGCCGCAAAAAGCGCCTCGGCGCACAATTCGGAGGTATTTCGCCATCTTTGGACGCATTATGAAATAATAGTACCGCGTGCCTCATGGAACAATAGCCGGTTACGAGACAGCTACTCGATGGCAGTGATGACTACTATTCCGCTCTAGGCTTCTTGTCCGATTCCGGCGTCACATCGAGCGCACGCGCGCGGCCGGTCACCTTGGCTTCACTGGGCGCGCAATTCGTCATGCAAGGATCTTTGCGCCAGAATGTCTTTTCCGTAACCTCACGGTCATCATCGTAGAAATTCGATTCGTTGGGAAGCTTGATGGTCGTGAAGTTCTTGTCATTGAGCTCGAAGTTCTCGTCCTTGATGATGTCGTTGAGATAGAGCACGTAGGCCGTGATGGCGTAGAGCTCGTCGTTGGTCAGCGACTGCGCATTGCCGAATGGCATGGAGCGACGAATATAATCCATCAATGTCGATGCATAGGGCCAGTAGGAGCCGACCGATTTCACCGGATCGTGACTCGCCAAGGTGCCGTTGCCGCCGCTGATAAGCGGCCAGCGTCCGGCGCTTTCGCCGAACTCGCCATGGCAGGCGGCGCATTGCGCCATGTAAAGGGTTTCCCCGGCCTTCACGCTGCCTTTGCCGGGGGGGAGGCCTTTCCCATCGGGACGAATGGCGATGTCCCAGCCGGCAATCTCGCTCGGTGTCGCCGCGCGGCCAATGTTGAGAGGCTTTGCGGCAATGGCTGTTTGCTTGTTCGGCTCCGGCAAGGACGCGGAATTAGGCGTCATGGCGATCCGGTAGATCGCCCAGACTCCCGCCGCCAGCGCAAGCGCGCAAAGCGCGGCGATCTTAAGAGACCTCGACATTCTCAACCTCGCCGTTTTTATGCACGTGCCAGGTCTGGATGCCGTTATTGTGGTAGATTGAATTGACGCCGCGTATCTTGCGCAGTTCGTTTTTTGTCGGCTGCACGTAGCTGGTTTCATCCATGGCGCGCGATTGCAGCAGCAGTTCACGGCCATCCCAGTCAAATTCAAAGTAGAACCGCGTCAGTGCCTTGTCCCAGACCGGCCCGTCAATCCGCGCCGGGCGCCAAATGCGCCCGCCGTCAAGCGAAACGTCCACGCGTGCAATCTTGCCGCGGCCGGACCAG
>CAZNSG010000092.1:0-4155 GCA_964575715.1 uncultured Hyphomicrobiales bacterium | reverse complement strand
GCGAGCGATGCGCTCTTGGCTCTATCGTCTAATGCATATGCAGATATAGAGCAGCAAATATAGAGCATCGGCGAAAAGAGGCCTCGGAATGTGGCAAATGTCATCGGTCGTAAACAAGGCAAATCAGAACTGGGCTGATGTGTCTCATCGGGGGCATAGCGTGCACATCTTAGTCACCGGGGCGAACGGCTTCATCGGCCGGTCACTGGTCGCCAAACTGACCGATGCAGGTCATGCGGTCAGGGTGGCAATCCGCCGTCCGGCGTCTTTTTCCCAAGCGGTTGATGTTGCACTGATACCGGATTTGAGTGGGCCTGTTGATTGGTACCCAATACTGCGCGGGATTGACGTCGTTATTCACCTTGGTGGCTTGGCCCACGCCGATAATCGGAAACATACGTCGAGCCAGTACAACCAGATAAACCATCTTGCTACGCAAGAGCTGGCATTGGCGAGCGCACGCGCAGGAGTGAAACGTTTAATCTACATTTCGTCGGTTCGTGCGCAGACAGGTCCATGCGCGAACTATCCACTCCGCGAAACAGACGAACCTCTCCCAACCGATTCTTATGGAGCATCGAAACTTGCAGGCGAAATCGCCGTTCGCACGGCGGGCGTGCCATTTACAATCTTTCGCCCCGTCGTTGTTTATGGCGAAGAACCAAAAGGAAATTTTTTGACCGTGTTTCGATTGGCATCATCGCCATTGCCGCTGCCACTTGCTGGGTTCAAGAATCGACGATCCGTGCTCTGCGTTGACAATCTCGTATCTGCAATACTATTCGTGATGAATAAATCTACAACCATCGGGGAAACATATCTGATAGCCGACGCTAAACCGATTTCCGTAAATGAACTCTTCACAGTATTGCGCAGAGCACTGGGACGTCGGCCGGGATTGGTCTACTTTCCGCCCAAGCTCATTCAACTTGCGCTGCGATTGCTAAAGCGGAATCACGTCTGGGAGCGGCTGGGCGAAGAACTGATCGTGGATACTACCAAACTCCAATCGACCGGCTGGCGTGCGGAATTCGATACGCATGATTCCATGATGACGGCGATACGTGCTAAAAGTTATTGACCATAATTTAAAAACCTTTTGCATTGCGTTCAGCAAGATATTCTTCATCACTTTCGTGTCGTCGATTTCGATAGTGTTATACCAACGGCGAGAACGGATGACTCACTTTCCCCGTCACCCTGAGGCGCGAGCGAAGCGAGCCTCGAAGGGCGACGGCCCGGGCCGTGCATCCTTCGAGGCTCGCCACGCAAGTCGGCTATAGCCGACTTGCGCATTTAAATGCCGATCTCGGGTAAACCCGAGATCGGTGGCGAGCACCTCAGGATGACGGTCATTGCTCAATGCCGTTGGTATTATCTCGTTACAATCATCGCTTCACGGCCAATCAGGCGGGCGAGTTGTTTCAGGCGCGCGAACACGCGGTCGCCGGCAAGGGCGGCAAATTTTCCTTGCAGGCGCAGCACAAGGCGGTGTTTTTCGATTTTGAGCGGCACTTTTGGCAACAGGCCCGGTTGTGCCGCCGAGATGAGATGGGCAACGCGCATGGCAGCACCAAGCACGCGCGCGCGGTCGATCATGCGGGTCGATGCAAGCTCGCGCAGACGCGGCGAGAGCTCCTCGTCATGCGTCACGCCGACGTGGTGGAAAAATACCGCAAGTGCCAGGAACGCGCGGCCGGGATGGTCGATGCCGACAAAGCCCGCATGCGCGATGACATTCATGGACTGCTCGCCGCGATAATCGGGATGCGCGCGCCAGCCGATGTCGGCGAGCAGACAGGCTGCGTGGCGCAGGCGCTTTTCATCCTTCGTTTCTTCGAGCCCGGATGAGGCCATGAACGTGTCGGTCCACGCAATAAGTTCTTCGCCGTGCCGGGGTGAGCGCGAGCGCAAGCGATTGAGTTCGTTCGCAGCTACGAGCAGGGGATCTTGCCTGCGCTCCTCGGCTTGGAGCAGCGAATAGAGCAGGCCCTCGCGGATTCCAAGCGCCGAGAAAACGACATCCTTCGGTTCTCCTCTGCGCAGGATGTATTCGAGTACCACGGCAGCATAGGCGAGCAGCGGCCGGCGGGCGTCGGTCACCACTTCGATCTGCGAGAGCATGTCGGGACTGACCATTGTTACGAGGCGGGAGAATTCGAGCGCTTCCCTGGTGCGGATGACGTAGCCATGCTTGACGTGGAGCGGATAGCCGGTCTGCCACATGTGGAGGCGTGCAAGCGCGCGCCAGGTGCCACCGACGGCATAGAATGTGCGGTCTTTGGCTTCCTTGAGTAGCGGCACTTTGCCGAGCGCGTTCTTGACGATTTTCTCCGCGCGCTTGATCGACTTTGACGAACTGTCGAGCAGCGCGAGCCCGCCGAGCGGCAACGTCACGCCGGTTCCAATGCGGGTGCCATTTACGTCGGCGAGCTCAAGTGAACCGCCGCCGAGATCGCCGACGATGCCATCGGGCTGGTGAAAGCCGGAAACCACGCCGAGCGCCGTCAGCTTGGCCTCGCGCGCGCCGGAAATTACATCGATCTGCACGCGGCAGATGCGCTCGGCCTCGGTGATGAAAGCCTTGCCATTTCTTGCATCGCGGCAGGCCGCGGTCGCTATCACCAGCAAATGCTCGACCCGCATGATATCGCAGAGCGCGCGAAATCGTTTGAGGGCACCGAGCGCCTTCTCCACCGCGTCGGGCGCGAGCAAGCCCTTGGTCTGCACTTCCCGGCCAAGACCGGCGAGCGTCTTTTCGTTGAACAGCGGGGTGGGGCTGCGCGTCAGCCCCTCATAGACGACGAGCCGGACCGAGTTCGAGCCAATGTCGATGACGGCAACGGGCGGCCGGTCGCCGAGGCGCCCCTGTGCAGGAGTCATATGATGTGGGCGAAACTCACGCGCGGTCGGCCCGGCGAACGAGGCTGCGAGGGGGCGACTCTTTGAGGGATTTTCCACGGCCGGACAGGCTTGGGTTGGTCATAAAGTATTTGTGGGCGTTGAACGGCTCTTCGCCCGGTGCCGCCTTAATACGGATCGAAGTGCCGTCCGGCAAGAGCTTCCAGCTCTGCTCGTTGTCCTTGAAGTTGGCGGCCATGATCTGATCGATTATCTGCTCATGCACCGTGGGATTGAGAATCGGGCACAACACCTCGACGCGACGGTCGAGGTTGCGCGGCATCATATCGGCGGAGGAAATATAGACCGCGGCCTTGGGGTGGGGCAGTCCATTGCCGGCGCCGAAGCAATAGATGCGGCCGTGCTCGAGAAAGCGGCCGACAATCGATTTGACCCGGATGTTCTCCGACATATTTGGCAACCCCGGCCGCAGGCAGCAGATACCGCGCACCACGAGATCGATCGAAACGCCGGCGCGCGAGGCGGCGTAGAGGTCGTCGATGATCTCTGGGTCCACAATCGAATTCATCTTCATCCAGATCGCCGCCGGCCGCCCCGCCTTGGCGTGCGCGATTTCCTGGGCGATGTGATTACGGATGCGGGTGCGCAGATTGACCGGCGAGATCGCAAGCTTTTCGAGCTCAGCAGGTTCGGCATAGCCGGTGATGAAGTTGAAGATGCGGCCGACGTCGCGCGCAATCACCGGATCGGTGGTAAAGAACGAAAGATCGGTGTAAATCCTCGCTGTGAGCGGATGGTAGTTGCCGGTGCCGACATGGACATAAGTGGTGAGCGCGCCGCCCTCGCGCCGGACCACGAGCGAGAGCTTGCCGTGGGTCTTGAGTTCGATGAAGCCGAATACGACCTGCACGCCCGCGCGTTCGAGGTCGCGCGACCAGCGGATGTTGGCTTCCTCGTCGAAGCGGGCCTTGAGCTCGACCAGCGCGGTGACCGATTTTCCGGCCTCGGCGGCTTCCGCCAAGGCCTTGACGATTGGTGACTCGGCCGACGTCCGATAGAGCGTCTGCTTGATCGCCACCACTTCAGGATCGCGTGCGGCCTGCTGGAGAAACTGCACGACGACGTCAAAGGATTCATAGGGGTGATGGACAATCAGATCCTTTTGCCGGATAGCGGCGAAGCAGTCGCCGTTATGATCGCGGATGCGTTCCGGAAAGCGTGGATTGTAGGGTATGAATTTCAAATCCGGTCGGTCGAAGTTGACGATCTGGGCGAGATCATTGAGCGCAAGCA
>CAZNSG010000091.1:0-17069 GCA_964575715.1 uncultured Hyphomicrobiales bacterium | reverse complement strand
AGTACGCCGGAAGCCGGGTAAACCCGACTTCCGGTATCATAGGCGAGCCCTCGGGTCTTGCCTTCGGCAAGCCCAAGGACAGGCTCCGCGACGCCGTCCTTCGGACGGCTATGCCCGGGGCAGGCTTTTTCGGGATCATGCTCTTGGCAATGGATTATTTGGCGCGCGCCTTTGAGCGGCGTGCGAGCTTGGCCGCGCCGCTGGCGACCGCGTGTTTCTTCGGTTTGGGCGCTGGTTGCTTGCGCGCGGCTTTGTGCACCGGCTCCTTGCGCGCGCTCTCCGCGCGCGCCGGCCGGCGGCGGCGCGCCGGTGCGCCATCCGTGCGCTCGGCGCGGGCGTCGAGCAATCCGATCGCCTCGTCGAGGGTGATGGATTCGGTGGTCTTGTCCGCAGGCAAGGTGGCGTTGATGCCGTTGTGGCTGACGTAGGGCCCGTAGCGGCCGTTCTTGACTACAATCGGCCCGCCCCTCTGCGGATGGTCACCCAGCGGGCGGCCAGGATCGGCGCCAAAGCGGCGGCCGCGGCTGGGCTTTAGTTTTTTCTCGGCGATCAGCGTAACCGCGCGGTTGAGTCCGATGTTGAGCACGTCGTCGCCGGTCTCGATGCTGGCGTAGGTCTTGTCGTGCTTCACATAAGGGCCGAAACGGCCGATGCCTGCCATGATCGGCTCGCCGTCCTCGGGATGCTTTCCCACCTCGCGCGGAAGCGAGAGCAGTCCGAGGGCACGCGGCAAATCGATGTCGTCGGGCGAAACGTCCTTGGGCAGGCTGGAACGCTTGGGCTTCTCTTCCTTGCTGCCCTCGCCGAGCTGCAGGTAGGGGCCAAATCGGCCGCTGCGCATGGTCACCTCTAGCCCGGACTGCGGATCTTCGCCCAGCTTACGCATGCCATTGCCGGCGGAGCCATTGGCCGCGACCGTAAGCGGGCGGGTGTAGAGGCATTCGGGATAGTTTTCGCAGCCAATGAAGCCGCCGAACTTGCCGAGCTTGAGCGAAATCTTGCCCGTCGCGCAATTGGGACATGCGCGTGGATCAGTGCCGTCGGCGCGCGGCGGGTAGATGTGCGGCGCCAGCACAATATTGAGCGCGTCGATCACTTCGGTGATGCGCAGATCCTTGATCTCGGCGACCGCGGCGGCAAATCCGAGCCAGAAATCGCGCAGCAGATCGCGCCAGGCGATCTCGTTGTTGGAGACGCGATCGAGCTGCTCCTCGAGATCGGCGGTGAAATCGTACTCGACGTAGTGGGCGAAGAAACTCTCCAGAAATGCGGTCAGCACGCGCCCCTTGTCCTCGGGCACCAGGCGCTTCTTGTCGATGCGCACGTAGCCGCGATCCTTGAGCACTTGCAGGATCGATGCATAGGTCGAGGGCCGGCCAATGCCAAGTTCCTCCATGCGCTTGACCAGCGAGGCCTCGGAATAGCGTGGCGGCGGTTCGGTGAAATGCTGGTCGGCCGCGATCGACTTTTTATCGAGCGTCTCGCCCTGTGACATCACGGGTAAACGACGTGACTCGTCGTCATCCTCGCCGGCCTCGTTCGGATCGTCGAAGTCTTCGCGATAAAGCTTTAGAAAGCCGTCGAATTTGATGACCTGGCCGGTCGCCCGCAATTCGATGTTGCGCCCGCCGGCCTGCGCCGTGATATCCACTGTGGTACGCTCGAGTTCGGCGGATTGCATCTGGCACGCAATCGCGCGGTTCCAGATCAGCTCATAGAGTTTGGCCTGTTCAGGTTCGACGGCGCGCGCTACGTCACGCGGGGAACGCGTCGGGTCGGTCGGCCGTACGGCTTCGTGCGCCTCCTGCGCGTTCTTGGATTTGTTCTGGTAGCGGCGCGGCGCATCCGGAACGTAAGACGAGCCGTAATCGCTACCAATCATCCGGCGGATCGCGGTGATCGCTTCCTCCGCCATGTCGATACCATCGGTTCGCATATAAGTGATGAGGCCGACTGTTTCGCCGTCGATATCGATACCTTCATACAGGCGCTGCGCCAACCGCATCGTGTGCGCAGGTGCAAAACCGAGCTTGCGGCTGGCTTCCTGCTGCATCGTGGATGTCGTGAAAGGCGGGGGCGGGTTGCGCCGCGCCGGCTTCGCCTCGACGTTGGCAACCGTGAATGTCGCTTTTTCGAGTGCCTGCTTAAAGTCATCGGCCTGCGCGCCCGATCCGATGTCGAGGCGCTGGATTTTAGCGCCATCGGCGCCGACGAGACGGGCCTCGAAGGTATCGCCGCGCGGGGTCGCCAGCTTGGCGACCAGCGACCAATATTCGCGCGCAACGAATTTTTCGATTTCGAGCTCACGGTCGCAGACCAGACGCAGCGACACCGATTGCACACGCCCGGCCGAGCGTGCGCCCGGAAGTTTTCGCCACAGCACGGGAGAGAGCGTGAAACCGACCAGGTAATCGAGCGCGCGGCGCGCGAGATAGGCATCGACCAAGGCGGAATCGATTTGGCGCGGGTGCGCCATCGCCTCGATCACCGCCTGTTTGGTGATGGCGTTGAACACCACCCGCTCGACCGGAATCTTCTTGAGGGCGTGCTTGCCCTTGAGCACTTCAAGCACATGCCAGGAGATGGCCTCGCCCTCGCGATCGGGGTCGGTGGCCAGAATTAGCTTTTCGGCCCCTTTGACCGCGCGGGCGATGTCGTCGAGGCGCTTCTGCGACTTGGGATCGACCTCCCATAGCATATGGAAATTGGCTTCGGGATCGACCGAGCCGTCCTTGGCCGGCAGGTCGCGCACATGGCCAAAAGATGCCAGGACCTCGTAGCCTGGGCCGAGATATTTATTGATCGTCTTGGCCTTGGCGGGAGACTCAACAACTACGATTTTCATTTAAATCCAAGTGGTTAGGTGCCGCTTTCGAGCCAATTTCAGGCTAAAGGTGCCGGTGCGAATCGTCAGAAACATGGGTAACTCATCGCCACCTGTCAAATTGATAAGACTCTGGTGGGTTTCGAATGGGGGTCATATGGGGGTCATATTGCGTGTCCAAAGGCACACGCAGCTACAATCTGAAAGTGTATTGATGTATGACTTCTCGCGTTCTAATATGTGCTACCTCGTGCTCAACAGATGTCCAGGACATTCCAGGCGCAGGACGCATGAGCACATCGCGGCGGGATATGGCAGAGCATCCGGGTTTAAAGGCGGAGCAAGACCGCGACCAAGTTGCCGTCTATCTAGCGGCGTTGACCAGCGAACTTGCCATGGTCGCCCGCCGGCATGGGTTGGAGACACTCAGCTACCTGCTCGATATGGCCCACTTGGAAGCCGAGAATGTTTCGGCGCGCCCGCGAACGAGTGATCCCAAAGCCAAGATCGCTCACGGTTAGGCTTGGACGATTAGACTTGGGTCACGGTCGCTTTATTCCCAGGCGATCGAGCAGGGCGGTGGTCGGATGGCCATCGGGGCGCATGCCGAACTTCACCTGCTCGGCGCGGATGTTGTCCCTTAAGTCGAAATCTAAGTGCGCGGTGAAGTTGTTGACCTTGTAGCCGAGCTCGGCGAGCCGCTTCTGCAGCGCGATGCGGTCATCGCGCGAGAGCTGCGTGGCGTGCTGCGGCCAGGTCGCGCGGATCGGCCCCATACCGCGCATGCGATCGGCCAGATGTCCGATGGCGAGCGCATAGACATCCGCATTGTTGTACTCCTTGATGACATCGAAATTTTTTGTAACCACGAACGCTGGCCCCGGCACGCCGGTCGGGAAGAACAATATGGCGTCGCCGGCCGCGGGATAGGCGCCGCCGTCGGCGCGCTTGACGCCGAGCCTGGCCCATTCGGCGAAGGCGGCGCGGCTGCGGCGGTAATCGAAACCTTCGGGCACGGTCACCTCGAAGCCCCATGGCAATCCATGTTGCCAATGTTCCTTCTGGAAATAATTGGCGGTCGAGGCGAGCACGTCGGGCACGTCGGTCCAAATGTTGCGCCGCCCGTCGCCGGAAAAATCCACCGCGAAGTCGAAGAAATTCGACGGCATGAACTGGGTCTGTCCCATCGCGCCGGCCCAGGAGCCGACGAATTTGTCACGCGCCACATGACCTTCCTGGAGAATTTTCAGCGAGACCAGGAGCTCGTTGCGGAAATACGGATGCCGGTAGTTGGCATGCGCCAAAGTGGCAAGCGAGCGGATGACGTCCCACTTGTCCTTCATGGCGCCGTATGAAGTTTCCATTCCCCAGATGGAGACGATGATCCAGCGTTCGACCTTGTATTTCTTCTCGACCGCATCGAATGTCTCGCGCCACTCCTCGGCCTTGCGCAGCCCCGCTTTGATGCGCGCGGGGGAAGCAATCGAATTCAGATATTCGCCGGCCGGCTTGCCGTATTCCGGCTGGCGTTTGGTGATCGGCATGATGCGCGGATCGGGCGTGATGCCGTCAAACGCCAGATCGAACGTTTTGCGGGTAATGCCTTGCTTTTGCGCGTCGCGCCAAAGCTGATCGAGAAAGACCTTGTATTCCACGACGGGCGGGGGATTCGGATCGACCCACGGCGGTGCTGCGATGGCAATACTGCCGAGGGCGAGGGCCAGAACGAGGACTGTGATGATGCGTCTGATCATTGGTCCACCTTATATCAAAGAAACTAAGGCGCCGCCGTGGCGCTCAAGCCGCCCGGCGATCTCAAGCTCCAGCAAAACCGTGCGCACGATCGCGGGCGAGGTATTCGAGAGCCGGACCAGATCGTCTATGGCAACCGGTGCGGGGCCAAGCAGCGCGAGCACTCGGGCGCGCTCGTCGACGCCCGGCTCGGAGAGCGGCACCGCCGCCGCTTCCGGCTCTTCGGCTGGCAGCTCGACGGTGCGGCCTAGGATCGGGTGCAGCACGTTGAGGATATCCGCGGTTTCCGTGACCAGGGCCGCGCCTTGCTTGAGCAGTCCGTTGGTGCCTTCGGCGCGCGGGTCGAGGGGAGAGCCGGGAACCGCAAACACCTCGCGGCCCTGTTCGAGCGCCATGCGCGCGGTAATCAGCGAACCCGAACGGCGCGCCGCCTCCACGATCACCACGCCGAGCGCGAGTCCCGAGATGAGCCGATTGCGGCGGGGGAAATCGCGCGCGCGCGGCTCCCAGCCGCTTGCTTATGATATCGTGTGCGACTATGTGAGGCATGAAAAGCACCGAAAACCTGCATCGTTGTTGCATTCTCTAGCACTCAAATGGTCTCAGTAGAAATCACCCAATCGCGTGCGTTGACGTACATGGGGCGTACACGGAGGAATTCCGATGCCCGTTGTCAACATGACCGACAGATTCATCAAGACCGCCAAGCCGGGTCCGAAGGCCGTCGAATGGTTCGACGAGGACACGCGGGGACTATCGCTCAAGATCAGTCCGGGCGGTTCGGTGACATGGTTTTTCAACTACACGCGCCGCGCCGATGCGCTGCGGCGCCGGGTGCAGCTCGGTAAATTGGCGGCATTGTCGCTCAAGGAAGCCCGCCTACGCGCCCGGAAGGTTGCGGGGCTAGTCGCAGACGGGAAAGACCCGGCCGGTGAACGCCGGACCGAGCGTGAGGCTTTGACGGTAGCCGATCTCGCCGAGCGATACCTCACCCTGTACGCGGAAAAGCGCAAGCGCACGTCCAAGCGCGACCGGCAGGCGCTCGAAAAAGACGTCTTGCCGCTATTCGGGCGCGCCAAGGCCGAAGCGGTCACGCGGCGCGATATCAGCCGCATCACCGAGCGCATGGTCGGCCGCGGTGTGACGATCGGCGCGAGCCGGACGTTCGAGATCGTGCGCAAGATGTTTTCCTGGGCGGTCGGCGAGGGGCTCATCGAGCGTAGTCCGTGCGTTGGCATGAAAAAGCCGTTCAAGACGCGCGAGCGCGAGCGCGTGCTGTCCGAAGATGAAATCCGGGCGGTATGGAATGGGCTGGCGGAAGCACCAATTTCTCACGACGGGCGGCAGATTCTCAAGCTGTGCCTGATCACCGGCCAGCGCCTCGGCGAAGTCGCCGGCATGTCGCGCGATGAATTCAATCTTGAGAGTCGCGCGTGGGTTATTCCCTCTTGGCGTTCGAAGAACGGCCATGCGCACCGCGTACCATTGACCGGCACGGCGCTCGACATCGTCAAGCCGGCGCTCACGTCCGCGACCACCGAATTTCTATTTCCGGGGTACGGCAAAGACGACGCGATGAAATCGTCGAGCGTCGGCAAGGCCGTTCGAAAATCACGCGACATATTTGGCATCCCGCATTGGACCGCGCATGATCTGCGGCGGACCGCAGCGACCATTATGGCCGACCTCGGCGTTGTGCCGCACGTCATCGGCCACGTGCTTAATCATCGCACCGTCACCAAGGCCAAGATCACCGATCGCATCTACAATCGTTATGAGTATGACCGCGAGAAGCGAGAAGCCTTGGAGCTTTGGGAGCGCCGCCTCATCGCTATCCTTGATCGAAGTGCCGACAATGTGGTCTTGCTCGCAAGGGGTGATGCGGCGTGAGCGAGGACTTGGCGATGACCGGCTCACCGACGTTCGGCTGCGCTTGGCAGCGATACCCTGATCACAAGTGGAAGACGATAGAAAGTTTTCTCCGCACCGATCACCCGAACGCCGATCTTCGTTTGAGAACGCGAGACATTTTGGAAATGCAAATTCGCCACGGCATTGAAGAGATTAATGAGATATCGACCGGGCGGGTGAGCGCGGGTGAGCAACTCAACAAAATTGAAGACGCGGAAAAAGCTCTGAGAGAATTCTGTCGCTGCTTTTTTGCGACGAAACCTGAATCTGCGAACGGTTTTCCGGCCTTGTTACATCGCCTCGTCATCCTGGATATGGACAATTTCGAAGAGTTTAAAAAACACGCCCTCTTGCCACCAAGCTCCGAGTGGGCGCGAGCACGCACGCAATTGATTGATTATCGACTGGCGGGCGATCTTCGAAAACTCAGTGTGCTTATCGAGTCGGCAAAATGTGATTTGCGGGACGAGAAACTGGGCTGGAACAAATCCGGAAGCGGGCGGGCCGCTCGGCTGCGGGTCTTAGATCGGTTGATCGAAAGAGCTGCCAAAAGTTACCTGCAGGTGCATGGCAAGATTCCCCGGCCCCGGAAAAATGGTGTGGAGCCCGATGGTCCGTTCGACCGATACATGGCCGCCGTCTTGGAACCGCTAACTGTTGCGTTGAAGAATGTCGGCAGGGCCAGATATTCCTGGCCCACTATCATGAAACACATCGAAAAAGTGTGCGCTTCCGTGCTGTCCCCCCCAAGTGGTTGACCATCATCTTTGTGATTGGGGTGGTTACACCGGAGACGCAGAAGATTACTGAGACCGTCTGATTATTCACGAGGTCCATACGGGCCGCGTGTAACACGGAGCGGTCAATGTCGGAAACATCTCAGTCGCGCAAGCTGGTGGCGCCGCGCGAAGTCCTCAAACAAATTCCTTTTTCCGCCGCAACGATGTGGCGAGAAATTTCGAAGGGGCAGTTTCCAGCGCCGGTTCGCATTGGCACGCGACGGGTCGCATTCTTTCAGGACGAGATCGACGGCTTTCTTGCCCGGCGTGCTGCAGAGCGCTGTGCCGACCAGCGACCTTCAGCAGCCTAGTTCCAAAATGAAACCGAACACGTATCGGCGCAGCGCCCATCGGGACATATCCGTGCTGACCGGGCGGCGCTGGCCGTGCGCAGCGTTGGCTCCGCAGGAAAATAGAATTGCCTCGCGCAACTTGGCGATCGGCTGGTTGATCATGGGCGTGAACCGCGTTCCGAATCACACTGAGAAACATGCCCTGCCGTGCAAGAAAAATGCCCGGCCGCGATGGCGTCGCGAACCGGGCAAGAAATATTCTGACAATGTTGGACATATCCGACAACACCGCCGCGCGCAAGCGCGTTGATGCTGCCGCGCCGCATTCGGCACAGGAATTTCGTGACCCGCGCGCTATTATTATTCCGCCGCGTCATCGCAAAGATCTAGGCGACATTCCCGCGCTTGCCAGGAGCATTCAAGAATATGGGCTTCTGCACCCGATTGTGATCCGGCCGGATGGTACGCTGATCGCGGGAGCACGGCGCCTTGCCGCCGTTGACTTGCTGGGCTGGACTGAAATCTCGGTCACTATCATTCCCATCGCCGATGTAGTGCGCGCTGAAGCGGCCGAGAACTTTGACCGAAAAGATTTTACACTCAGCGAAGCGGTCGCGATCAAGCGAGAGATCGAGCCAGAAATCAAAGCGGCGGCAAGAGACCGCATTGTTGCCGGCGGCAAGCAGAAGAGCACAGCCCCTGCCAAGTTGGCAGGGGCTGCCACAGGCACGACACGCACCACTCTCGCGAAGGCCGAAACCATAGTGATGGCGGCCGAGGCCGAGCCGGAAAAATTCGGCAAGCTGGTCGAGGCAATGGACCGGACCGGCCGCGTCAATGGTCCTTATAAGCGACTGCAGAATCTCAAGGCATCGGACGCGATCAAAGCGGAACCACCTCCGCTACCGATGAACGGCCCCTACCGATCAGGCATGGTTGACTGGCCCTGGGCAAGCGAGCCAGACGATCGCAACAGCGATCATGGTGCGCGCGGTTATTATCCATATCCAACCATGGTCGCGGAGCGCTCCGTCGAATTTCCGATGGTGTCGATCCTCCATCCGAATTCATCGGTGTGGCTCTGGATCACCAACTTTCATTTGCTGCGCGGTGACCATCTTATATTTGCGAAGGCATGGGGCTTGAATCCCGTGGCGTTGTTCACCTGGGTCAAACGAAAATGGGGGCAAGGCCACCGCGCGCGGGGGGCGACCGAGCATTTAATCCAGATGGTGCGCGGAGACGTGCTGTGTCTCGGCGGCGACACGAAGACCTGGTTCGAAGGTGAAGGTGGCGTGCATTCGCAAAAGCCCCAAGAGGTTTATGCGATCATCGAAAAGCTTTCGCCTGCACCTCGCTATTTTGAATTATTTTCGCGCGGCGGTCCGCGAGAGAATTGGGATTTGCACGGCAACGACATCGGTAATAATGCAGTCGAACCAAATCCTGCGTGCGCAACTTTTGAACAAAACGGCCCGCGCCCACCGTCAGATTCAATTGAAACTAATCAGACCGACATTCCTAAATTTCTGAAGCGAAGACCGGATAACCAGCTCGCATTCCCGGAGCTGCGCGAATGACGGCAGATCGTCGCATGTCCGCCGAATTTGCCGACGCTGCACGGCAACGAGCGCAAGCGCAATGGGACGATCCTGAGCGCCGGCGCCGACACGGCGAGTTGGTGCGGGTGGCGATGGCGTCGCCAGCGGTGCGCGATTGTATCAGCGAGCGGACAAAGGCAGCGCACAACGTCCCTGGCATGCGTGAACGAAAATATGCGGGCTTGGTGGCGGCGTTCGCCGACCCCGCGCTCCGACGGAAAATTTCAGAGCGGACGCGCGAAGGCATAGCCGCGAAAGCCGCGCGCGATCTGGCCGCGCTGCGCGCGGCTTGGGAAGCTGCACCGAAAGCCGCTCGATTAAAACTGCTGGCAGCGATTGCTACGCCGCGCACAGCGCCGGAGGCAGCAAGATGATCTTGCGGCCGGCAACAAATTCCGAATTGCTGGCGATCGTCGGCAATGTGCTCGCGGATTCATCGCTGCAGCTCGACACGCGGGCGATGATCACGATGCTGCTCACATCCAATTTGGAACGGTGTCCGAATAAGACCGCGCTCGCCAAGATGCTCAATGCAAATGGCAGCGCGAAGGTCGCGGGGCCACTGCGGTTCAATCGAATGCTGAAAGAAGCCTCAGCGGCCGGGTATCTGTTGCAATCTGCAAAGCAAATGCGGAGCGGCGGGTCGTTTCGGGGATTCGCGTTTGTTGTCGGCACGCCAGCGATGGTCGCAGCGTTTCAATCGAATGCCGAGATTGACGCTGATGGCTGATGTGCTTCGATTCGACATCGAACGAAAAGCGAGGCGGTCGGATGAATCGGCGCGAACCAAAGCTGGGCGCCGCGCAATCACAAAATGGCTCCAGCATGTCAATGCTGAGATTCGCTCGGGCGCGCTCAGCGAATTTGATAGTCGTTTGGCACAGGCGCTGGTCAATTTTCCTTCGGCGGTGAACGAAGGTACATCATGGCCGGGTCAGTTGCGGCTGATAGAAACCCTTTCAAAAAGCGACCGATCAATCCGAAATTCGCTGCGGCGACTGGAAAACAGCGCCCTCCTGTGTGTCGAGCGGCGAGGCAGGAACCGAACAAACCGTTATACATTTTGCCTCAATGGCGTGCCGATCATCTCGCCCGCATTGCCAGATGATCGGCAACATGATCGGCAGAAACCTGCCGATCCGGACCGGCAATTTTCTGCCGGTCAAAACGCCAATGACCGGCAATTTTCTGCCGCCGAGTCTTATAAACTTACTGAATCCATTAAGCGGGAGTCTCCTCCCAACCCTCCAACGTCGGCGGCACAAGCGGATAAACCGCAAGGGCATCCGATGAGTGGTGTTGTTCGAGCAGTAGACCATCGCACCGACCTCCTTGATGGCGAGGTGCTTGGCCCAGGGGGCGACGTAACCTTCAACGAGTTCTGGAAAGCGCTTCGCGAGCAGCCAGGGCCGACCGGCCCGGCGCTGGCGCGATGGCGCAAGCTGGCCCGCGATGAGCGGCGCGCAATTGGAAACCTGATTGGTCCGCAAGGCATCGACCTGGATGGCATGTGGGCGGTCACTTGGTTGGCCAATCGCCGATGGGAGCGCGAGCGGTTGCGGTCGACTTCCATATTGGCCGTCACTGAACGGCGTGTGGTCGATCTCAAACCTTATTCAGTGGAATGGACCGCAGAGCGGAACCGTAAACTCGCGGCAGGCGAAAGCGTCAAGTTGATGGAGACCTGGGCGATGGATGGCCGTGGCTGGACGGTCCAAGTCATGGGGTCGACGCACGACAGCGGCGCGGGTGTCAGATGACCAGGCGCCGCAGCACCACGAGCGAACGCAAGGACGTCGCACGATATCCATTTTCGCTCAGCGCTGCCTACAAATTGATGGCAATAGCAGAATGTGGTTTTTGGAACAGTGTTCCAAACGTCGATCAATTGCCAGCATCGTGGGGCACGCTCAATGTTCTGTCCCGTATCGCGCCTGTACGCATTTCTAAGCTGATGGAATCCGGCGCTGTGCATCCGATGATGACGCGCGCGGAAGCTTCCAATCTTGCCGGGGCGAAGCCAGCAAACCGTGGGGATGAAGATGATCGAATTTCTGCAGAGGGGAGGCGGGGTCAAATCTCTGCCGCCTTTGGGGTCGGCAACCGCTGGGGTCTAATTCAGAGGTTTTTTTTCTATGACTGAGATTTTGGACCTCTTCGGCGACCCCATCCCGCAAGGGTGGGGTAAACGCGGGCGCCCGCAGCATATCGCCACACAGAAAAACTGTAACAAAGTCACCATGTTAGTCGCGCTCGGCTGGAACAATGAGCGTATCGCCCATTCGCTTGGCATCACGCCACCGACTTTGCGGCGTAATTATTTTCGCCAACTCAAGTTTAGGGCCGAGCAGCGCGACCGATTGGACGCTGCGGTGGCTATGCGGCTGTGGGAAGAGTTGAAGTGGCAATGTGGCGGCAAGTACCGTGACTGACGATAAAGCGAAATCGGTTCAACGGCTCGCGCGAGTTATTGCAGCCACGGAGAACGGCGAGGTCTTGTCGCGAGCTGATGGGGAATGGCTCGTGCACGGTCTACGCAATGCCATTTTCGAGACGGGCGTGACGATCGAAGCGGCACTTGGCTTGCGGGACCGCTGGCGACAGGAACTGCGGTTTGAGGTACGGGACCAAGCTATCGCAGGAGTAGAGCGGCGAGGCGAAAGCGATCGCGCTGCGGCGCTCAAACTCCGGCGAAAACTGATCAATTACCGAAACACAAAATTTGAATCCGACAAGGCGGCGCCGCCACGCAGCGGAGAACGCGCGGTTTTTTTTCATATCGTTATGAGTTGTGGCTGCCGTGTCCCAGGTCTCACCGTTCTGCGGGAGTGGCTTGGCCAGAAATCCCCCCTTAACTCTGGCCACGAATCAGTCGAGGGTCGAATCGACAACGAGGTTCCAAATGGCAAAATCGACCGCGCGCGAAAAGGTTCGGCTCCCGATAGATGAGCGGCTGTACCAACTCAAGTTAATGCGGGTGGCCAATATCTCCGAGCAGATTGCGTTGGAGAAAAATGGTGCGGTCGGGCGTGAACCTGGACCGGGCGATGACCTCGACGACCGCGCGCGAACATTGCTGGAAGCTGGCGAGTTTCATGCGCCACCCGCGAAAAAAGACGAGTCCCTGCGGCTCCACGATCTTCGCCAGGAAGTTTTGGTCATCGACCGCGCCATCCAATTTGGCGAGAGTCGCGCCATCGCTGAGCATGGGGAACGGGCGCGAAAGCTCGCCAATGAGTGCAGCAAGGATTGGTGCGCGCTGCAGCGCAAGCGCGCGCTCGCGATCGTCGA
Source organism: uncultured Hyphomicrobiales bacterium (assembly GCA_964575715.1). Lineage (GTDB taxonomy): Bacteria > Pseudomonadota > Alphaproteobacteria > Rhizobiales > Xanthobacteraceae > PNAI01. The sequence goes on along the minus strand of CAZNSG010000091.1, from coordinate 4,618 downwards.
ACTGATTGTCGCGAACGGTGAGATCGAGGACATGCGGGCCAGCATGATGAGCGGCGGCCAGCTTCCGTCGCTTCCACTCGACGGCTACAGCGCGAAGCTTTTCGGAACACCAAAGACGCCGAATGCCGGACACTGGGCGCGCGAATTTCTTGGTGCGGCCGTGAAGCTCGTCGTCATTTCACAGAAGGAAATGAGCAATGTCTAACAGACTGGCATACGGACCGGCGACCGCGTTGCGCTACGCGCCGCTGCGGGCGTTCCAGAGCGAAGCCAAAGCGTTCCAGGCCGGCTCTTGGTTTCTGGCCATAAGCGGCCACGCGCGAGCTGCTGCATGGTGCCGAGACAATGGCATCGCGATCATCAAGGCGCAGGCCGAGGGCGTCAACACCGCGGGCGGATTCCTGGTGCCGATCGAATTGATGCGGACGATCATTTCGCTCCGAGAGGAACGCGGTGCCTTCCGTTCGAGTGCGCGGGTTGTGCCGATGAGTGACGATGTGGCTTCGATTCCCCGTCGCACGGGCGGACTCACCGCGTATTTTGTCGCGGAGAATAACGCGATCACGGAAAGCCAGGGATTATGGGGCAACGTCGGCCTCACAGCCAAAAAGCTGGCGACGTTAACGCGCAGCTCGTCTGAGTTGGACGAGGACGCAGTGATCGATCTGGGCGTGTGGTTTGCGTCCGAAGTTGCCTATGCCTTCGCTGGGAAAGAAGATGATTGCGGTTTCAACGGCGACGGCACATCGACCTATAGCGGAATGCTAGGAGTCACCACTCTGCTACTCGACGGCACCCATAACGCCGGCAAGGTGGTCGCGGCGAGCGGACACGACACGTTCGCAGAGATCGACCTGATCGACCTCACAAACCTGATCGGAAAATTGCCAGCCTATGCTTTGCCCACAGCCAGGTGGTTCACCTCAAGCATGGGATTCGCAGCGGTCTTCTGCCGCCTCGCCAGCACGGCCGGGGGCATCATTATGCAAAATATCGGCGGTCGTATGATGCCGACATTCCTGGGCTGGCCGATTCAGCTCGCGCAAGCACTGCCGCAAGTCGTTACCGACCTCTCGGGCCAAGTGATGTTGTTGTTCGGCGACCTGTCGCTGGCCGCTACGCTCGGTGAGAGCCGCGGTGTGACGGTTGCTCGCACCGAAAATCGTTATCTCGAATTCGACCAGATCGCATGGCGCGCCAGCGAGCGCGTCGATATCAACGTGCACGATCTCGGCGACAACACCACGGCCGGGCCGATCGTCGGGCTCGTCGGGGAATAATATGAACGCCGCGGCACCGCTTGAGCAGTTTCGACGCAGGTTGAATGGCGTCCATCGGATCGCATGGCGTCCATGCGACATCCAGAGGATCGCCGCGCGTTTCGGGCTCGTCGAGCGGGACGTGGGGTCGGTCACATTTTCGCCGCCGCGGCGCGCCCCGGAGGTTCAATCGCGCGCTGCCGATACGACGACACCCGACTATAGATTTACGATCAGCTCGCCAGCGATTGATCGCATGAACGACTCGATAGCGATTGAGGGCTGGCGTCTCGCCAACTTTCGGCGCAATCCGATTGTCCTCTTCTCTCATGACAGTTCGGAGCTTCCCATTGGGCGCTCGCCGGCCGTCTGGATCGAGGAACTAAAGCTGAAAGCCACAGTGACGCTTGCGCCGAGCGCAGCGAACCCGTTAGCCGAACGCGTTCGAAAAATGATCGACGGGCGTTTCCTAGTCGCGTGTTCGGTCGGCTTCATACCGATCACATGGGAATTCACAAAGGACCCAGCGCGGCCTTTCGGAATCACCTTTCTGGAACAAGAGTTACTTGAGTGGTCCCTCACTGCGGTGGGTGCGAATCCTGAGGCGCTGATTGATTTCGGACAAGCCGGCAAGAGCAGAGCCGCACAACGCCGCCAACGCGAGGTAGATGTTCTCCGACTCAGGAGCGGCCAATGAAAAACCCAAATGACCAACTTGATCGCGCGCGCTTTGATCTGCGCGTGATGTATTTGAAATCCGCGGGTGGCGAGGATGTCGACCTCGTTGAACTCGAGGACGTTCTAGCCCGGATGGGGATTGCTGTGGTGTCGCGCGAGATGGGCGAATTGGTTAAGCGGATCGAGGCATCACCCGAGACTGCAACGTCCGATGAATTCAGCGCTGCCAGTTACGCCATATATGCCAGCGTATACGGCGACTATTGGCCGCTCCAGGAATTGGATCCGGACCCAGCGGAAGTGGAGTTTGCGTGACCCAGATCACAAAGCAAACGGGGAGGGGGATCAAATCCCTGGCGCCGCAGGGGCCGTCTATCGTTGGGGAGGCACGCGCTGAATTACGCATATCTGGGAATCTTTTTTTTGCACGAAATGAGTCGTTGAAGGGATGTCCATGAACACTGCAAAAAAACGGACGCGATCGAACGGGGAGCGCGAGACGAAAGGTGGCGACAGAAAATCAAAGTCACAGCCTGTTACTTTGATTTCTCCCAAACTCTCCGACCTCGGCGTCAGCAAGACGCAATCGCATCGCTGGCAAAAGCTCGCCGCGCTTCCGAAAAAAGAGCAGGAAGCCATGAACGATCTGGGTGCAGACCTGGAAGCCATGGGCGATCTGGGTGCAGACCTGGAAGCCATGGGCGGCCCACCTTCACTTGAAGGCGTACAGACCCTCGCCGACGTCATTGCGCAACTGGAAGCGATGGGCGGCGTCCGGACGCCGGCCGAGGTCGCAGCTGATCTTGGTCTTGTTGAACACCGCGCCAGACGAAAAACGGGCGCTGATGCTTCTACTGGCCGAGGACAAAAGCAAAAATTGAATGGTCGCCAGCGCGCGTTCGCGCGGGCGCTTGCATCAGGCGTGCATCCGTTTGAGGCGCAACGTATCGCAGGTTTTAAGCCGCATCGGGGCAATTGCTGTCGTCTAGCACGGGATCCTCGCATCGTCTCCGCATTAGCCCTGATCAAGCGGAGGCGACACACACCAAATCGAAATCGTAGCGAGGCTGGATAGATGTTCCGCATTTCGATACCGGAGGAACGTTTTAGCCGGAGGGGGGAGTCAAATCCTTGGAACCCCTGGGGGGGCGGGACCGTTGGGGGCAACCCCATGCAAAAGTTGAAAATTAAATAGAGATTCACCAGATGAATATGCCGGAAACTTCATCCGCTCCAGCGCAGGCCGATATCGATGCCGCCAGCGCCGCGCCTGGCCGCGAGCAGATCGTCGAGGATGTGATTGCCAAAGCATCGCGCGACGAGTTGATCTCGCTCTTGCGCGAGATTGTCTCGATCACCGTTGGCGAGCGGCGGGGCCTGGAAGAGTTGGTCCGCCTCGCCGTGGACTGCGGGCGCAAGAGCGTCGCAAGCGAGCAGCGCATGTTCAAGGCGGTATCCACCGCAGTTGATGGGCTCAACCTCGCTCACAGCTTACATGATCGTAGTAAACGCAAGGCCGCTTTCGATGTCGTTGAGGTCGTGCGCGCTTTCTTGAATGAGATCGTGAAAATTGGGTGCATCGCAGTCCCGTACCCGGAATTGTCGCAATGTCCAGGTTCATCGGAGGGAGGGTCGGCCCTAATCGATCCAGCGGTGCAATGATCAAAAATCCAGCCTTCGCTATCCGACCATCATTGTGAGGTCTAACTGATATGGCAACCGTGCAAGAAACCACGCGCAGATTGGTGATCGAGGCGACCACGCGCGGGGTGAGCGAGAGCGAGCAAAGGGTTCGCAGTCTGGGCAAGGGATACGATGATCTCGCAGTCTCCTCGCGAAGCAATGAACGCGCATCGCAATCGATGGAAAAGCGGTTGGAATCAATCAATCGTCGTTACGACCAGGAATATCGCGCACAGAAAGATTTAGCCAAGGTTAAGCGCGATCTCGATACGGCGGTCGGACAGGGTTTGATCAAGCAGACGGCGGCCAACGACTTGATGCAAAAGGCGATCCTGCATCACAATAGCGTCAGCGCGGCCACATCGCTGCACGCGCGGGTGACGCAGGAAGCGGCGGTTGTGGCGCAAGGCTATGCCAGTTCGCTTGGGCCGATTGGGGCTATTCTCACACGTATCGGCCCGGTCGGTTTGGCGGCGGCCGGTGTCGTCGGCGTTTTGGCGTATGGCATGAAGCAGGCGAGCGATGCCGCCAACAAATTCGCCGACGACATGGGACGGTTGGCGGATATGGCTGAGACGGTCGGTCTCACCGCCACACAATTGCAGGCAATCAACGATGCTGGCGCGAAATTCGCGCTGACCGAGGATCGCATCGGGCAAGTGCTGCAACGCTTCACCGCGCAGATGGATGAGTTGCGGCAGGGCTCGGGCGAGCTGTTCGAATTGGTCCGCCGCATCGATCCAGCGTTGGCGCGCGAGATGCAGTTGGCGCGCGGCACGGCGGTGGAAATCGATTTGCTGGCGCAAGTCTATCTCAAGGCCGGCGATGCGCGGCAGAAACTAGATCGTTTGCTCGGAGGCCGCCAGGGCGGCACCGTCGGTCTGTTGATTCAGGATATCGGCAAACAGGGCGGCGTTGAGCAATTGACCGGCGAATTTAAGAAATCCGGCGATGCGATCGATACGGAACTGATCGCGCGCATCCGCGTGCTCAAGCGC
>CAZNSG010000090.1:0-56316 GCA_964575715.1 uncultured Hyphomicrobiales bacterium | reverse complement strand
AAATGCCGATCTCGGGTAAACCCGAGATCGGTGGCCGTTCATCCTTCGAGGGCCGCTTCGCGGCCACCTCAGGATGACGGTCATTACTTAACGCCGTTGGTATGAGGTCGTGTTATGCCAGCTCGCCGACGACGACACGCGCCATCAGGGCTTCAGCGTACCGAGGTGGGCGTCGATATCGGTCAGCGCGTCTTCAAGGGCGGCGACTTCGCCGCGCGCGACAGCAGCCCGCGCCTCATCCACATAGGATTTTGCCCAAGCGAGATCGTCATAGTTGATCGCCATGAGCTCAGCGACGGCGACGGCGAGCGCATCGTCAACGGAACTGAAATGCCCGGCGCCAACCTGGGCTTCGAGCCACTTTATCTGGTCAGGTGAAAGCGTAATATTCATATTATAAATATATTCTATTCGCAGCTGGTGTTCCAGTACGTGGATTGAGCGGCGTGGGCAAAGGCGCAGACTTGTCCGCCGCAGCCAGAAGGGCGAAGGCAGAACGCGCCGTACCCACGGAAATGCAAATAGTAGAGCTACGCAAGATATGGTGGGCTTCGCCATAGCGCGTCAACGACGCGCGTGAACGCGCTTATGGCTCAGCCCACCCTACGCGGGCTGTTGCACCCGCAGACTAGGCATTCCGCCCGTCATCTCAAAAACAGTTCGTTATCATTTCAAAAACAACTCGTTCCATATTTTCTGCCACTTGTCGCTTTCTGCGTTGATGGTGGCGACATCAAGCAGAACGAATTTTGTGCCGTCGAGCGGTGTCTTCACGCTCTTGCCGGTCGGAACGCGGCCCATGGCGCCGAGCAATTCCATGCCTTCGGGCGAGAGTACGAAATCGGCGAACAGCAGCGCCGCGTGCGGGTGCGGCGCGTGCTTCGCCACGCCCAAGCCCTGCGGGCGCCCGACCAGCGGCTCCACGGCGACCCAATCGACCGGCCCGCCTCTTTCCTTGATCGAGTCGATATTGCCGCTGTAGGCCGTCAATCCCACTGGAATTTCACCCGCCGCGATCAGTTGCGCGAGCAGCACATGACCCTTGCGCAGCTCTGGCTTAAGCGCGGCGAGCTTGCGAAAAAAATCCATGCCGCGCTGCTCGCCCCAATATTTGATCACCGCGCCGAGCCATTCCTGGTCGGTCGCTTCGATGGCGAGCTTGCCTTTCCATTTCGGATCGAGAAATCCTTCGTAAGTTGCGGGAATGTCCTCACGCCTTACCTTTGCGGTGTTGTAGCCGACGACAAACAGATTGACCCGGTCGCTCACCCACATGCGGTGGGCCGGAACCGCAAAAGGGTGCAGACCGGCAACATGTGGGCTGAAGAATTCTGTGACGACTCCCTCCTTGGCAAGCGCATCGACCTCGGGTCCGTTGGTCTCGACCACATCGAAGCTGTGGCGCCGGGCGCGCGCTTCGGCGAGCGCACGCTGCAGCACGGCTTCGCTCAAGTTCCGCCAGATTTGTACCTTGATGCCGTATTTTTTCTCGAAGGCTTGCGCGAGCCGCCCGGATTCCGATGGCGCCATCGAGGTGTAAAGCACGAGCGTGCCTTCCTCGCGCGCCTTGGAGAGCAGCCGCGCTTCGCGGTCCGCGCCCTTGTAGAGGTAGAGCACGGATGCGTCGCCGGGCGTTTGTGCGCTGGCGCCAAAGCCGCCAACCAGCAGCGGCATTGCCATCAGCGCAGCCAGCCAGGATCTAAGAAAATAGGACATTGGCTTCCTCCATTATCGCATCATAACCAATTCCGCAGGAGGTTTTGCTGCCCCAGTGTCGTAATGCCGCCCTGGACTCCGGGTGACAATACGTTGCCCATCGTGCCAAAATCCCACTCAAGACTCTGCCGCCGCTGGAATATGTCGAGAGGCGCCGGCCGAGGGCCCACTTGTGGGAGATCGATCATGGCCAGTCTACCCGCCACCCGCACGCCCGGCGCCAAGCGCGCCAGTCCAGGCGATCATGTATTTGATCTTGCCAAGGTCAATCACATCCTCGGCGGGCCTGACTATTCCACCGCCAATGGCGCCTGCGTCGAGGGTGACCGCATGATCGTGGGACTGATGCGAATGCCGGCTGGCACCGGCGCGGAGCCCCATTCGCATCCCAACGAGCAGTGGATTTACGTTCTCGAAGGTACTTTCAAGGGCGAAGTCGGAGGCAAACCATTCGAGGTCAAGCCCGGATCTGTGCTCTATATTCCGTCCAATATGGTTCATTCCGGCAAGGCGACCGAGGACGGCGACGTTGTGTTCTTTACAGTCAAGGATGCCTCCTATGGTCTGCAGGGCATCAAGGCGGCCTAAGTTATAAAATACCAAAGGGAGAACACCATGAAACGACTGATACTGACGTTTATATCGACTCTTTGCCTGATCGCCGGCGGCCTCACCGCCGGAGCGCAGGACAAGTATCCAAGCAAACCGGTCAAGATCGTCGTGCCTTACGCACCGGGCGGAGCGACCGATATCACGGCGCGGTTGTTCGGCGAGCAGTTGAAGAATATTCTCGGTCAACAGTTCGTGGTTGAGAGCAAGCCGGGCGCGTTCGGTATCCTCGCCATCGAAGACATGGCGCGTTCCAGGCCGGACGGTTACACGCTGTTCATCGGCAACGTCTCCACCAACGCCATCACGCCGGTGATCTACGAGAAGAAATTCTCCATCAACTTCGAGAAAGACGTGCTCTCCGTCTCGCGGCTTGCGATCTATCCGTCGTTCCTGATCACGACGACCACGAATTTCGATGCCAAAACGGTAAAGGACCTGGTCGATCAGGCCAAGAATAACCCTGGCAAGATCCGCTATACCAGCGCCGGCGTCGGCAGCTTCCCGCATTACGATATGGAAGTCTTCGCCCGGCGCGCCGGCATCAGCATGAACCACATCCCGAACAAGGCCGGCGCCGCGGGCATGATCAACGATATGGTGGTCGGCGATGCGCATGCCGCAGTCATCAACGCGGCCTCTTCGGCGGCCATGATCAAGGCCGGCAAGCTGCGCCCCATTGCAGTGATCGCCGAAAAGCGCTTGGCCGAGTACCCGGACGTTCCGACGCTGGCCGAGGCCGGCTTTCCGGGCGTCGGCACCTTGCATTGGCAGAGCATGTTCGCACCGGCCAATACGCCGAAGGATGTGCTGGCGACGCTATTCAAGGCGATTGGCGAGGCTTCGAAGGTTCCGCAGTTGCAGGAAGCCTTCGCGAAGCAGCTTGTTAGTATCAAGCCAAGCGATTCCTTGGACGAAGCGCAGAGTTGGCTCAAAGCCGAGATTGCTTCATGGAAAAAAATCACCGCTGAGATCAAGATTGATTTGGCCGAGTAACGTCTCTCGGTGACGAGGCGCCGGGGAGCCTTGAGCCCCCCGGTGCGGCAAGCGGGGGATGTTCCGCAGCCGCCCGACCGCTTCGTTGGAAAAAATCAGGTCCTGGCTTCGAGCCGGAATCGTGCATTGGCAGAACATCGTCAAGGACGCGAAAATCGATCTGACAGATTGAACCTTCTTTGGCCTCATGGTGAGGAGCGCGCAAAGCGCGTGTCTCGAACCATGAGGCCATCATCCTTCGAGACGGGCGCTGCGCGCCCTCCTCAGGATGAGGGCGGACATGATGTCTAATAAGGATTGCGCATGAACATTGAAGTTAAGTCCGCCGCGCGCGCCTACGGCCTTGTGATCGAAAAAGATGTCGATGTGCCGATGCGTGACGGCGCGCGGCTCAAGGCCGATGTCTTTCGCCCCGACGATGGCGGGAAATTTCCCGCCATTCTCAATCTCGGGCCCTATCAAAAAGACAAGCTCTGGATTCCGCCGGCAAATCTCGAAGAGAAGCCGAACCCGCTGATGAACTGGGAAACCATCAACCCGCAGTGGTGGGTTCCCAATGGCTACGCCGCCGTCCGCGTCGATGGCCGCGGCAGCGGAAAATCGCCGGGCCAAGGCGATCCGTGGTCGCTGCAAGAGGCGATCGATTTTTACGATGCCATCGAATGGGCGGCGAAGCAGCCTTGGTGCTCCGGCAAGATCGGGCTTTCCGGTATCTCCTATTACGCCATCAACCAGTGGTTCGTCGCCAATCTTCAGCCGCCGTCATTGGCGGCGATCATTCCCTGGGAGGGCTTTGCCGATCTCTATCGCGATGCGCTGTTCCATGGCGGGCTGCTCAGCCTGTTCATGCCGAACTGGTACGTTGCGCACATGATGCACCATCTGATCGGCCGCGCGTCCCAGCACAATCCCGACACTTGGCAGACCAATACGCTGCATTTCTGGCTGCACAACAGCCTCGACAGCGGTGCCTTCCGCGGCTCGCAGGCACAATGGGATAAAATTACCCTGCCGATGTACAGCGTCGGCAATTGGTCGGGCATGGGATTGCATCTGCGCGGCAATACGGAAGCCTTCATGCGCGCCGCGACGTCGCACAAGAAGCTGCGCATTCACGCCGGCACGCACGTGCACCCGTTCTACACCGAGGATGGGCGCCGCGATCAGCTTCGTTTCTTCGATTATTGGCTCAAAGGTATCGATAATGGAGTCATGGACGAGCCGCCGGTGAAGCTTGCGATCCGCAAGGGGCGCGATGAAGTGGAATGGCGCTACGAGCACGAGTGGCCGCTCAAGCGCACGCAATGGAGCAAGTTCTATTTCGATTTGTCAAAGCCCGCGCCGGGCATGGCCGAGAACTCCGGCGGTCTGGTTCCGGCCAATCCCGACAAGAGCGCCGCGCGCAGCTATCCCGCGACCAGCCTCGGCTCGATGGGTTCGACCTCGGCCGCGTCATCGCAGGTGATGGGTGGCGGGATCAAGCCCGACATGGGCATTGCGCTCGAAACGCCGCCGCTGCCGCAGGACATGGAAATCACCGGACCGGTTGCCGCGAGCTTCTGGGTCTCGAGTTCCACCGAGGACATGGATCTGTTTCTTACCCTTCGCAATATTGACGCCGACGGCAATGAGATCTTGGAAACCGGCCAACAGGGCGCGCCGGTGCCGGTGGCGAAGGGCTGGCTTCGCGTCTCGCACCGCGAGCTCGATCCGGAGCTCTCGCTGCCATATCGCCCCTATCATCGCCACCAGCGCCGGCACTATCTGACGCCCGGTGAGATCGTCAAAGTCGACGTCGAAATCTGGCCGACATCGATGGTATTCCGGCGCGGCCATCGCATACGCCTCGACATCCAGCCGCGTGACGGTGTCGGCAGCGCCTCCTATATGCACTATCACGCCGACTACAACTCGGGCACCAACACGATCCATGCCGGCGGTAAGCACGAATCCTTTCTGCTGCTGCCGATCATTCCGGCGCGTTAGTACGAAGACAAACGAATGCCGGGCAACGGGCGGGAGCAAGCGGTGCAGCCACTCGCATGGCGGATGCTGGCGCGCAAGGATGTGCTGGGCGGCCTGATGTTCATCGCGGTTGCCGTATTCGGGCTGTGGGCTTCGCGCAATTATCGCATCGGCACGGCGACCGCGATGAGCACGGGCTATGTTCCGCGGCTGCTGTGCTGGATTCTGCTTGGCCTTGGCGTGGTCATCATGGCGCAAGGGTTGCGAACGCGCGACGAGCGTGCGGCATTCGCCGGTGTCCGCCATTGGCGCGCGATCGTGTTCGTTCCGGCCTCGCTGCTGGTCTTTGCCTACGCCATGGATCGCCTGGGCGTGGTAATTGCGACACTGCTGCTGGTCGGAGTCGGGAGCCTTGCGGGCAAGGAACTGCGGCCGCTGGAAGTCGCCGCTGCCGCTCTTGTTCTCGTCGTGCTCACACTCGCGATCTTCATCTGGGGCCTGAGCCTGCCGATCCCCATTTGGCCGGAGTCATAAGGTGGGGGATTTCTTCGCCAACCTCGCGCTCGGGTTCGGGGTCGCGCTCACTCCCGCCAATCTTGGCTTTGCTCTGGTCGGATGCCTGGTCGGGACGCTCGTTGGCGTGCTCCCCGGCATCGGCCCGGTCGCGACGGTGGCGATGCTCTTGCCGCTTACGTTTTATCTTGAGCCGGTCTCAGGCCTCATCATGCTCGCGGGCATCTTCTACGGCGCGCAATACGGCGGATCGACCACGGCGATCCTGGTTAATCTTCCGGGCGAGACGTCTTCCGTTGTCACCTGCATCGACGGCCACCAGATGGCACGGCAGGGACGCGCCGGCGCTGCGCTCGCGACCGCGGCGCTTGGCTCGTTTTTCGCCGGCTGCTTTGCAACCGTATTGATCGCGCTGTTCTCTCCGCCGCTTGCCAAGGTCGGAATGTCATTCGGCGCACCGGAATATTTCTCGCTGCTACTGCTTGGCCTTGTGGCCGCGGTGGTGCTGGCGCACGGCTCAATCATCAAGGCCATTGCCATGGTCGTACTCGGATTGCTGCTTGGCCTTGTGGGCACCGATGGCAACACCGGCAACGCGCGCTTCACCTTCGACGTTGTGATCTTGTCTGACGGCATTGGCTTCGTGCCATTGGCGGTCGGCGTGTTCGGGCTTGGCGAGATCATTGCCAATCTGATGGCGCCCGAGCAGCGGCGCACCATCGTTCAGGAGAAGATCACGCGACTATGGCCGACAATGCAGGATTTTCGCCAGGCCTGGCCGGCGGTTCTGCGTGGCACGGGTTTGGGATCGATACTCGGCGTGCTGCCGGGCGGCGGTGCAACGCTAAGCGCGTTCGCCGCCTACGTGGTGGAGAAGAAGGTCGCGCACGATCCCTCGCGTTTCGGCCAGGGCGCCATCGAGGGTGTCGCCGGTCCGGAAGCCGCCAACAATGCCGGCGCGCAGACTTCCTTCATCCCGATGCTCACGCTGGGCATCCCCGGCAATGCCGTGATGGCGCTGATGATCGGTGCGCTCACCATCCACGGCATCCAACCTGGTCCACAGGTGATGACCGAACGCCCGAGCCTGTTCTGGGGCATGGTCGCCAGCATGTGGATCGGCAATCTCATGCTGGTCATCATCAACCTGCCGCTCATTGGCATGTGGGTGCAGCTCCTCAAGGTGCCGTATCGGCTGCTCAATCTCGCCATTCTTTTGTTCTGCGCCATCGGCGTATACACCGTGAACAATAACGTCTTCGAGATCGTGCTGACCGCGCTCTTCGGCGTGCTTGGCTACATCTTTATCAAGCTTGAGTGCGAGCCGGCACCGCTGCTGCTCGGCTTTATTCTCGGACCGCTGATGGAAGAAAATTTGCGCCGTGCCATGCGCATTGCCAGCGGAGATCCGATGATCTTCGTCGAACGACCGATTAGCCTGGGCCTGCTGATAGCAACAATCTTGTTGTTGCTCATCGTCGCTTTGCCCGCCATCCGCAGCAAGCGCCAAGTGGCTTTCCAGGAAAAATGATCGGAATCGAGGTATAAACGTTCCCGATCTAATGATGGGCTAGTCGCGATTGCGTCCGGTATCCACATTCAGTCACAGTGCGGACACTCTAAACCCATGGCGAAACCAACCCCTCTGCTGCTGTCGCGCCGTTTCGCGCCATTGTTCTGGTGCCAGTTCTTTTCGGCATTCAGCGACAATTTTCTAAAGAACGCACTGGTATTCCTGATTCTATTTCAGATCGGGGGCAGTACCGGCGAGGCGCTGATCACGCTTGCGGCGGCGATCTTCATTGCACCTTATTTTTTCCTCTCCGCACTCGGCGGCGAGATTGCCGATCGCTACGACAAGGCGCTAGTGGCGCAACGCCTAAAGCTTGTTGAAATCGGCGTGGCGGTCATCGCCATCGCTGGCTTCGCATTCCATTCGATCACCGTACTGTTCGTGGCGTTGTTCCTGTTCGGCGTCATCGGCGCGCTGTTCGGTCCGATTAAATACGGCATCTTGCCCGACCATCTGGCGCGCTCGGAGCTGCCGGCGGGCAACGCCCTGGTCGAAGGCGCCACCTTCATGGCGATCCTGCTTGGCACCATTGTCGGCGGGCTTGCAGCCAAGGGCGGCGGTGATCCGGCCTCCTTCGCCGGCCTGATGATGGTGTTTGCGCTGGCCTGCTGGATCGCGAGTCTATTCATCCCGACCACCGGGGAAGCCGCGCCTGATCTTGTCATCTCACGCAATATCATCGCTTCTGCATTTTCACTGCTCAAGCATCTGTACGACGATAAGCGATTGTGGTGGGGGGCGCTCGTCACCAGTTGGTTTTGGCTCGTTGGCGCAGTGGTCCTTTCGCTTTTGCCGCCGCTGGTGAAAACCGGGCTCGGCGGCAGCGAGGAAGTCATCACCGTATTTCTTGCGATCTTCTCCATTGCGGTTGCCGTCGGATCGGGGCTCGCGGCCTGGCTCGCGAGCGGGCGCATCGTGCTTTTGCCGACGCTGCTCGGCGCCGTGCTGTTGAGTGCATTCGCGCTCGATCTCGGCTGGGCGGCCTATGGTACGCCACCGGTCGCGGCGCCTGTGGGCATAGCTGAAGTGTTTTCCTCGGTTCGCGGCTATCGCATCATGATCGGCCTTGCCGGCCTCGCTATCGCCGGCGGTCTTTACATCGTGCCGGTCTTCGCAGCGGTGCAGTCCTGGGCGGGTGCCGACCGCCGCGCGCGCGTGATTGCCGCGATCAACGTGCTCAACGCCGCATTCATGGTTGCCGGTACGCTCTTCGTTGCTTTCTTGCAGTCACAGGGCGTCGGTACGCCAATGCTCTTCGTCATCATTGGGCTCGCTACACTTGCGGTTGCCATCGCGATCGGCCGAACCATGCCGGCGCGTGCCTTTACCGATCTCCTCTCCATCGTGTTTCGCGCTTTTTATCGCGTCGAGGTCAAGGGTGCGGAGAATCTGCTCAACGCCGGCCCCAACCCAATCATCGCGCTCAACCACGTAAGTTTTCTGGACGCACCGCTCGCGCTCTCGCTGCTCGGCCGCGAGCCGGTGTTTGCCATCGACAGCGGAATTGCGAAACGCTGGTGGGTGCGGCCGTTCCTGGGGCTAACCCGCGCCATGCCGCTCGATCCGACCAAGCCGATGGCAACCCGCACGCTGATCAATGCGGTGCGTGGCGGCGAGCCGCTCATCATTTTTCCGGAAGGACGCATCACCGTCACCGGCAGCCTGATGAAGGTCTACGACGGCGCCGGCCTGATCGCCGACAAATCGAATGCGCAGGTTGTGCCTGTGCGGATCGAGGGTCTGGAGGCGACGCCATTCAGCCGTCTGTCGCGCGGGCAGGTGAAACGGCGGTGGTTTCCAAAGGTCACGGTGACGGTGCTTGACCCCGTCAGGCTCACCATCGATCCGGCGCTGCGCGGCAAGCATCGGCGGCATGCGGCGGGTGCAGCGCTTTACGAAATCATGTCGAACCTCGTATTCCGCACCACTTCCACCGATCGAACGGTGGTCGAAGCGCTGATCGAGGCGGCGGATATTCATGGGCGCAATCGCGTGGCGGTGGAAGATCCAATCTCGGGCACGCTCAGCTACCGCAAGCTGCTCATCGGCGCCGCCGTTCTTGGCCGCAAGCTGATGCCGTTTGCGGACGAGAGCAAGCCGGTCGGCGTGATGCTGCCCAATGCCAACGGCGCCGCAGTGACATTGATCGCACTCATGTCCGCGGGCCGCGTGCCGGCCATGATCAACTTCAGCGCGGGCGAAGCCAATGTGCTCGCCGCCTGCAAGGCCGCCAAGCTCGATACCATCGTCACCGCGCGCGGCTTCATCGAGCGCGGCCGGCTCGACGGGCTGATCGCGGCGCTAGGACGCCAAGTCCGGATTGTCTACCTCGAGGACATCCGCGCCACGGTCACGCTCGCCGACAAGCTCAATGGTTTGTTGCAGGCGAACAAGCCGCTCGTGCCGCGCCACGCCGACGATTGGGCAGCGGTCCTTTTCACCTCGGGTTCGGAGGGCGTGCCGAAAGGCGTCGTTCTTTCTCACCGCAACATGTTGGCCAACGCCGCGCAGGCCGCGGCGCGCATCGATTTCGGCCGCCAGGACAAGGTGTTTAACGTGCTGCCGGTGTTCCACTCATTTGGCTTGACGGTCGGTCTTGTGCTGCCGCTGGTTTCCGGCGTTCGCATCTATCTCTATCCCTCGCCGCTGCACTATCGCACCGTGCCGGAGTTGATCTACAGCGTGAACGCGACGATCCTGTTCGGGACCGACACGTTCCTCAACGGCTACGCTCGCGCCGCGCACGCCTATGATTTTCGCTCGCTGCGTTACATTCTTGCCGGCGCCGAGCCGGTGAAGGAATCCACGCGCCGCACCTACATGGAAAAATTCGGGCTGCGAATTCTCGAAGGCTACGGCGTCACCGAGACCGCACCGGCGCTCGCGCTCAACACGCCGATGTTTAACAAGTTCGGCACCGTCGGACGCATGTTACCGGGCATGGAGATACGGCTCGAAAAGGTTCCGGGCGTCGAGGATGGCGGGCGGCTGTTCGTAAAAGGACCGAATGTGATGCTTGGCTATTTGCGCGTCGAAAACCCCGGCGTGCTCGATCCGCCGGCCGACGGCTGGCACGACACCGGCGATATCGTGGGCATCGACAAGCAGGGCTTTGTCACCATCAAGGGCCGCGCCAAGCGCTTTGCCAAAATCGGCGGCGAGATGGTTTCGCTTGCGGCGGTGGAGTCGCTCGCCGCGGAATTGTGGCCGGAGGTGCCCTCGGCGGTCGCGGCTGCGCCGGACCCACGCAAGGGCGAGCGGCTCATTCTTGTCACCCAGAAATCCGACGCAACGCGCGCCGAATTCGTGGCCTATGCCAAGGCGCACGGCGCTTCCGATTTGATGATCCCGTCGGATATCATGATTGTGCCGAAGCTTCCGCTGCTCGGCTCCGGCAAGGTCGACCAGGTCAGTGTCGTAAAACTTGTGCGCGAGCGCGTCGCGGAGAAATCGCTTGCAGCGGAGTAGCACGTTGCTCAGCCGATTGGCGATTGCTACCGTCTCGCAAGGATAATTTATCTCGGGAGACGAATCATGACCGCGATGAGCAAGCCGCAATCTACCTACCGGCTCGAACCCGTTCATCCGGATCCGAGCCAGGCACACAAGATGCCCTACGCGCCGGCCATCAAAATCGTCGGGGCCTGCGATCTCATGTTCCTCTCGGGTGCGACCTCTTCGCCGCTCTATCACAGCCATCCTCACCAGGATCACGAGCATATCCATCCGCATTCGATCGAGGAGCAGACAAAAAATGCGATGAATGCGATCAAGTCGATTCTTGACGACGTCGGCGCAACGTGGCGGGACGTGGTCAAGGTCACCAAATATCTCACCGACTTCCGCGAAGCCGACGCCATGCACAAGACGATGCACGCCTATTTCGGCGATTGGCTGCCGGCGAGCACCACCGTGTGCATCAATCAGCTCAGCTCTCCCGGCGCGCGGATCGAGCTCGACATGATCGTCGCCTTGCCGAAAACGGCGGGGAAATGATCTTGTCGATTTTACCGCTTGCTTTCTTTACCTCCCCCTGGAGGGGGGAGGTCGATCCGCGAAGCGGATCGGGTGGGGGTGAAACGAAACACCACACATCCTCGGTGCTTGCGCGAAATCACCCCACCCAGGCTCGTGACTTCGTCACTCGACTACCCTCCCCCTCCAGGGGAGGGTAGTCGTGCCAACGTCTCTCTCACCCCATCTCCGCCGCTTGGTGGAGGCGGAATACCCTCGCTTTAGCGAAACCGAGATGACGCGCCGGCGGGCGGCAATGGAATTAGTGCTGGCTGCGGCCGGCGCAGAGCATCTCGTGTTCTGCGGCTATAATCGCACCGGTTCGGTGGTGCAGTGGCTCACGCAATGGCCGGTGACAACGGAAGCCATCGGCGTGTTCTCGCCCGGCACTCCCGATGCGCTGTTCGTGCAATACGTCAATCATGCGCCGCTTGCGCGCCTGTTCGCAGATAAAGCTGAAACGGTGGAATGGGGCGGCGAATCCTCGATTCGCAAAGCGATCACGGTGCTGGAGCGGCGCGGCGCGCGCGCCGATCGCGTGGCCGTGATCGGGCCAATGCATTTCGAGCAGCATGCGCTTTTGTCGGAGAAATTCGGCCGGATCATCAACCTTAACCGTGCCTATGTGCGGCTGCGACGAGTCAAATCCTCGGAAGAGCTGGACTGGCTGCGCATCGGGGCGTGGCTGAGCGACCGCGGCATGGCGGGCTTACGCGACGGCCTGCGCCCCGGTCGGACCGAGCGCGAGCTTGGCGATCTTATCGAGCGCGCCTATGTGACGGCCGGCGGCGGACACGGAATCCATTTCATCGGGACAACGCCGATGCGCGATCCGCAGGTGCCGGCGCCGCGACAATTCCCCTCGTCGCGCCGTGTGGAGCAGGGCGACATTGTGTTCGCCGAAATCAGCGCGCATTTTTTCGACCATTCCGGCCAGGTGCTGCGCAGTTTTGCCGTTGGCGAGGACCCGCCGTCGCTCTATCGCGCGCTGCACGCCGCAGCCGATGCGACTTTTGACGCCATAGCGCGCGTGCTCAAGGCGGGCGCCCTGCCTGCGCAAGTGCTCGCGGCTTCGCGTGTGATCGAGGACGCCGGCTTCACCATCATCGACGATCTCTTGCACGGCTATGGCGGCGGATATCTGCCGCCGATTCTCGGTTCGGCCAGCCGACCGGCGGGTCCGATACCGGATGAGCCGTTTGAGGTCGGACAGACCGTCGTGATCCAGCCCAATGTGGTGACGCGCGATCACAAAGCCGGTGTGCAGACCGGTGAGCTTGTCGTCATCAGCAAGGACGGGGTCGAATCGCTGCACGCCTTCCCGCGCGGATTCGCCCGGGTCTAAATCGTATCGCCGCTTTAGTCGGCCTTTTCGTCTCGACGATACCACGGCAGGAAATGTCGCGTGCTCCAGTTGAGCAACATATCGAACCCGACGCCAAAGGCTGAGAGCAGCAGCACGCCGACGAAGGCGTCGTCATGGCGGAAGGTGCGGGAATTGTAGAGGATGAAATAGCCGAGGCCGCCGATGGCGATGATGAACTCGGCCACCACCGCGGCGATCAATGCGCGCCCGACGGCAAGTCGCAGGCCGGCTAGGAAGTAGGGCGTCGAGGACGGCAACACAATCTCGATCAGCACCGGCAATCGCGATGACCGGAACGAGCGCGCCACTTCGAGATATTCGCGCGGGACCGCGCGCGCGCCATCGGAGACATTGACGATGATCGAGAACAGCGAAGCGAATACAATGGTGGCAAGCCGTGCCGCACTCGAATAGCCGAACCAGAGCGCGAACAACGGCACTACGACGACCATCGGCACCGCGTAGAAACCGTTGACGTAATGGCGCAGCATGCGGTCGGCCATCGTGCTGCGTCCGATCAACAGGCCGATGAACGTGCCGATTACGAGCGCGATGACGAGCCCTTCCAAAACGGCGAACAGCGTAATCGCCGCGGCATTGAGGAAGGCCGGATCAACAATGACCCTTGGAAATGCGAGTACGATGGTGGTCGGCTTGGCGACGTAGGGCGGCGCCCAAAGCCGCACCACGATTTCCCACACCAGCATGATGGCAATTCCGGTGCAAAGCCGCGGCAGCAATGGTCCGGACAACCAGCGCGCCGCTGCCGTCACCGGTGTGGCAGCGATCCGAACGGGAAGGGGCATACTCGAGTCGGTCATCGATCAGTCCCGCCAGCGCGCGAATTTATTTTCGATGCGCATCCCGAGCCGCATCATGCCCACCCCGATCAATCCAATGACGAGGATTGCCGCGAACACGCCGCTGGTGTCGAAATTCTGCGAGGCGCCCATGATCAGCGCGCCAAGGCCTGTTGATGACAGGAAAAACTCTGCTGCAACCATTCCAACCAGGCATCGGCCGATCGCGAGCCGCACGCCGGTCATGGTGAACGGCAGGGTATAGGGCACCATCACGTCACGCCACAGCGCCCATTCGCTGGAGCGGAACGAGCGCGCAACTTCGATCAACTCGGGCTTGATGCTGCGCGCTCCCTCAATCGTGTTGTAGAGGATGGGGAATACCCCGAACAGGAACACCACCAGCACCTTTGGCACGAAGCCAAAACCCATCAGCGAGAGGATGAATGGGATCAACGCCACCATCGGTGTGGCGTAGAGGACCATGATGTAGGGTTCCAATCCGACGCGCAGGAGTCGCACGCGTGCGAGCAGCAGCCCCAGAGGCGCGCCGATACAGAACGCGATAGTAAATCCCGTGATAAATAATACGGCCGAGTCGAGGAATTGGATCACCAGCTGACCGTCCATCAGCAGCTGCCACAGACGCAGCAGGGTTTCTGAGAGCGGAGCCATAAATGCAGCGCTTGTGTGCCGCCCCACGATCTCCCAAAGCGCGATGCCCGCTGCGAGGCTAAGTGCGAATGCGCCATGGCGACTGAGAATGCTGCGATGCATGACGCGATTATTCTTAGCTTTCAGGTCTGGCGCATCCCGCTTCCGCGCCGGAGCAGCTATTTCTTATCGACCAGTGCCTTGGCGTCACGCCAGACGCTTGCGTCGATCAAACGCTCGTATTTCACCGGTTCCTTGCCGGGTTGGATGCCGCCGGTCCTGACCTGGATCTGGATCATTGCCTCGAGCTTTTTCTGGTCCAAGCCGTCATCATTGACGGCCCAGAATCCGATGTCGAGGAACTGCTTGAGGGCAATCTTGGAGACCTCTTTCGGATGGCCGACGGGAGCGGCATGCTCGGCGATTTTGTCGGCGTTCTTGGCATCTTGCATGAAGCGCGCGGCCTCGATCATTCCTGCCAGCAGGCGCACGAAGGAGTCGCGATTCTCTTTGAGCTTGTCCTGACGCGCGATGACCAAGAGATAATGACTGGTAGGATTGGTCTTCTTCATTTCGAGTACGATATGCACCTTCTTGCCCTGACGTTCGATCACGGCGATATCGTCGAGATGCAGTACGCCGAATGATAACTGGCCGGCGATCATCGCCGGTGCGGTGTTCGAGCTTAGCGCCACTTGTTTCATGTCGTCGGGTTTGACGTTGGGGCATCCGCCCGCGAGCATGATCCGCAGCGCGGTCGACCGCGCCCCGCCGATCGCATCAACGCCGACTGACTGTCCGGCGAGAT
This sequence comes from uncultured Hyphomicrobiales bacterium, assembly GCA_964575715.1. Classification (GTDB taxonomy): domain Bacteria; phylum Pseudomonadota; class Alphaproteobacteria; order Rhizobiales; family Xanthobacteraceae; genus PNAI01. Next base: position 41,302 of record CAZNSG010000090.1, on the reverse strand, counting down.
CGTTGCAGGTCACCTTCGCTCCATCGGTGGTCGCGAGAATCCAATCGGGGTTCGGGAAACCGTTGATTGCGACCACATTGGCGTTGGCATTGGAAATCTGGCTGATAATCACCGGTGTCGGTGAAAGCGAAACCTCGATATCGCCGGCAAGCACGGCGCGCGCCGCGGCCGTCCCGGTGTCGAAGGCTCGCACCTCGATGTTGGCACCATGCTTTTTCCAGAATCCCTCCTTCTCGGCGACATAGAGAATGACCGCGGCGAAGATGGGAGGAATTCCCGGCGCGGCCACCACCATTTTTTTACCTTGCGCCAGCGCGGGCGAGAGGGGGGCGGCGGCAATGCCGACGAGCGCGCTAAGAAAACCAATAGCAATCGCGATTTTGCGGACCATGTTCCATGCTCCTTCTACTTTTTGTGACCGGTAGTGTATCAGGGGTCGAGTTTGAATTCAGCCTTGCGTGCCTCGCTCATCAGCGTACCCCAAACCCGCTCGCGCAGCTCGGCAAAACGCGGCTCGCGCAGAGTTGCGCGGCTGCGCGGTCGCGGCAAATCGACCGTAATAGTTTCTTCGATTTTACTCGGCCGGCCCTTGAGCACAACCACACGATCGCCCAAGAGCACCGCCTCCTCAATCGAGTGGGTGACAAATAGCATGGCCGTGGGACGCTGATCCCAAATACGCAGAAGTTCGAATTGCAGAATCTCCCGGGTCTGGGCATCCACCGCGGCGAATGGTTCATCCATCAGGAGCACGCTTGGTTCGATTGCGAGTGCACGGGCAAGCCCGCAGCGTTGCTGCATTCCGCCTGACATCTGATAGGGATAGGCCTGCTCGAAGCCGGCAAGCCCGACCAGATTGATGAAAGCGGGAACCCGCCGGTCAATCTCCGCTTTAGCGAGGCCCGCCATGCGCAGCCCGTAGGCCACGTTGTCGTAGACTGTCTTCCACGGAAAAAGACCGAAGTGCTGAAATACCATTGCCACACCCGCGATCGGGCGCGTGACGCGTTCCTGGTCGACCCAGATTTCGCCTTCGTCGATGGGAATGAGACCGTCGATACAGCGCAATAGTGTCGTTTTGCCGCACCCCGAGGGTCCGACCAGCGCGACGATTTCATGCGCACCAATCGCAAAGTCAATCCCGCGAAAGACCTCGAACGTGCCGTAGCGCTTGGCCAAACCCTGCACCCGGATTCGGGGAGCCGCATGGTTCAGCTGTGATGGAAGATCGGACCGATCCTGCGCTACGCCTGCTTTCATCCACTGGTCACTCGGCAGCCTGAGCCCTGGGATTTGTCCGCGCCCAGTAGTCAGCGGCTTGTTTGGAGCGCTTGAGCGCGTCCTCAGTCTCAAAGCCCGGAGCCATCGAAGCGGTCGTGCCAGCGAGAATCTGATGGTGCTCGATGTTGATCGTGCGCAGCCAGCGCTGCTGGCCCATGGTTATCGCGACAAAATTGCCGATCTCGACCAGCTCCGGTTCGCTGAATTGCTTGTGCAGCCGCGCCCAAAATGCGTCATCGGTCGGCAAATCCCACGTGATCGCCTCGGCATAGGCCAGAGCCGCCTTCTGCTTTTCACTGTAGCGGGTCGATTTTTCAAAATTCAGGAGGTCCATATAATCGTCTTCGACGATGCCGGCCCGCGCCGCCTTCATCGAGCGCTGATTGCCGCAATATTCACATTTTACCGAGCGCGACACATAGATACGACAAAGCTCCTTGATGCTGTGGTCGGCAACGCCATTTTTGAATACTTCGCGCCAGGCATTGGCGAACGCCCAGAACACGGCTGGGACGTGCGCTCGTATGGCTTGGCTTTCCGGTCGCGGCGTGCCCTCAGCGCGGCAGCGCTCAAGCTCAGCCAGCATGGCCGGATCCTTGATGCTGGCGGGATCGACGTAACTGATGCGAGGCTTATCCAAGGACACTTCATAATCTCCAGCGATGGAAGAGGCGTAAGGACCGTCAATTTCTCTGATGCGAAGTTTTATTAATCATACTGCCGTATCGCCAGTTGCAGATCAATGGCGCGCTTTTATCTGCTCATCCACGATCACGTGTGACGCTCATTTTGCCAACCAACTTTGTTGCCAACCAACTTCGCGTCATGTTTTCCGCACAAGCTTAAGGACGTGCGGTTGCGTCGGAAGGCCTGATTAACGTTTATCATTCCTTGTCAGAAAAATCAAAGTTACTTCAAAGTTTATCTGCCGCCGACACCATTCATAAAGAATACGGCTTCAGTCAAACTTCAGCATAGCACAAGAAGCCGGCGGCACTTCACCAATTCAATACTATCCGACCTTGATATTGGGTCCGCGAACAACCCTGAAAGTCCAGTTATCAATTTAAGGAAAATGCCGTGCGCGCTAGCACCATCATCATGATCGCTTTTGCCGTGGTATTCGGCCTGCTCGCGGTCTTCGTCGCCCAGTCCTGGCTCAACAACCAAGCTGCGATGCGGATGAATAACATCGAAGCACAGAAGCCGGTCAGCAAGCACACGATCGTCGTGGCCAGCAAGCCTTTGCGATTTGGCACCGAACTCTCACATCAATCATTGCGCGAAGTCGGCTGGCCCGAGGATGCGCTGCCCGGCGGTGCGTTTACCACCATCGAAGAGTTATTGAGTAGCGGCAAACGCGTCGTGCTCACCGCAATCGAGCGGAATGAACCGATTCTGAGCTCAAAAATCACCGGCTCAGGTCAGCGCGCCACACTTTCGGCGGTCATCCGCGAAGGTTTCAAGGCCGTAACCGTGCGTGTCAACGACGTCGAAGGAGTCGGCGGTTTTGTGCTGCCTGGCGATCGCGTCGATGTCATGCTGACTCGCCAGATCGAAAAGAACTCCGCCAACACCGATGTCGTTTTGCAGAACGCGCGCGTGCTAGCCATCGATCAGATTGCTGACGAGCGTTCCGACAAACCAGCGGTCGTCAAGGCTGTGACGCTCGAAGTCGATACCGTCGGTGCACAGAAACTCTCGCTGGCGGCGTCGATCGGTACGCTGTCGCTGATGTTGCGCAAGGCGGGCGAGGCAATCGCCGAAAATACACGCCGTATCTCGATCTCGGATCTTACCACTTCGACAGCGCCGGTCGCCGGCGAGCGCAAGGGCGCAAACGGCGCAGCCTCCGTCGAGGTCGTCAGGGGCGTGATCCGGCAGCAATACAGCGTGCCGATGGAGGGCACCGATGTGCGTGCGGCGGACGTGAAGGAATCACAACCAGTCGGTAACTAGATATCAATCGGGGAATGACCAACAGACGGGTGGGGAGGAATACGTGCAAAAGTGGAAAGCATATCGATTCATGACCGGGCGTCCGGACAGGAGCACGAAAGTTGTAGCAGCTAATAAAAAAAATGCTGCAACAAAAGGGCGGCAGCTCTTGCGCTGCCGCCCATTCCTCCTCCCGCTGCTGATCGCGGTACTGATGGCGGCCGGAACGTTCCTTTCGGCCAGCAACGTGCGGGCTGAGCGCGTGCTCGAAGTGAGCGGCGCAAAGCGAACCGCGACGGTCACCGTCTATATTGGCAAATCGGAAGACGTGCGTACCGACACAAGCTTCGTCGAGATCGCCGTTGGCGATCCCGAAGTCGCCGACGTCAATCCGCTGACCGATCGCGCGCTTTCGATCCTCGGCAAGAAGAGCGGCACAGCGCGCGTGTCGGTCTATGCCGAAGGCAAGAAGCTGATCGGCGTGTTTGATGTCGAGGTCAGACAAGACATCTCGATGCTTGCTAGCGAACTCACCCGCCGTTTTCCCAATGCCAAGCTGAAGGTCACGGCGGTTAATGGCCGGGTCCTGCTCTCAGGCACCGCGTCCGACGGGCCAACCGTCGACAAGGCGGTGTCAATCATCAAGCAGTTCGGCATGGATGTGATCAATTCGGTCCAGGTGCTGCAGCCGCAACAGGTCATGCTGGAGGTCCGTTTCGTCGAGGCTACGCGCCAGGCAAGCCGCGAGCTCGGGATGCAATGGAATGTGTTCGGCAATAACTTGATCGCAAATAGCGGCAACCGCTTACCGACCGCGGATCTCCCGGTGTCAAGCACCGTCGTCGGTACCGTCGCCGGCGTGCTGTCAGGAACGGCACCCTTCGGCGTTTTGGTCGGCAAGATGATCCGCGGCGGTCTGGAGGCCGACGTCATTATCAATGCGCTCGAGCAGAAGGGTCTTGCCCGCAGCCTGGCGGAGCCCAATCTGGTCGCGTTGTCCGGCGATACCGCAAGCTTTCTGGCTGGCGGCGAATTTCCGGTTCCGGTGCCAGGTGGGCTCGGACAGGTTTCGATTGAATACAAGCGCTACGGCGTTGGACTGGCGTTTACGCCAACCGTGCTGAGCGATGGCCTCATCAATCTCAAGATCGAACCGGAAGTCAGCCAGCTCGACACCAGCCGATCGGTGCAGGTGGCCGGTATCTCGGTTCCGCCGCTGATCGTCCGCCGCGCTTCGACCACGGTCGAACTGCGCGATGGCCAGAGCTTCGTGATCGGCGGACTGCTCCAAAGCATTGGCCAGAACTCGCTTTTGCAACTGCCTTGGGTCGGCGATATCCCGATTCTGGGCGCATTGTTCCGCAGCGCGTCGTATCAAAAGAACGAGACCGACCTCGCCATCATCGTCACGCCGCGGCTCGTTCGTCCGACCCGGCCCGGCGATGTCGTCGCAACACCGCTCGATAACTCGCTGCCGGTTAACGACGTCGATCTGTTTCTGATGGGCAAGATCGAGGTGCCGCGAACCACCGCCCGCGTACTCGCCGACGTCCAGGATCGCGAATTTTTCGGCCATGTGCTCGATCTGCCAAAGGGGGGTCCCAATGTGTCGACTGTCTCGATCAAGAATTGAAATCGGCAAGGTTGTCGTTGCGGCCGTGCTCTTCGGTACGATGCTTGCCGGTTGTTCGGATATATACAGCGATCGCCGCGAAACCATTTCGTCAATAACCGGTGATGCGCTTGCGGCTAACCGTGTCGCGCAAATGATAGATCCGTGGTCAAAGGCTAGCGCGAACAACAAATTCGCCTATAGCGGCGAGAAGATGCAGAGCGCGTACGAGCGCTACCGAACCGGTCGGATCATCCCGCCGGTGAACGCCACCAGCAGCCAGGTGCCGTCGGCGCCAACCAGCAGTCCGTCGGTCAAATAGCGGTAGGCATAGCCGAAAGAAATGACGAGAGGAATGAGCGTACGATGCTAATGACTCGGTCAACGAACGCGGCAACCTATATCGGCATTACGCTGCTGACGGCGGATACCACCTTCGAGCAATCAGTGCGCGCAACTTTTGGTGCAAGCTCGCAGATTGATCTACGCGTCATCTCTGGCACGATCGCCAACGCCGGTGATCTGTTCGACGCCGAGGGCGCCACTGTCATCGTCATCGATCTCGACGCCACCCATGAGGAAGAGATCCAGGCGCTTGGGCGATTGATGTCGCGTATCGGTGCCCGACCGCCGGTGGTGGTCGTGACACAAGCCTTCGATGAAGCGGTCGCACGCCGTCTGCTACAGATGCGGGTCGCCGACTTCATGATCAAGCCGGTGCAGCCAATTGAGCTGGTGCGAACCTGCGCGCGCGTTGCGTCAGGCCCAATCGCGATTGAGGCGACCGAAGCGCAAATCACAACTTTCCTGCCGGCGGTCGGCGGGGCTGGCGTGACCACGCTGGCAATTCAGGCGGCACTGCTGTTGCTCAACAGCGGTGCGCGCGGACGACCGTCAACCTGTCTCGTCGACCTCGATTTCCAGCACGGTGCCTGCGCCGACTATCTCGATCTCGAGCCGCGGCTCGATTTGAAGGAAATCGAGCCGCGCCCGGAGCGACTTGATCGACAACTCCTTGAAGTCATGCTTTCGCACCATTCATCCGGCCTTGCCGTCATCGCCGCGCCGAACCGCCCGGCGGAGATGCGTACATTCGATCCGGAAATGGTGACCCGGCTGCTCGATCTGGTTTCATCGAACTTCGATTATGTCGTGATCGATATGCCGCGCACCTGGTTTTCATGGACCGATAATGTGCTGCAGGGGTCCAATCGGCTGCTCATTGTCAGCGAAATGACAATTCCCAGTCTACGTCAGGCCAAACAACTCGTCGCCGCCATCCGCGAACGTCTCGGTGAGCAACCGCAGGTCATCATCAACCGCTTCGAGCAGCGATTATTTTCTTCCGGCTTAAAGCGCAGCGATATCAGACAGGCCTTGGGTGAAGACTTTGTGGCTGCGATACCAAATAACTATCGCATTGTACGCGAAGCCATCGATCGCGGCGTTCCTCTCGATGAGGTCAAGCCTGGCAACAAGATAACGGTGGAGCTCAAGAAACTCATCCTTCCGTCGGCCGGCACGAAATCGGCAGCAATACAGGGCTCCGGCCGCGTCAAGAAGCTGAGCCCGTCCTGGGCGCGATGATCGAGCAAGCGAACTGAAAGATAACAATGGCGAGCCGCTTTACCATTCAACGTACCGCAACGCCCGATGTCGCGCCGCCCGCGGGGGATACGTCCTCGACGGTCGGCGGCACGAGCTGGACGACTTACGCCGAGCCGGAGCAGCCGAAGGAGCAATCGAGCGCCGATTCATCCAATCCGTTGCTCAGCGACAAGTTTCTTGACGCCAAGGTCCGTCTGCACCGCAGGCTGATTGAGGAAATAAATCTCTCCTCGCTTGAACGACTTCCCGAAGAGGAAATGCGTCAGCAAATCCAGCAGCTGGTCACGCAATACATCATGGTCGAGCGTCTGGCACTCAATGCTCAGGAGCTGAATGAGTTCGTCAACGAAATCCTCAATGAGATGACGGGCCTCGGACCGCTCGAGCCGCTCCTCAAGGATCCTACGATCAATGACATTCTGATCAACGGGCATGAATGCACCTACGTAGAACGCCACGGTGTACTCGAACCAGTGGCTTGCCGCTTCAAGGACGAAGCGCACCTCTTGCGTATCATCAATAAGATTGTCTCCGCTGTCGGCCGGCGGGTCGATGAATCGCACCCTTTGTGCGATGCGCGCCTGCTTGACGGCTCGCGCGTCAATGTCGCGGTCCGTCCGGTCGGTGTCGACGGCCCCTTGGTCTCGATCCGAAAATTCTCCAAGAAACCGTTCAATCTCAATAAACTGATTGAGATCGGCGCGCTCAAGCCGCAAATGGCGGAGCTGCTCGGTGCCGCGGTTAAGGCGCGGGTGACGACCATCATTTCCGGCGGTACCGGCTCCGGCAAGACGACGATGCTCAACGCGCTCTCGGCCTTTATCTCAGAAAAAGAACGTCTGATCACCATCGAGGATGCCGCCGAGCTTCAGCTGCAACAGCCGCATGTTGCGCGCATGGAGACGCGGCCGCCGAATGTCGAAGGCAAGGGCGAAATCCGTCAGCGTGAACTGGTCAAGAATGCCCTGCGCATGCGGCCGGAGCGTATCATTCTGGGCGAGTGCCGCGGTGAAGAGGCCTTCGACATGCTACAGGCCATGAACACCGGCCACGAAGGCTCGATGGCCACGATCCACGCCAACAATCCGCGCGAGGCGATCTCGCGCCTCGAGCAGATGATCGGCATGGCTGGACTGCCGATGACAATCGCCTCGGTCCGCGGGCAGATCGCCGCCGCCATCCGCATGATCGTTCAGCTCCAGCGGCTCTCCGACGGTAAACGGCGTGTCACTAGCATTGCCGAGATTACCGGCCTTGAAGGGGATATCGTGCAGATGCAGGAAATCTTCAAATTTGTTCGCACCTCGACCAGCGAGGACGGCTTGGTCGAAGGACATTTTCAGGCGACTGGCGTGCGCCCGCGCTTCCTCACAGAGTTAAGCGCGCGAGGGATCAAGATCCCCGCCAGCCATTTCGATCCCAGCAAACCGCTGTGAGTCTCATGTCATTCGAATTCGATAGTATCCACCTCGTCTATCTGTTGGTCGCGGTCTCGGCGGGACTCTTCGCCGAAGGCGTCTATCTCTTGTTTTTCACATCTCGATCGTATCGTAGAAATATCAATCGCCGCCTGCATCTCATGGCGAACGAGCCGAATCGTGAAGTCATGCTCATGCAGCTCCGCCGTGAACGCGGTCTGACCAGCGGTGGCGATTTTCGTCTGCCGCTGATTGCGTTCAACCGGCTCATCCTGCAATCCGGAGTATCGATCGAGATGACCAAGCTGGCGATCATCGTCGCGATCGCCGCGCTATCGGCTTTCGGCATAGTGCTGTTCATTCGCGGGCAATGGCTCGATGCCTTCCTGGTGGCGACATTTTGCGGTTTGATCTTGCCGCTGCTGGTGTTGCAAGTCCTGCGCCGGCGCCGGCAGAAGGCCTTTGGCGCACAATTCCCCGACGCGCTCGACATCATCGTGCGCAGCCTACGCGCCGGACATCCAGTGCCCATCGCGATTACGATGGTGGCACGCGAATCGCCCGACCCGATCGGTACCGAGTTCGGCATCGTCGCCGACGAGATCACCTATGGTGCCGATCTCGAAACCGCAATGCGCAATCTTTATTTCCGCATCGGCCAGGACGATCTGCCGTTGTTTGTCACGGCAGTGGCAATACAGGGGTCCACCGGCGGCAATCTCGGAGAGATTCTCGAAAATCTCTCGGCTGTCATTCGTCAACGGTTCAAGATGCGCCGCAAGATTCGCGCCTTAGCGGCTGAAGGCCGGGCGTCCGCGCTGATTCTATCTTCGCTACCCATCGTCATGTTCATGATCGTCCAGCTGGTGGCGCCAGATTTCTATGGCAGCGTGTGGCACGAGGACATTACAAAAATCATTCTCGCCTGTGCCGGTGGTTGGATGGCAGTGGGCAATATCATCATGTACCAGATGGTCAACTTCAGGATTTGAGCGATGGATTTGGTCAAAATTTTCATGAGCATGAGCGCCGACAGCGATAGCATGATGCTGACGGTGCTGGTTTTCCTGGCGGCGGCAACGCTGGCTTTCTGTGTCATGGCGGCGGTGCAGATACGCGGCTCGGTCAAACGGCGCGCTGCGGGTCTTTCATCGGCGGTGGAATTTGATGATCGCTCACGTTCATTGCGTCATTCCAGCTTCGCGCTCGCGCAAAAGCTGATCGAATACGCGACCAAGCATTACGCTTCGGGCAGTGTTGATGACACGAAGGTGTTACGAAGCAAACTCATCAAGGCCGGAATCTTCGATCCACGCGCGATAGGGTATTTCTTTTTTGGCCGGACGGTAGCGGCGATCGGTCTGGCAGCGGCGGTGTACGTGTTCGCTCCCGTGCAAGAGAACAGTTCTGTGCACTGGTTTCTGATGGTCATTGGCGGTATCGCCGGTTACGTCGGACCCAGCTTGTACATCGACCGCCGGATAAAAGTCCGCCGGCACGAGCACCAAGCCGGATTTCCGGACTTTATGGATCTCTTGGTGGTGTGCGCGGATGCAGGTCTCAGCATGGAGGCAGCGCTCGATCGGGTGGGACGCGAACTCGGCGACAGTTATCCGTCGCTCACCGCCAACATACATATGACCAACCTGGAAATCCGGGCGGGCCGCACCATGAGCGACGCGCTCAACCATCTCGCCGATCGTCTCGGGCTTGACGAGGCGCGCTCGTTCGCCACCTTGATCCAGCAGTCGGAAGAGCTTGGCTCGAGCATCACCGACGCGTTGCGGGTCTATAGCGACGATATGCGCCACAAGCGGCTCTCGCGTGCCGAAGAGAAGGCTTACAGCCTGCCGGCGAAGCTCTCGCTGCCGATGATGATCTGCATTTTCCCGGTGATCTTCGTCGTGATCATGCTGCCGGTCTTCGTGCGCCTGCATCTGGGCAATTACTGATGTGCTTGAATCCCGGAATTATCAAGTATTTCAATTTCTTAAAGCACAATTCAGATGCCATCGAGCAATTCTTAACTATCCTCGCCTAGCTTCAAATTTCATTGGAGCGCGTGCGGATGCGAGTCGGAATGCCCAAAGTCCTGCTTATCACGGCCGCATGCCTGATCGGGCTGGTGGGTTGCCGAACCGCATCCCATTTCACCGATACGACACCGCTGGGCGAAGACCGACAGATGACCGCCGCCCTGGCGGATGCGGCGCCCGATACAACCGGGTCGGTGCCGGCGCCGGAAGCGTCAACCGCCAACACCCCCGAATTGCTCGGCAGCGATCCGAACGACGACCTCAGCCTGGCGAAAAAATATTTCCGCCAAGGCGGTTTCGGTCTGGCCGAGCGCCATTTCCGCAAAGCGGCCGAAGCGCATCCGCGCGATGCCGAGGCTTGGCTCGGGCTCGCGGCTTCGTACGATCGGCTGCGCCGCTTTGATCTTGCCGACCGCGCCTACCAGCAAGTCATCAAGATCGTCGGCCCGCAACCGGAGATCCTCAACAATCAGGGCTATTCCTACATGTTGCGCGGCGATTATCGCCGGGCGCGCGCGACACTGCTGGCGGCCAAGCGCAAGGACCCGGCGAGTCCTTTCATTAAAAACAATTTCGATCTGCTCATTCAATCCGAGCGCAAGGCCAAGGCGATCAATTAGGGCGCGGACTCATCACATCAACTCTCATAATTTAGTCATTCCGGCCGAGCCGCGATCCAAGTCGGCCTTGGCCGACTTGGAAACTTCTGAAATTCGATCTCGGGTAAACCCGAGATCGATGGCGAGAGCTGGAATCCATAACCACCGACCGTGATTATGGATTCCGGGCTCGCGGACTTCGCACCCAAGTCGGCTGTAGCCGACTTGGGCAGCATCGCTTGCCGATCTCGGGTAAGCCCGAGATCGGTGGCCCCGGAATGACGATATTTATGCGGGTTGGTATTACAGAAGCATTTTTGCCGGTCTCGCGAATTTGTGACGGCACTTCGGAGGCGAGCGGTGATCCCGGATAGTCAATGACCGGTTCGGGTCAAACGCGCCGGTTGCGCGATGTCCGCGCTAGCTCCGCTTTTCCTCCGATAGCGACCACGTAACGGGCATGGCGATTCATCGGAGTCATGCCAACTTTGGACATTCCGACCAACACATTTTCTGATCGGCAGCACCAGAAAACCGGTATGAACTTGCTCATTCGATCATCTCGCCGGCGTATGCCCGCCAATGAATTAAAGCCGGCCGATTTGCCGGTCATGCCGCCGATCAAGTTCGATCTGGTCATCGATCGCAAGGCCGCGCGCGCTCCGACTTGAGGCGTCGGTCAAATCTATGGCAGAGAGGTATCCGATCGTTTTTCGCCGCTCGGTAAAGAGCGCAAGCGCGGCGAGATTTTCGTAAACCCGCGTGTGCGCCACGTGGTCTTGCTTTGTTGAACGCGGCGGAGCGAGCAGCGGCAGCAGCAGCAGCAATGACGGTGACCCGATGAGCGCATTGGCGATTGATCGCCCACCCTTCCGGATGCGACTCGCCCGCATAGCCGACGGCCTCGCAATCGCTGTCGCCGTGTCGCTGCCCTGGTCGATTTCGGCGACGATCGGTCTCATTGTATTCTGGGTGCTGGCGCTGCTTCCCACTCTCGACCCCGTCGATGTCCGGCGGGAGATCGCAACGCCGGCGGGCGGATTACCCATTGTTTTGTTCGTTCTTGGCGGCTTCGGCATGCTCTGGGCCGACGTAAGCTGGATCGCGAGGCTTGGCGGATTCGGTGCGTTCTTCAAACTTTTGGCAATCCCGCTGCTTTTTATCCAATTCCGCCGCTCCGACCGCGGCATATGGGTTATGGCCGGCTATCTCGCCTCCTGTACGGCGTTGCTCGCGCTCTCCTCGACATTTGTGCTGTGGCCGTGGAGCACCCCCATGGCCCTGGGTGACGTCGGCGTGCCGGTGAAGAGCGCGACGACGCAAATCTACGAATTCGTCACCTGCATTTTCGCGCTGCTGTTTCTTGCAATCGAGTTGTTCAACCGCCGGCGTCGAGGCCTGGCTGCTGGCATGCTGGTGCTCGCGCTGGTCTTTCTCGCCAATATTTATTACCTTGCGACGACGAGCACGGATGTTCACATTGTTAAGGCGGTAGCTGTGGTCATCATCCCACTCCCGCTCCTGTTTGTGCTGCTGGGGTTCAAAAAATTCAACACAACGGGAATGCTCGTTCTGGTCGCTGCCGGTGCGACGCTATCCATCGTCATCTGGGCCGTTTCGCCGGATCTGCGGAATCGTGCCGCGGCGGTGTGGGAAAACGTCCAGCCCTATCCCGGAAATGACCAGAATTGGGCGGGAGAACGGCCTGAATTCTGGAAAAAATCACTCGGTTTTATCGCTGAGGCGCCGGTCTTGGGGCACGGCACCGGTTCGGTGCATAAGCTATTCGCTCGCTCCGCCATCGGCCAAACCGGTGTGTCGGCAAAAGTGACAACCAATCCGTTCCAGCAGACGCTTGCAGTCGGGATTCAGATTGGACTTGTCGGGATCGCCGTGCTTTGGGCCATGTGGATCTCGCAGCTGTTGTTATTTCGTGGCACCACCTTGCCAGATTGGATTGGGCTCATGGTCGTGACCCAGAATTTTGTCGGCGCGCTGATGAATTCTTATCTGTTTAATTTCACAGAGGGCTGGATCTACGTTTTCGGTGTAGGTGTCGCTGGGGGAATGGTCCGCCGTCTTCGCATGGATGATGTTGCCCGGAAAGCCGCGGTGGCTTCGGCTCCGGTACATGCGAGGTGAGACAGATTCCGGGTGATTACTTTGTTGTCATCGCCGATGGCCTAGCGCTCGGCACGCGGTACGCGATCATCATGCCGCACACTCGCTTTCACTATTTCAGCAATGGCCTCGATGACGCGTTCGGGCGCGGCAAAATGCACCATATGCCCGACGCCGGGCAGCACCACGAGCTTGGCGCGCGGAATAGCAGTTGCAATCGCCCTGGCATGAATCTCGGGTGACAACGCCTCGTCAGCGTCGCCCGTGAGGACCACGGTCGGGGCCTGTATTGTTTTGTATCGTGGGGCCTGGTCAATCAGAAACCAATGAATCTGTGCGATGTCCTGGGCATTGGCGGTAAATGTGGTGGGCCGCAAAAGCAATTCGGCTCCCGTTTGCGCGAAATAATCCAGCGGGGGCTGCTGCGGCGCAAACGCGCTTTGCGCGCCCAGCCTGAGCAGGGTCTTCCCGAGCGGAAGCGCGAGAGTATGTCCAAAAAGCTGCCCGCCAACCGGTGTTGCGGCGCTTTGCGTAATCCCGGCCAGTAGCCATGTCACGAGGCTTTCAGGTAAGCTATCGGGCCAAGGATGCGTCACAGGCGCCAGAAGAACGAGGCCGGCGACGCTTTGCGGATAGTCGAGGGCGAACGCAGCCGCGAGCGCGCCTGACCATGAATGTGCGACAAGAATGGCGCGCGGAACACCGATCCGCTCCAGCGCCTCGTGAACAATTTTTGCCTGGCGGGCTGGCGCGGCATCGGCTCTGCCGCCAGGCCTGTCGCTCCAACCGTGACCGGGACGGTCGATCAAGATGACACGATAATTTGCGGCGAGCCTGTTACCGAGGGCTAGCCGCATGTCGCCGAGATTCAGACTTGCCCCGTGCAAGAGCACGACTGGGGTCGCATCGGCAGCGCCGAGTTCGACCAGATGAAGCCGGCCGCCCTGGACCTCGACGAATCGTCCCGATGGCGGGTGCGCCTGCTCGATCCTGCCGACACCGACCGCCGTGATCACGGCAAGCCCGCCAAGTGCAGCGGCCGCGATCGCGAAGATGATGAGAGGCATGCGCAGGGAATTGAACACGTCGGATTCTCGAAAATGATTTCAAACCGATTGGGAACAATCGGTCCGGTTACTGTAAAAGTACCATGCCTCACTCTTGCACAACCAGCCCTACGTGGCGGTGAGGTGAGTCGGCCGCGAAAAACGCTAGATGTGGTTCTGGTTTAGAAGTTCGCTTGATGGCCGCGCGGTGCGGTCCTGGTGTTTACTCACTGGACTTTGCGCGATTTCCATGCCACCCCCAATCGCTGGGTAGGTCCGGAGCCGCGCATGTTCGACGCGTTCAAGAGATTTGTTGCCGAGCTAAGCAGCGGCGATAAACATCCCAGCGGTTTTGAAGAGAATGACTATCGCCTGGCCGCGGCTGCGCTCCTGATCCACGCGGCGGCGATCGACGGTAATAACTTCGTTGTCGAGCGCGATTTACTGCAGGCCCTGCTCAAGCAACGTTTCGGTCTCGATGACGCCGCAACCATAAGGCTGGTCAAGGCGGCAACCGTGGCGGAACACGAGGCGATCGATCTCTATCATTTCACCCGCGTGCTCAATCGCGCGCTTGATGAAGATGGCCGTCAACGCTTCATCGTGATGATGTGGCAGATCGCATTTGCCGATGGCCGTGTCACCGAATTCGAGGACAATCTGATCTGGCGAGCGGCCGATCTGCTCGGCATCTCCTCGCGCGAACGTATCGCATTGCGAGGTCGCGTCGGAAGTACGTCGAATTCCGGCGCATGACGCCCGTCGCCATCATTACCGGCGCCTCCGCCGGAATCGGGGCCGAGCTTGCGCGGCTGTTCGCACGCAACGGGCATGCTGTGGTGCTGATCGCGCGGCGCAAGGAACGCTTGACTGCGCTTGCCGCCGAAATCGAGGCAGCGGGCCGGCCGGTGCCGATGGTGCTCGCGATCGATCTTGCGATTCCGGACGCCGTGGTGCGGATTGACGATGCACTCGCCACCGCGGGACTTGCGCCGCAATATGTCGTCAACAATGCCGGTTTCGGGTTGATCGGTTCGGCTGCCACGCTCGATCGGGCCGAGCAGCGCAGCATGATTGACGTCAACATCCGCGCGCTCACCGAACTCTCGCTCGCCTTTGTCGACAGTCTCGCGCGCACGCGCGGGGGCCTGCTCAACGTCGCATCCGTTGCGGGGTTTCTGCCCGGACCCGGCATGGCGGTCTATTACGCCAGCAAGGCCTATGTGCTTTCGTTCAGCGAGGCGCTCCACCAGGAACTTAAAGCCCGCAATGTACGCGTGACCTGCCTGTGTCCGGGGCCGGTCGAGACGGAGTTTGCCGCCCGAGCCGGCGTCATCGAGCGTCGGCCATCGCGTTTTCTCACCGTATCGGCTGCGCGCGTGGCCGAAGCCGGATATCGCGGTCTGATGCGTGGGCAGCGGCTGGTCGTGCCCGGTCTCGGCAACAAGATGGTTTCATCCCTGCCGCGCATCTTGCCCCGGCCGCTGCTGCTCAAGATTCTTGCGGCGCGGCAAAAACGCCGCACGCCGAGCCCCGCGTCAGGCACATAGCGGTTCGGCATCTGCGCCCCGCAATCGCATGTTAACCGGTGTGCGGTTTAATAGTATTTTGGATTAGTGTGGTGGTTCAGAAGTTCCCTTCATCCCCGCCTCTGAGTCCGTCAAGGGAACTTCTGAACCAAAACCACACTAGAATCATACATTTCTAGTGTCCCTTTGAATCCGAAGTTCGCTAACGCGGGTGCTGTGAATTCAAGCGAACTTCGGATTCGGGACACTAGATTTTTTGGTGTCACGCCATGAGCTTGCCGGTTCTCATTGTTCTGCATCAGGACCATTCGACGCCGGGTCGAATCGGCCAATATCTCAAGCACCGCGGCTTCGCGCTCGACATTCGCCGCCCGCGCTACGACGACCCGCTGCCCGAAACATTGCAAGCTCATGCCGGCGTCGTCATCTTTGGCGGGCCGCAGAGCGCCAACGACCGGGAGGATTTCATCCGCCGCGAGATCGACTGGATTGGCGTGCCGCTTAGCGAACAAAAGCCGTTTCTCGGCGTGTGCCTCGGCGCGCAGATGCTGGCGCAGAAACTCGGCGCGCGCGTCTATCCGCATCCGCAGGGCCATGCCGAGGTCGGCTATTATCCGATCCGGCCCACCGCGGCTGGCCGCGAGGTTTGCGCGTCATGGCCGGATCATGTCTATCAATGGCATCGCGAAGGTTTCGATCTGCCGCGCGACGCCACCTTGTTGGCGGAGGGCGATACCTTTCCGGTGCAGGCTTTTTGCTACGACGGGGCGGCTTACGCGCTGCAGTTCCACGTCGACGTTACGCACGCCATGATGTGCCGCTGGACCACGCGTGGTCACGCCCGCATGGAACTGCCGGGAGCCAAGCCGCGCACCGCGCATTTCGAGGGACGCCTGCTGCACGACGCGGCATGCCGCGATTGGCTCAATGCTTTCCTCGATCACTGGATCGAGTCTGCGCCGCGCCAACAGACGGCGGCCGGCTGATTCTGCTCCGCATCATTTGCGCCCCGGCGAGAACGTATCGACCCGGTAGAGTTCGGAAAATAATTTTCTGCCCGCCAGAACGACGAGCAGGGTTCCGATCCCGCCGATCAACACCGTCGGAATCGTGCCAATCCAGGCGGCCATCAGGCCGGCGCGGAAATCGCCAAGCTGGTTCGACGCCTGGACAAACAGTGAATTCACCGCGCTCACCCGCCCGCGCATCGCATCCGGCGTTTCGAGTTGAACGAGCGTCATGCGGATGACGACGCTGACCATGTCGGCTGCGCCAAGCACGCCAAGCGCGATCATCGACACAATAAACGATGGCGACAGCGCAAACACGACAATGGCTACACCGAACACGACGACCGCGCCAAACATGATGCGCCCCACATCGCGCCGCGGCGGCCTGCGCATCATCAAGAGGGCGATGAACAGCGCACCGGCGCCCGGCGCTGCGCGCAGAAAGCCAAGCCCCATGGATCCGGCGTCGAAGTCATGCGCGAACACCGGCAGCAGGGCCGTGGCGCCGCCGAGAATGACGGCAAACAGATCAAGCGATATGGCACCCAGAATGATGGGATTGTGGCGGATATATTTGAATCCGGCGAACAGGACCGCAAAGCTGATCGGCTCGCGTATCGGCGGTAGCCGTTTGATCCGCATCCGGCTCACCAGTATTGCTGCGGAAAAGTAGAGCAAACAACACAACGCGTAGACCAGGATCGGGCTCACGGCATAGAGCAGGCCTCCCACTGCCGGGCCGGCGATGACCGCAAGCTGGGTCGCCGACGACGATGCGGCGGTTGCGCGCGCGAGCATCGGGAGCGGGACGATGGCGGGCAGCAGCGTCTGCAGGGTGGTTACCTCGAATGCGCGCGCTGCGCCGATCACAAACACGATTGCCAAAATAGCGTCGCGTGAAAGCCATCCGTAAGCTGTCCCCATGGCCAGCATGGCCACCGCCGATCCGGCGAGAAACTGACAAATGCGCACGATCAGGCGCCGGTCATAACGGTCGGCGAGGTGTCCAGCGAGGAGCACAAAAAGCGCGGCGGCGCTGAATTGGGTAAGCCCAACCAGCCCGAGATCGAGCGGATCGCGGGTCAGTTCGTACAATTGCCAGCTCACGGCGACCGCCTGCATTTGCAGGGCAACGGTGGCCGAAATCCGTGCCAGCCAGTAATAGGCAAACGGCGGATGGCGCATCAGCGAGGCGTTCGGCGCAGCGTCGGCAGTCATCGATGCCCTTTGCCCGGCGCGGGGGCAGCATGAATTGAAAGCGATTGTTAGAGCATTTCCCGGCAAAGTGGGAATTTGCTGTGTGCCGTTGAAATGACAAGCCCGCCTTTGCTAAAGCTACGGCGGGCAGCCTTCGTACGACGGGGGCTTGCCAGCCGAAGCCGCGCAGCGGCGAAGGCTGGTGGAGCCGAGCGGGATCGAACCGCTGACCTCCTCATTGCGAACGAGGCGCTCTCCCAGCTGAGCTACGGCCCCCGCCAAAGCGCACTGGCCACGAGCCCTGCGCAGTCTTTGAGCGAGTAAGCGCCATTTACGGCCCAGGGTCCGCGGAGTCAAGATTGGTGCTCACTTAGCGCCCCAAATAGCGTCCATATCCTTCCGTTACGGCGCATGGTCGGCTTGTTTGCGGCCATTTGACCGGCTACCTTCGCCCCGTTCCCGCAACCCCTGTATTCATCCAGAGATTCTTCCATGCGCGCACTGCTCGACGTCATCCGCATCGCTCTGGAGTTCTACATGTGGCTTGTCGTGATTGGCGCGATCTTGTCATGGCTGATCGCCTTCAACGTGGTCAACACGCGTAACCAGTTGGTCGGAACGGTCAGCGAATTCCTCTATCGAATTACCGAGCCGGCACTGCGCCCGATCCGGCAATTCATGCCGAATCTTGGCGGGATCGATATTTCGCCCATTATCCTCTTCCTCATCATCATTTTCATCGACAGGGTGATCGTCAATTACATCTATCCATACGTATTTTGAACTGCGTGATCGCGGGGCGGCCTTGGAGCGTTGTTGCGGGCGGGGTCGTTGTCGTGGTTCGATTGACTGCAAAGGGCGGACGCGATGGGATCGATGGGATCGAGCAGCTTGCGGATGGACGGTGCGTGCTCAAGGCGCGGGTGCGCGCCGCCGCGAGGGAAGGCGAGGCGAACGACGCACTCATGCGGTTATTGGCGGATGCTCTTGATGTCGCACCGCGGCGCGTGAGTTTGATCGCGGGGGCCACGGCGAGGGTCAAGCGTCTCATGATCGCGGGCGATGGTATGATGCTCGCCACCGCACTGGAGCGACTTGCAAAGGCTCAAGGCGCATGACCGCAAAGATCATTGACGGCAAGATGATTGCCGCCGAACTGCGCGGCAAGGTGGCGGACGCCGTGCACCGCCTGGCGCGCGATCGCGGCATCATTCCCGGGCTCGCCGTGGTGCTGGTCGGCGACAATCCGGCAAGCCAGATCTACGTCGGAAGCAAAAAGAAAATGATCGTCGCCAGCGCCATGCGCTCGTTCGACCATACGCTGCCCGAGCACACGAGCGAGGCCGAATTGCTCACCCTCATCGGCCGTCTCAACACCGATCCCAGCGTCAACGGCATCCTGGTGCAATTGCCGCTGCCCACGCACATCGATATGCAGAAGATCATCGCCGCCATCGATCCGGCCAAGGACGTCGATGGCTTCCATCCCACCAACGTCGGGCGGCTCGCGGCCGGCCTTCCGGCGCTTGTGCCGTGCACACCGCTGGGCTGCGTGCTGCTGGCCAAGACCGTGCAACCCTCCCTGGCGGGCCTCGATGCGGTCGTGGTCGGCCGTTCCAACATTGTCGGCAGGCCGCTCGTGCAGCTTCTCCTGCAGGAGAACGCGACGGTGACCATCGCGCATTCCAAGACGCGCGATTTGCCCTCGGTCTGCCGCCGCGGCGATTTGCTGTTCGCCGCGATTGGGCACGCGGAAACCATACGCGGCGATTGGATCAAGCCCGGTGCGGTGGTGATCGATGTCGGCATCAACCGCGTGTCGGCGAACGGCAAGACGCGGATCGTCGGCGATGTTGCTTTTGCCGAAGCGTCTCAGGTGGCGAATGCGATTACCCCGGTGCCAGGCGGGGTCGGGCCCATGACCATCGCTTGTCTCATGCTCAACACCTTACGCGCGACGTGCGCGCTCGCAGGCCTGCCGGTGCCTGAATTTTGAAAATGCCGAAACGGTTGATATTGGAGTTCTAGAGCCTTATCCGTCTTGATGGAATCAGAGCCGGGCTCTAGCTTTTTGTTTGAGCATGATCTTTTCCGAAAACCGGTACCCACTTTTCGGGATCATGCTCTAGCCGTTCCAGGCGAACGCGACCTTGTCGAGCGTACGGCCGCCGAAGCGTTCCGAAGAGCGTGCAACCGCGCGGCCGCCGAGGGCGCGATAGAATTCCACCGCCGAGTCATTGTCCGAGAGCGCCCAGATCACCAGGCTCTTCATGCCACTCTGGCCGAGGTCGCGGCGGGCGGAGGTAAACAGTCGGCGGCCGAAGCCGAGGCCTTGGTATTCCGGGCGCAGATAAAGCTCGTAGATTTCGCCGTCGTAATACAGGCTGCGCGCACGGTTGCGGCCATAATTTGTGTAGCCGGCGATCTTGTCGCCGAAGGCCAGGATGGCAATCCGGCTGCCCTTGCGAATTGCGCTGTCCCACCATTCCGGACCGCGCCGGCCGATCAGCTTGTCGAGCTCAATGCCTGGAATGATTCCGCGATAGGCCGCACGCCAAGCCTCGTCATGCGTTTCCGCTACGGCGGTGGCATCAGCCGCCTTGGCGCGGCGGATTTCGATCAGGACGGTGCTCATCCCGCGATAGAAGCAAGCGGCTCGGCGCCCTACAAGTATCGCTTTTAATCAAAAGTTAACGGTGTGGATTATTTTGGCCGAATATGGCGGATAGGAGCCGCATAGTCATGAGAAAATCACCGATTGATAAGCGCTAAAACGATGTGTGGCGCGGGCGACACGCTTGCCGGAGAAATTGCGCGGCGCTGTCCTTAATTCGATCGTTGGTCAGGCGTTGCTGCTCGATCTGCCCCCCATGGGCGTCCCAATCTGAGACGGCCTTCGGTTTGCGGGTTTGATCGTTACACCTACACCGCTTCCTTGCGGCGATCTTCCTTCTTGCGCTCGTGCGGATCGAGCAGTTTCTTGCGCAGGCGGATCGATTTCGGCGTCACCTCAACCAGCTCGTCGTCGTTGATATAGGCGAGTGCCTTTTCCAGCGTCATGCGGATCGGCGGCGTGAGCCGCACCATTTCATCCTTGGAGGTGGTGCGGATGTTGGTGAGCTTTTTGCCTTTTAGGACGTTGATCACCAGATCGTTGCCGCGCGTGTGCTCGCCCACGATCATGCCGGGGTACACCTTCGATCCGGGCTCGATCATCATCGGGCCGCGATCCTCCAGATTCCACAATGCATAGGCGACCGCCTCGCCGGGCTCGTTTGCGATCAGGACACCGTTGCGGCGTCCTTCGATGTCGCCCTTGTGTGGCGCATAGCCGTGAAACAGGCGATTCATGACCGCGGTGCCGCGCGTATCCGTCAGCAGCTCGCCCTGATAGCCGAGCATGCCGCGGGTCGGGGCATAGAACACCAGGCGCACGCGACCACCGCCGGACGGGCGCATCTCGA
The DNA here is from genome assembly GCA_964575715.1 of uncultured Hyphomicrobiales bacterium. GTDB lineage: Bacteria > Pseudomonadota > Alphaproteobacteria > Rhizobiales > Xanthobacteraceae > PNAI01. The sequence continues at coordinate 20,443 of CAZNSG010000090.1, read as the reverse complement.
CCAGGTCGGCGCGCCGTTCAGACATTTTCTGCACGACAATGCCGGAATGTTGCTCGTCGACGTCGATTACGACTTCCTCGATCGGCTCCAGCACTTCGCCGGTCGCGGGATCGTCCTTGAGCAGCACCTTCGGGCGCGACACCGACAGCTCAAAGCCCTCGCGGCGCATGGTCTCGATCAAAATGCCGAGCTGCAATTCGCCGCGACCCGCGACCTCCATGGAATCCTTCTCTAGCGATTCGCCGATGCGCAGCGCTACGTTGCCTTCCGCCTCGCGCAATAGCCGCTCGCGGATGACACGGCTCTGCACTTTGTCGCCCTCCGTGCCGGCGAGCGGAGAGTCGTTGATGCGGAACGTCATCGCCAGTGTCGGCGGATCGATCGGTTGCGCCGGCAGCGGCTGCTCGATTTCAGGCATGCAGATCGTGTGCGAGACGGTCGCCTCCGGCAGGCCGGCGATGGCGACGATATCGCCGGCTTCGGCTTCCTCGACCGCAGTGCGCTCCAGCCCCCGAAATGCCAGCACCTTGGTGACGCGATCTTCCTCGACGAGCCTGCCATCGCGGTCGAGCACCTTGACCATCTGGTTGGGCTTGACCGAGCCCGAGGTGATGCGGCCGGTGACGATGCGCCCGAGATAGGGGTTGGCCTCCAGGATAGTGCAGAGCATGCGGAACGGTCCATCCTCGACCTGCGGCGGCCGGACGTGGCGCAGCACGAGGTCGAACAGCGGTTTCATGCCCTGGTCCTTCGGGCCTTCGGGCCTCGCCGCCATCCAGCCTTCCTTGGACGAGCCATAGAGGATTGGGAAATCGAGCTGCTCGTTGGTGGCGTCGAGCGCGGCGAACAGGTCGAACACTTCGTTCACCACCTCGCTCGGCCGTGCGTCGGAGCGGTCGACCTTATTGATGACCACGATCGGCTTGATCCCCATCTTGAGTGCCTTCGACACCACGAACTTGGTCTGCGGCAGCGGGCCCTCGGCGGCGTCCACCAGCACGATGGCGCCATCCACCATGTTGAGGATGCGCTCGACCTCGCCGCCGAAATCCGCGTGGCCGGGCGTGTCGACGATGTTGATGCGGGTGTCCTGCCAGAGGATCGAGGTTACCTTGGCAAGGATGGTGATGCCGCGCTCGCGCTCCAAGTCATTGGAATCCATCGCGCGCTCGACCACCCGCTGGTTCTCGCGGAACGAGCCGGACTGCTGTAATAGCCGGTCGACCAGCGTGGTCTTGCCGTGGTCGACGTGGGCGATGATGGCAATATTACGTAAATTCATCTGGATCCTGAAAAGCCAGCGCGGGCCATCTCGGGCCCGCGACTATTGCGGTGCAATATAATCACGAATGATCGGATGGCAACTGCTAACGCCGCTTCATATTGCAGGGCCAGGCAAGATCATCTGCAAGATTGCGACTAAATGTCGTCAGCGCCCGCTTTGGCGCCAGCTCGCCATCAATGCCGGGCGTGCGGCGGACTTCGGTGGGCCTCGCATTGGATGCAAAGGCTGTTCAGGCCCTTACCGGATATCCCAGCAGGACGCCGCGGCGCTCGGAGATCGCAAGCTGCACCTGGTCAAGCGAGACCGAAAAGGCCATCAGCGCGGTCTCGTCAAGCGTATCGTGTTCGACTTCCACGATCATCTCGCCAAGGATCTGATCCGAATCCGCCTGCAGCTGGTCGAGTGCTTCGACCGTTTCGGCATGGCGTGCCGACTTGGTCAATTCAAGCAGGCGATCAAGCGCCTTGAGCCGGCGCACGCGATCGTCAATCTTGGTGAGGCCCACGATTCCCGCAATGGCGGAGCCAGAGAATGAGAACAACATCAAACCCCAATATAACAGATCGCTGTAACGATCGAAGAATGTCTTTTGATCGCCGGTGAAGTAGGCCGCGGCGCCCGGATGCACCGCCACGGTGGCGTCCTTGTCGGTGGAAGGCGCTTCGATCTTGAGCGCCGATGTCATCTCGCTCTTGTCGGATGTCAATTCGGCCGCCAGGCTCTGCCGAATAGAGAACAGGAGCCGCGTAAAATCTCCCACCATCTGCTCGTTCAGCGCTTTGCGCGCGACGATGTAGTGCGAGAAACTGATGGTGTCGATGTCTTCCTCCGGCTTCGGCGGTGCGCCGCCAAACGCGCCGGCCTTGATTTCCGTCGCCTCATAGATGGGATGACGCTGGGCAATCGCTTCGGCAGCGCCGATCGAAAGGAATGTCGGCCCTTCCTTGCCGCGTGTGGCGGCGGCAATCGCGGCAGCGGTGATCGAGCTGCTCACCGGGCCTACGGCCAGGATGGCGTCAACCTGGTTCTCCCGGATTCCGGCGGCGACATTGAACGGATCGAAATGAATGACGATTATTCTATCCGGCGAATTGGGGATTTGCTTTGGATCGTCCGCCGGCTTGAGATCGATGACCTTATCCGATGATATGCCGTATTGCCGCAGGATGATCTTAAGCAAATCGACGTTGGCTTGGCTGCGCCCGATCACACCGATGCGCTTGCCGAGGAGGTCCGCGATCCTTTCGGATTTGTCGGTCTTCTCCTCCTTGTCCTCACTTTCATCGTTCGCGGCCTTGGATTTCTTCTTGGCAGTCTTGTTAGCAGTTTTGCTGGCAGTCTTGGTCTTGCCGGCTGATTTAGCCTTGCGCGCGTCCGGCGGGACTTTTTCCTTACTCGTTTCGGGTGGTGCGGCTGGCAAGAAGAACACAACGATATTCTTGCGCAGGATGGCGACGGCGGATCCCTCCTTCGGCATGCCGAGGTCGCGCCGCACCACCGCGAGATCGGCCTCGCCGCTATCGAGCGCTTTTGCGGCTTCCATCGGCCCGCCGACCTCGATGGTACTCAGACGAAAATGGCTGCGCTCGCGCTTGAGCTGATTAGCGATGGCCTCCACCGCGCGCAAGTCATCGCTCTCGGGCGGGCCGACGGCGATTTTCAGATGCGTCGGCTGTGAGACAATGTAGTAGGCCACCGCCACCGTTCCGGAGAGCGCAAACACCGCGGCAATGCTCAGCAGCCAGACATGCCGCAGCAGCATTCGCAAGCGGCGGCTCCAGTCGAGCTTGGCCGATTGGCTTGATCGGTCGCGATTTACAACCACGGCAGCTGCGGACATGCGGCGATACGAGGGTCTCATGAGGTGAAATACGTATCATACCCCGGCAGGGCGACTCCATGGGCCAAGCCGGCTGCCCTTGGGCAAAGCCTTGTTCACCATGAGCATCTCACCCACGGTCTCCGATGTCACCAAGCCGACCAGACTGCCCTGGGCGTCGACCACGCCGACCGCCGGCGCCGATTTTTCCTGCAGAATGCGAAAAGCGTCGTCGAGGCAGCGACGATGGCTCACGGTTGGCATGGTCGGGCTCATGGCCTCCGATACGCGGGCATCAGGGCCCAGCGTCTTAAGGGCGCGAATGAGATCGCCGCGGCCGAGCAGGCCGAGCGGCCGGCCGGCGCCATCGACCACCGGAAACTCGCTTTGACTGGTGCGCAGCAGCGTCTCGATCGCCTCATCGATATGCGCCTCGGGCGTGAGCCGGGCAAACTGCGTCATCATCGCGGCGCCCACCGGCACATCGCGCGACATCGCGCGCAGTGCGACCAGTTGCGCCTCGGAAGCCGCGGCAAGATAGACGAAAATCGCGATGAATATCAGGATCGGATTGAATAACAGCCCGGCGAATCCGAGTACGAACGCAAATGCCTGACCGATGGTGGCGGAAATTTCCGTCGCCCGCACGTGCCCGAGCCGAGTTGCCAAAAGTGCACGCAGCACTCGCCCGCCATCCATGGGAAAGGCCGGGATCATATTGAACAGCGCCAAGAACAGATTTACCACGGCCAGGCGATCGACCAGTGCAATCTTGCTGCTCTCCATGGCAGCGAGATGATCGGCGCTGAGGTTGGCGCCCGCAATAATCACAAGGAAAATGGCGATCGCGACATTGACCAGCGGCCCGGCGATGGCAATGAGAAATTCCTCGTTCGGCTTTTCCGGAATGCGCTCGAGCCGGGCGACGCCTCCGATCGGCAGCAATGTCACATCAGGCGTCCGCACGCCAAACCGGCGTGCGGTGAAAATGTGGCCGAATTCGTGCGCCAGTACGCATGCGAACAGCAGCACCATAAACGCAAGCCCGCTCCAGGCCGCCGCCGCGCCGCCCGATACATAGCTCGCAACAAATATCCAGACCAGGAAGAGCAGGAAGGTGACGTGAATGCGGATCGCCGTACCTGCGATTGAGCCGATGTTGACCGACCAGAGCATGGGAGCCTCGATCGCTGCATTGGAAAGCGCCGAATAGCAGATAATATCATCGCGTGGATTTGCGAGGGTGCTCGGGAGCGGTCACAATGTGCCGATCGAGCGGCGCCGCGCGCTGTTCGAGAATGCCGCGTCATAGTGTAGGCCTGAGACGATTTAATCATTTTGCGAAGGAGATCGCGATGCGGCAGAAATTGACCGGTGCGGCGCGCAAAGCCGCTCTTAGCAAGCTGGCTGGCTGGAGCGAGGCGACTGGCCGCGACGCCTTCACCAAGAAGTTCGTATTCCCTGATTTCAACGCGGCTTTTGGGTTCATGACGCGGGCAGCGCTCGTCGCCGAAAAGCTCGATCATCACCCCGAGTGGTTCAACGTCTATAAGACCGTGGAAGTGACGCTTGCGACTCACGACGCCGGCGGCGTGACCGAACTCGATGTCAAGCTCGCCGAAGCGATGGATCGCATAGCCGGCACTTGAGACAGAGAGGCCTGATAGCGTGGTGGGGGCCCTAAATGACACAATTTCGGCATAGATTTTTTGATTGTCTACTGCGCCAGGACGGATTATTTCAGCCCTGTGCAGCACCGGCTGTTGCACATTCGGGTTGCCAAGTTTACTCATTATTTCGCTCTATTCGGATGTAATGGAGACGCTCAATCGTGATGCAATGCGAGGCCCGATGAACGCGAACCGATTTTTCCTACTGCCGCTGGTTGCCGTCACCACCGCCGCCTTGGCTGTGGTCATTCTGCCGCCGTTGAGTCAGGCGCAGACGCAAAACGCCCCCGCGAAGCCCGCAACAGCGGCCGCGCCGGCGCCGCGGCAATCAGCACAACAAAAACCCGGAACCGATTCCGCTCCGGCGCAAGTGAAGCCCCAGCCGGTAGCCACCAAACCTTTGCCAATGCCCAAGGCCGACACGCCAGAGCCGGCTGTGGCTAAGAATCTAGTACCCGCGAACGCGCGGCCCACCTTGCTCGGACAGTATGACAACTGGGGCGCCTACTGGGCGGCGGCGGACGGCCGCAAGATCTGCTTTGCAGCAGCACGGCCCGGTGGCTCACAGTCAAATCGCTCGCGCCAACCGACCTATTTTTTCATCACCTCGCGCCCGCATGACAAGGTCAAGGATGAGGTATCGGCTATCCTGAGCTTTCCTCTGAAGTCGAGTTTAGATGCGACCGCCTCGATCGGCGGAAAACACTTTACCATGGCTGCCAAGGCCGATGGCGTCTGGATCAAGAATACAGCCGACGAGACGAAACTGATTGAGGCGATGCGTAAGGGCGGTGAACTGGTGCTCAAGGGCACGACGGATCGCGGATTGCAGAGCACCGATACCTTTTCAATGAAAGGACTGCCGCAGGCGCTCGATCGCATTACGCGTGAGTGCAAGTGAACTGAGCAACCGGCACTGCTCCTGCAGGCAGCGTTTGCGGTCCTGGCCGCGATGCCTATTTATGTTAGAATGCGGCTAGGCGACCGCGATGATCCATAATCGATGATCTTTCATCCATGACGACCTTGCTCGACTCTGCGCGCCCGAACGTCAATCCTATCGCCATTGAGAAGACGGCGCTTGAACGCTATGTGGCGCCGGTAAAACCGTCGCTGGTTGGGCTCTCGCGTGCGGCACTCGGCGAGGCGCTGGGCAGCGTTGGGGTGGAGCCGACGCAGCGGAAGATGCGCGTTTCGCAACTCTGGCACTGGCTCTATGTGCGCGGGGCCACTGATTTCGAACAGTTGACCAGCGTTTCAAAGCCGCTGCGTAGCGCGCTTGCTGCGCATTTCACGCTGGCGCGGCCCGCGATCGTGGCCGAGCAGATGTCGGTCGACGGCACGCGCAAGTGGCTGTTGCGGCTGCCGGGCGAGCATCCCGGCGAGCTGCCGCACGAAATCGAATGCGTCTATATCCCCGAGACCGATCGTGGAACGCTGTGCGTCTCGAGCCAAGTCGGCTGCACGCTCAATTGCAGCTTCTGCCATACCGGCACGCAGCGGCTGGTACGCAACCTTACGCCGGGCGAGATCGTCGGCCAGGTCATGGTGGCGCGCGATCGGCTGGGCGAATGGGTTGGGTCGAAGCGCGCCGAAAGTCCGGGTCTGCCAACGACGGGCGACCGATTGATCTCCAACGTCGTCATGATGGGCATGGGCGAGCCGCTCTACAACTTTGAAGCCGTGCGCGATGCGCTCCTGGTCGTCGCCGACGGCGATGGACTTGGTATCTCGAAGCGCCGCATCACGCTCTCCACCTCCGGCGTGGTGCCGATGATCGCGCGTGCGGGCGCCGAAATCGGCGTGATGTTGGCGGTATCGCTGCACGCGGTTCGCAACGAGTTGCGCAACGAGCTCGTTCCGCTCAACCGCAAATATCCGATTGAGGAACTGCTTGACGCCTGCCGCAACTATCCCGGCGCGTCGAACGCCCGGCGCATCACCTTCGAATATGTCATGCTCAAGGACATTAACGATTCGGCTGCCGACGCCAAGGCGCTGGTGCGCCTGCTCGGCGGCATACCGGCTAAAATCAATCTTATCCCGTTCAACCCGTGGCCGGGCACCAGATACGAATGTTCGGACTGGGATCAGATCGAGAAATTTTCCGAAATCATCTTCAACGCCGGCTATGCCTCGCCGGTCCGCACCCCGCGCGGGCGCGATATCCTGGCGGCCTGCGGCCAGCTCAAGAGCGCGACCGAAAAGCTCTCCGCCCGCGAGCGTCTGGCCCTACGCGCCATGGCGATGACGGACTAGCGATGATTTTGGTTCGCATGATCTTGCGCTTCCTGCTGGTTCCGCTTGGAGTTTTCATTGCAGCGAAGGTCGCCGCCTTCGTGGTCTGTTTCGCGAATTGGACCCAATTCGACAAAATTATTGCCGCCGATCCGCAAGCGCCGGAAAATTTCGTGCTTGCGGTGCTCTTCATCGGTCCCGCGGTGGCTTTGATCATGTCGGTCGCGGCCTTCGCCATGCTGATGCCGGCGATGCTCGGTGTTCTGATCTCGGAAGCCTTTGCGTTTCGTTCCTGGATGTTCCACGCCGCCAACGGCGTGCTGGCAAGTTGGATCGGCTGGCTCGCAATGCGTGATTTTCTCAAACCGGATGAGTTCTATAACGATCCGATGATTGTCGTCGGCGCTGGAATCGCCGCCGGTTTTGCTTATTGGTCAGTCGCCGGCTGGAATGCAGGCTTCTGGAAGCCGGTGTTCTCGCCGCCACAACCGACATCGCCGCCCGTCGTGGCCGCCTAGCCACCTTTGCAGACCCGCCTGCGTCCGCTAGACCGAATGGCCATGAATCGCACCGGGTTGATGATTGCAATTTCGATTGCCGCCGTGGTTGGCCTTGCTTTTGGCATTGCGCCCGAGTTCGACCTGCGGATTTCCGCACCGTTCTATGATCCGGCAAAAAAAGATTTCACGCTGCGCTGGTGGCCGACATTGGGCTTTTTGCGCGACGCCGCCATGTGGGTGGTGGCAGCGCTGGTGGCGCCCGCCGTCATTGCGCTCGCGGCCAAGCTCTTATCCCCGCGCCGGCGGCTTCTCATCGCCGGCCGCGCGCTGGTGTTTCTGATCGCCACGCTCGCGCTGGCGCCCGGTCTCGTCACCAATGTGCTGCTCAAGGAATATTGGTCGCGCTCGCGGCCGATCGATGTGCCGCAATTCAATGGCGAAGAGCGCTTCACCGCCTGGTGGGATCCGCGCGGCGGATGTCCAAAAAACTGCTCGTTTGTCGGCGGCGAAGCGTCGGGCGCGTTCTGGACGCTGGCGCCGGCGAGTTTGAGTCCCCCGGCTTGGCGGCCGGCGGCGTATGGTGCGGCGATTATCTTTGCCACGGGCGTGAGCGCATTGCGATTGGCCTTCGGCGCGCATTTTTTCACCGATGTCGTATTCTCCGGCGTTTTCACGTTTTTGATCATTTGGCTGACTCATGGTTTGATCTATCGCTGGGGGAAGACGCGATTTTCCGATGCGGCGGTGGAACGTACGATCGAGCGTTTTGCGCTGCCTGGTTTTAACGCCATCCACGGCAAATGCACCGCGCTCGCAGCACGCATTTTTCGCCGCACACCAAGCTGAAAGCCTTAAGTGCCCTTGCGCGGCAAGCCATACCCCCTATAGTCCGCGCCGTTTCCGGGTCATCGCCTGTGCAGGCGCTGATCTTTCGGCTCGTCATTCCGGGGACCGCGCGAAGCGCGGGAGCCCGGAATCCATACTCCGTCTCGGTGGTTATGGATTCCGGGCTCGCCGCTTCGCGGCGCCCCGGAATGACCGCGTGTCTGGAGTTGCGCCATGCCCAAAGGCGACATTCGGAAGGTGGTGCTCGCCTATTCCGGCGGGCTCGACACCTCCATCATCCTCAAGTGGCTGCAAATCACTTATGGCTGCGAGGTGGTGACGTTTACCGCCGACCTCGGCCAGGGCGAGGAACTCGAGCCCGCGCGCAAGAAGGCCGAGCTGCTCGGCATCAAGCCGGGAAACATCTTCATCGAGGACCTGCGCGAGGAATTCGTGCGCGACTATGTCTTCCCGATGTTCCGCGCCAACGCGCTCTACGAGGGCCAGTATCTGCTCGGAACTTCCATCGCGCGGCCGCTGATCGCCAAGAAGCAGATCGAGATTGCCGAGAAGGTCGGTGCCGATGCGGTCGCGCATGGCGCCACGGGCAAGGGCAACGACCAGGTGCGCTTCGAGCTCGCATACTATGCGCTCAAGCCCGACGTGAAGGTGATCGCGCCCTGGCGCGAGTGGGATTTGCGCTCGCGCGAAGCGCTCATCGCGTTTGCCGAGAAACATCAGATTCCGATTGCAAAGGACAAGCGCGGCGAGGCGCCGTTCTCCGTGGACGCCAATCTGCTGCACGCGTCTTCGGAGGGCAAAGTGCTGGAAGATCCTGCGCAGGAAGTGCCCGACTACGTCTATTCGCGCACCATCGATCCAGCGGATGCGCCGGACAAGGCGAGCTACATCTCCGTGGATTTCGAGCGCGGCGATGCAATGGCCATCGACGGCAAGAAATTGTCGCCGGCCACGTTGCTTGCGCGCCTTAACGAGCTTGGCCGCTTAAACGGCATCGGCCGGCTGGATCTGGTGGAAAATCGATTCGTCGGCATGAAATCGCGCGGCATGTACGAGACGCCCGGCGGCACCATCCTGCTCGCGGCGCACCGGGGAATCGAAAGCATCACGCTCGATCGCGGCGCGGCGCACCTCAAGGACGAACTGATGCCAAAATATGCCGAGCTGATCTACAACGGCTTCTGGTTCGCGCCCGAGCGCGAGATGCTGCAAGCCGCGATCGACAAGAGCCAGGAATTCGTCGGCGGGCGCGTCAAGCTCAAGCTGTATAAGGGCAATGTGGCAGTGGTCGGCCGCGAGAGCAAATTCTCGCTCTACGATCAGGATTTGGTCACCTTCGAAGAGGGCGCGGTCGCCTACGATCACCGCGACGCCGCGGGCTTCATTCGCCTCAACGCGTTGCGCCTGCGCACGCTCGGCCAGCGGCGGAAGAAGCTCAAGCTCGACAAGTAATACCAACGGCGAGAACGGATGACTCACTTTCCCCGTCACCCTGAGGCGCGAGCGAAGCGAGCCACCGCAAGTCGGCTTTGGCCGACTTGCGCATTAAAATTCCAATCTCGGGTAAACCCGAGATCGGTGGGCGACGGCATCGCAAGTCGGGTTTACCCGACTTGCGCTCTTAATATGCCGATCTTGGGTAAACCCAAGATCGGTGGCCATGCATCCTTCGAGGCTCGGCGCTGCGCGCCGAGCACCTCAGGATGACGGTCATTGCTTAACGCCGTTGGTATAATATTTGTCATTCCGGGGCGCCCGCCGTCGCCCGCAGGGCAAAGGCGTGGCGAGCCCGGAATCCATAATCACGGTTGGTGGTTATGGATTCCGGCTCTCGCCGCACCGATCTCGGATTTACCCGAGATCGGATTTGAAAAGAGCCCAAGTCGGCCGAGGCCGACTTGGGGCGCGGCTCGGCCGGAATGACGAGTGGAGAGAGTTGGTATTAAACCTGCCGCTCCACCATCATTTTCTTGATGTCGGCGATCGCCTTTGCGGGGTTGAGTCCCTTCGGGCAGGCCTTGGCGCAGTTCATGATGGTGTGGCAACGATAGAGCCGGAATGGGTCTTCGAGGTCGTCGAGCCGTTCGCCGGTGGCCTCGTCGCGGCTATCGACAATCCAGCGTTTTGCCTGCAATAGCACCGCCGGTCCTAGATAGCGGTCTGAGTTCCACCAGTAGCTCGGGCATGAAGTGGTGCAGCAGGCGCAAAGAATGCATTCGTAAAGCCCATCGAGTTCTTGCCGCTCTTGGTGGCTCTGCCGCCATTCTTTCTCAGGCGTCGGCGTTTCGGTCTTGAGCCACGGCTTGATTGAAGCATATTGCGCATAGAACGTACTCATATCCGGCACTAGATCCTTGATCACCTGCAGGTGCGGCAGCGGATAAATGCGCACCGTGCCTATGATTTCGTCCATGCCTTTGGTGCAGGCCAGCGTGTTGACGCCGTCGATGTTCATGGCGCAGGAGCCGCACACACCCTCGCGGCAGGAGCGGCGGAAGGTCAGCGTCGGATCGATCTTGGTCTTGATCCAGATGAGGGCGTCAAGCACCATCGGCGCGCAATCGTCGAGATCGACGAAATAGGTATCCAGGCGCGGGTTGGCGCCGTCCTCCGGATTCCACCGGTAGATGCGGAACGCCTGGACGTTGCGCGCGCCGGCTGGCCGTTTCCAGGCCTTGCCCTCGGTGATCTTGGAGTTCTTCGGAAGCGTCAGCTGGACCATGATTTGGCGACCTGGATTGGTTGAGACCGCGCTTTAATTCGGTTCAATTGGAATCGAAGTGCGTTCCTAACATATTGCATTTGCGCATGATCTTTTCCGAAAACCGGTTTCCACTTTTCGGGATCATGCGCTAGTAGACGCGCGCTTTGGGCTCGATATAGGCAACATCGTTCGTCAGCGTGTAGGTGTGCACCGGCCGGTAGTCGATCTTCACTTTGCCCTTGCCGCCCAACCAGCTCAGCGTGTGTTTCATCCACTTCTTGTCGTCGCGTTCGGGAAAGTCCTCGCGCGCATGGGCGCCGCGGCTTTCGGTGCGGTTTCGCGCCGAGTCCATGGTCACTACCGCCTGCGCGATCAGATTGTCGAATTCGAGCGTTTCGATCAGATCGGAATTCCAGATCAGCGAACGATCGCTGACACGAACGTCTGAAACGCTCGCAAAGGTGTCATGGATGAGCTTGTGACCCTCTTGCAGGACCTCGCCGGTGCGAAACACGGCGCAATTGGTCTGCATCACCTTCTGCATCTTCAAACGTAATTCGGCCGTGGGCGTGCCACCCGCCGCATTGCGGAATTTGTCGAGGCGCGAAAGCGCAAGCTCGGCCGAATCTTTCGGCAATTCAGGCTGCTTGTCGTTGGGCGCAAGCATTTCGGCGCAGCGTGCCGCCGCCGCGCGGCCGAACACCACAAGATCGATCAGCGAATTGGAACCAAGCCGGTTGGCACCATGCACGGACACGCAGGCCGCTTCGCCCAGCGCCATCAGGCCGGGCACGACAGCGTCAGCATTGCCGTTTTTCTTCGTCAGCGCCTCGCCGTGATAGTTCGTGGCAATGCCGCCCATGTTGTAATGCACGGTCGGCAGCACCGGGATCGGCTCGCGCGTCACGTCGACACCTGCAAAAATGCGCGCGCTTTCGGAGATGCCCGGTAGCCGCTCGTGCAGAACGGCCGGGTCGAGATGATCGAGGTGCAGGTAGATATGATCCTTGTTCTTGCCCACGCCGCGTCCCTCGCGAATTTCGACCGTCATCGCGCGTGAAACCACGTCGCGCGAGGCCAGATCCTTGGCCGAAGGCGCGTAACGTTCCATGAAGCGCTCGCCTTGCGAATTGACCAGATAAGCGCCTTCGCCGCGCGCGCCTTCGGTGATCAGGCAACCCGCGCCATAAATTCCGGTTGGGTGGAATTGCACGAATTCCATATCCTGCAACGGCAATCCCGCGCGTAATACCATGGCATTGCCGTCGCCAGTGCAGGTATGCGCCGAAGTGCAGGAGAAATAAGTCCGGCCATAGCCGCCGGTCGCAAGAATGGTCATCTGTGCGCGGAAGCGATGGATCGAACCGTCTTCCAGGCAGAGCGCCACCACGCCACGGCAGCGGCCTTCCTGGTCCATGATCAGATCGATGGCAAAATATTCGATGAAGAATTCCGCGGAATGCCGCAAGGCCTGGCCGTACATGGTATGCAGCATGGCGTGGCCGGTGCGGTCGGCGGCCGCGCAAGTGCGTTGCGCGGTGCCCTTGCCGTAGTGCGTGGTCATGCCACCGAATGGGCGCTGGTAGATCTTGCCGTCCTCTTCGCGGCGCGAGAACGGCAGGCCCCAGTGTTCGAGCTCGTAGACCGCGGCCGGCGCTTCGCGACACAAATATTCGATGGCGTCCTGGTCGCCGAGCCAATCGGCACCCTTGACCGTGTCATACATATGCCAGCGCCAGTCATCCTCGCCCATGTTGCCGAGCGCGGCCGCGATGCCGCCTTGCGCCGCAACCGTGTGCGAACGGGTGGGAAACACCTTGGTGATACAGGCCGTTTTCAGCCCCGCTTCGCTGGCGCCGACCACCGCGCGCAGGCCCGAGCCGCCGGCGCCTATCACCACGACATCATGGCTGTGATCCTCGATCGCAAATGCGCGTCCGTTGATCTTAGGCGCAGCTTTGTTGGCGATATCCGCCATCACTCATACTCCGAATGACAAGTTGAGTATGGCGAATACCGCGGTGACTCCGACCACACAGCAAAAGAACGTGTTGGCCATCAGCGTCATGAATTTGAGGCGTTCGTCATGCACGTAATCCTCGATGATGACCTGCATTCCGAGCCACATGTGATAGAGGCTGGTAACGATGAACAGCAGCATCACGATCGCGACAAACGGCGAGCCAAGGATTTTCACCACGGCGGCGTGATTGCGCCCGAATAGGGAAACGATAATAGCCACGGCCGCGATGGTGAGCGGCACGTCGGCGACCGCCGTCAATCGCTGCCGCCAAAAATGCTGGGTTCCCGATCGTGCCGAGCCCAGGTGGCGGACGCGGCCGAGCGGTGTGCGCATGGTAACGTGCTCGTGGTCCGCCATCAGATCCCACCCATCACAAGATAGCCGACAAGCCAAAGCAGAATCGTCAATGCAACCGAACCAACCAATGCCACCACCGTGAGCCATTCGCGCTCGATCGGCCCAAAGCCATAGCCCAGATCCCAGATCAGGTGCCGGATGCCGCCAAGCATGTGATGCAATAGCGCCCAGGTATATCCGAACAGGATCAGACGTCCGGGCAAAGTCTCCATGAACCACTGCACCGCGGAATAGGCGTTGGGGCCCGCCGCCGCCGCGATCAAGCACCACACCAGCAGCAGCGTGCCAAAATAGAGCGCAGCTCCGGTGATCCGGTGAACGATGGACATCACCATCGTCAGCGTGGGGCGGTAGATTTGCAGGTGCGGTGAGAGCGGTCGCTCAACAGGGGCCACGGAATCAGCCATGTGTTATCTCAGTGCGGTGGCAATCTCTTATGTGATGCCTGTCGCGGTCGCAACGTGCCGCAAGCAGGGATGTTCACAAATGTCCGCTTGAACCGGCGCGGCAGAAGCCGCCAATCGGCTTCTTGACGTCGCTTCGTTATTGACGAATCATGACATAGAAAATACGGCTAACAATGATTATTTCATATAGTCTGACTTCGTAAGATACGAAGGATGTCTTCTCGTGCGATTCGATCTCACCGATCTCAGTCTTTTCCGCTATGTCGTCGAGGCCGGCAGCATCACCCATGGCGCCGAGCGCGCGCACCTCGCGCTCGCTGCGGCCAGCACCCGAATCCGCAACATGGAGAAAGCCCTCGGTGCGCCGTTGCTCGTGCGCGGCCGTCATGGCGTCACGCTGACCCAGGCCGGGCGGACGCTGCTCCAGCATGCGCGCGTCATTCTGGCGCAGGCCGAACGATTGCGCGAAGATCTCGGCGCCTATGCGGGCGGACTAACCGGCCAGGTCAGGTTGCTCTCCAACACCAACGCCTTGACGGAGTTTTTGCCCGAGACGCTTAGTTCCTTCCTCAATGCCCATCCGCATGTCAGCGTCGATCTCGAGGAGCGCTTGAGCGACGAAATCGTCGGCCTCATCGCGGAAGGCGTTGGCGACATCGGCATCGTGGCTGGAACCGTCGATGCCGGCCGGCTGACGACCTATCCGTTTCGCAGCGACCGTTTCGTGCTCGTGGTTGCGCGCGATCATCCGCTCGCGCGCCGGTCCAAGATCGGATTTGCCGATGTTCTCGACCATGATTTTGTCGGGCTCGACCGGGCGAGCGCGCTGCAGCGATTTCTCGCCGACAAAGCCGGCCGGGTCGGGCGTCCGCTCAAGCTGCGGGTGCAATTGCGCAGTTTTGACGCGGTCTGCCGGCTGGTTGAATGCAATGTCGGCGTCGGCATTGTGCCGGCCACGACGGTGCGGCGGGCGGCGGCCAGCATGGCGATCAAGGCGGTCGATCTCACCGATGCCTGGGCGCTGCGCGAACTCACGATCTGCGTGCGGGATTTCGATGCTCTGCCACCCTATGCGCAGCAGTTGGTGGAGCATATGCGCGTGAGCGCGGGCTGATTAGCTCTTATACCAGCGGCAGCAATCACTGACTCATCTCCGTCACCCTGAGGCGCGAGCGAAGCGAGCCACCGCAAGTCGGTCTTGGCCTACTTGCGCATCCAAATTCCGATCTCGGGTAAACCCGAGATCGGTGGGCGCTCATCCTTCGAGGGTCGCCATAGCGCGTCGAAGACGCGCGTTAACGCGCTTATGGCGGCCACCTCAGGATGACGGTCATTACTTATCGCCGTTGGTATTACCATTTCAACGCGGGATGAGCGCCCAATAGTCGAGCTCGAGTCTCACAGCCGGATTATAATCGTCGGCAACCTTCCATGGATAATCATTACAGGGCTTGTCTTCAGCGGCGATGGTGCGCAACCGGATCGCGCCGACATCATCGCGCCCGCGCAGTTCGCATTTCGTGAGCACCTCCGACCAGGCGTAAACCGTAGCACCCGCGAACAGCGGTGCAACATGCCGCCCAGCATTGATGGCAGCGATGTGAAAAGCATTGGCGAGCCCATTGAACGAGAGCGCGCGCGCAATTGAGATGACATGCCCGCCGTAGACCAGTCGGCGGCCAAAACGATCTTGCGCCGCAGCGAACTGGTTGAAATGGATGCGCGCGGTGTTTTGGTAGAGCCGCGTTGCGATCTGGTGTTCGGCCTCCTCGATTGTCACTCCATCACCATGGTCGATCTTCTCGCCGATCGCATAGTCGCCAAAACGGCGCGGACTGCCGGCAAGCGTGAAATCGTAAGCGCTGACATCGATTCGCGGGCAAGCACCGCCGAGCGCGCCACCATCGACCGCGAGGGGCAGCGTTGGAACATGTTCTTGCGGCGCTGCCGCCGCTTCGTCGCGTTTGCGCACCATTACCCAGCGCACGTAATCGAGTACCTCAATTCCTTCCTGATTAAAGCCGCGCGAGCGCACATACACGATTCCGGTCTTGCGGTTGGAGTTTTCCTTCAATCCAATCACCTCGGACATTGCCGACAGCGTGTCGCCGGGAAACACCGGGGCAAGGAAACGGCAGCTGGCATAGCCGAGATTGGCCACCGCGTTGAGCGAGACATCGGGTACGGTCTTGCCGAACACCAGGTGGAACACCAGCAGATCGTCGACCGGCGCACGCGGGTAGCCGATGGCGCGCGCGAAGACATCGGACGATTGCAGCGCAAAACGCGAGCCGAACAGTCCGAGATAGAGCGCGGTATCGCCGATGCTCACCGTGCGCGGAGTGGCGTGCCGCAGAACCTGACCAAGACTGAAATCTTCGAAAAAACGGCCCGTTCCGGTGTTAGTCATGGTGTGCCTCTAGTGTGGTGGTTCAGAAGTTCCCTTCATCCCCGCGGCTTAGTCCGTCAAGGGAACTTCTGAACCAAAACCACACTAGAATCATAGATTACTAGAGTCCCTTTGAATCCGAAGTTCGCTAACGCGGGTGCTGTGATTTCAAGCGAACTTCGGATTCGGGACACTAGCTTACGAGCGATAGGCCCCGTCACGGAGTTCTGATGCTGCATTCTATCGAAATCTGCTAACGCAATGTCCATGACTCAAACGTCCATGACCACGACAACGGCCGGGATCGGCGGCACGGCCCCCGCACCTGCGGCGCGCCGCATTCACCCGCTCTGGCTGCGCATCACGCATTGGATCAACGCGCTTGCGATGGTTGTGATGATCGGCTCGGGTTGGCAGATTTACAACGCCTCGCCCTTGTTCGCGTTCGAATTTCCCCCGCAGATCACGCTCGGCGGCTGGCTCGCCGGTGCGCTCAATTGGCACTTCGCTGGCATGTGGCTGCTGGCGATCAACGGGCTGGTCTATGGGGTGCTCGGTCTGGCGACCGGCCATTTCCGGCGCAAGCTGCTGCCGATCCGGCTGCGCGAGGTGATCGCCGACGCCAAGGCGGCGCTCACGTTGAAGCTCTCGTATGAAGATCTTTCGGTCTACAATGCCATTCAGAAGCTGCTCTATGCCGGCGTGATCGTTGCCGGACTTATCGTCGTACTGTCGGGCCTTGCGCTTTGGAAACCGGTGCAGCTGCAGGAACTCGCCGCCGTGTTCGGCGGCTACGAAGGGGCGCGCTACGTGCATTTCTTTGCCATGGCCGCGATCGTCGGCTTTGTGATCGTGCACGTGGCGCTCGCCATCGTCGTGCCCAAGAGCCTGCGTGCCATGATCACCGGCCGCTAGGAATGAATCAATGTCGCGCATCCGCAGATCCATACCCGGCGTCGATCCCAAGCTGCTGATCAAGGATGCTGCGAAGCTCTTGCCCGCACCGTCCCGGCGGCTGTTCCTGCGCGGAGGTATGTCGCTGGGCGCGCTTGCGGTGCTCGCCGGGTGCGACATCGTCGATGGCAATTCCGCCGAGCGCGTGCTGCTGAAAATCTCGCGGTTCAATGACCGCGTGCAGGCCTGGCTGTTCGATCCCAACAAGCTCGCGCCGAGCTATCCCGCAAGCGCGATCACGCGGCCGTTCCCGTTCAACGCCTATTATCCCGAGGACGAGGCGCCGGAGGTCGATGGCGCCGATTTCAAGCTCGAGGTCGGCGGGCTGATCGACAACAAGGAGCCGTGGACGCTCGCGCAGCTCTATGCCTTGCCGCTGGAGACGCAAATCACCCGCCACATCTGCATCGAGGGCTGGAGCGCGATCGGCAAATGGACCGGCGTGCGGCTGGCCGAATTCCTGCGCCGGCTCGGTGCGGACACGCGCGCGAAATACGTCTGGTTCCGGTGCGCCGAGGGCTATTCCACCACCATCGACATGCCCAGCGCGCTGCATGCGCAGACCCAGCTCACGTTCAAGTTCGACGACGAGATCTTGCCGCGCAAATACGGCTTCCCGATGAAATGCCGCATGCCGACCAAGCTCGGCTTCAAGAATCCCAAGCACGTGACGGCGATTTACGTGCAGAACAATAATCCCGGCGGCTATTGGGAGGACCAGGGCTACAACTGGTTCAGCGGGCTCTAGCTTTTTGTTTGAGCATGATCTGATCCGAAAACCGGTTCCCACTTTTCGGGATCATGCTCAGCCGGCGAGCAGGAATATCACGCCCGCCACCGTGAGCACCGATCCGGCGGCGAGCCGCGCAGCGCCCTCGACCCTTCGCAGGACCAGCGCGCCCAAGCCCACCGTCATCAGCGGATAAGTGGCGACCAGCGGCGCCACCAGCGCGACGGGTCCGCTGCCGAGCGCGGCATACATCGCCAGTACGCCGATCCCGTTGCACATCCCCACGCCCACGAACCACAGCCGCCCGTGCAACGGTGCCTCGGCGATAAAGCGGCCGGTCTTGAGCCGCGCAAATATGAGCACCACCAGCGCGGAGACGATATAACCGGTCAGCCCTGCGGCGAGCGGGCTCGGCCAAATTTCGAGCCCGAGCTTGATGGTGGGCTGCATCAGGCCGCGCAAGGCGGCGGCGGCGAGCGGCAGCAGCAGTGTCCAGTGGCGCCAGTCGCGCACATCGGCCGGGCGCGTCACGGTGATGACCACCACGCCGGCCACGATCACCAAGAGCCCCGCCAGCTGCAGCGGCCGCAACGGTTCGCCCAGCACGATCACGGCCAGCGCCACCGCGAACAGCGGCGAGAGATTGCCGAGCGCGCCGGTGATCACCGGCCCGAGCAGGCGGTTGCCCTCAAAGGTGAGCAGGGTGAGCACCGCCGGAAACACCAGGCCGACGGCGGCGAAGATCGGCACCGCGCTCCATACGATGGTTTCGCCGCGCAGCAGCAGGGGCGCCGCGCAAATGAATGCCAGCGTAAACGCCGGAATGCTGATCGCCGCGCCGGGCAGCGGCGCCACATAACGCAGGCCGAACTGCGTGAGCACCAGCGCTGCGCCGAGAAAGGCAGCCGCAGCAAAGGCAAGGGCGATGGCGGTCATGAGCTGCGGGGTCCGTACCAGGCTTTGGGGCTGCACCAAGGTTGACCCGTTATGACGCCGAACCTCTCGCCTTGCCAATCCCCGCGCCGCCCGATAGCACTCCTCTCCGCTGTCATTCCGGGGCGCCCGCCGTAGCCCGAAGGGCGAAGGCGTGGCGAGCCCGGAATCCATAACCCCTGTCTGTTCGTAATCTCTGGCACCGGGATTATGGATTCCGGACAGCCGAGCTGCGCTCGGCTTCCGGAATGACAAACTGAAGTTGTTAATGTGAGCGAGGCGTGCATTCATGGCGACCCACAGGCTGCTTCTGCTCCCCGGCGACGGCATCGGTCCCGAAGTGATGGCCGAGCTCAAAAAACTCATCGCGTGGATGAACGCGCATGGCATGGGTACGTTCGAGACCGAGGAGGCGCTGGCCGGCGGCTGCTGCTACGACGCCCACAAGGTCGCGATCACCGACGCCACCATGGACAAGGCAGCCGCGGCCGACGCGGTGCTTTTTGGCGCGGTCGGCGGACCGCAATGGGACAAGGTGCCCTATGACGTGCGCCCGGAAGCGGGTCTGCTGCGTCTGCGCAAGGATTTGGGCCTGTTCGCCAACATCCGGCCGGCGATCTGCTATCCCGCGCTTGCCGAGTCCTCTTCGCTCAAGCGCGAAGTGGTGGACGGGCTCGATATCATCATCCTGCGCGAGCTCACCGGCGGGGTTTATTTCGGCGAGCCGAAAACCATCACCGACCTCGGCAACGGCCAGAAGCGCGCCATCGATACGCAAGTGTACGACACCTACGAGATCGAGCGCATTGCGCGCGTCGGCTTCGAGCTGGCGCGCAAGCGGCGCAACAAGGTCACCTCGATGGAGAAGCGCAACGTGATGAAGACCGGCGTGCTGTGGAACGAGGTGGTGACGCAGACGCACGCCCGCGATTTCAAGGATGTGCAACTGGAGCACATGCTGGCCGATGCCGGCGCCATGCAGCTCGTGCGCGACCCCAAACAGTTCGACGTCATCGTCACCGACAATCTGTTCGGCGACGTGCTCTCCGACGTGGCCGCCATGCTCACCGGCTCGCTCGGCATGCTGCCGTCCGCCTCGCTCGGCGATGTCGACCCGAAAACCCGCAAGCGCAAGGCGCTCTACGAACCGGTGCATGGCTCCGCGCCCGACATCGCCGGCCAAGGCGTGGCCAATCCGATCGCGATGATCGCCAGTTTCGGCATGGCGCTGCGCTATTCGTTCAACATGGGCAAGCAGGCCGATCTGATCGATGGCGCGATCGCGGCTGCGCTCGCCAAGGGATTGCGCACCGCCGACATCAAGTCGGCCGGCTGCAAGCTGGTCGGCACCGCCGAAATGGGCGCCGCGATTATTGCGGAGATGGAAAAACTCGCGGGTTGAAGCAGCGTTTGCAACCGCGCTCTCTTTCCCCTCTCCCCGTAATACCTGTCATATTCACACATCTCGTGCGACCACAGCGGAGGAACGCAAAAAGGTGAGTCTTTTCAGCGTCTGCATCCAACCCCGAACCTTGGCTGCTTCCACATCGAGGGTAAGCTAAGTCCTTGATCCAGAGTCAATTTCTAT
>CAZNSG010000089.1:0-8411 GCA_964575715.1 uncultured Hyphomicrobiales bacterium | reverse complement strand
CCATAAGCGCGTTAACGCGCGTCTTCGACGCGCTATGGCGTCCGTCTCGAAGGATGGCTGCACGCTCCGACCTGGCCATCCTTCGAGACGCGCACACGCAAGTCGGCTATAGCCGACTTCCGCACTTAAGTATGCCGATGTCGGGTAAACCCGACATCGGTGTGCGCTCCTCAGGATGAGGTATGAGTACGGATCTATCGCCATTGGTATTATGCGCGTGAATAAAAACGTTGCGGGCGCCAACGCGGCACACGGCGACAACTGCTTTTTTTTTAAGCGTCTGCTGCGTACCACACAGAATTTGCAACCGCACGGAATTCGCAAGGAGTGTGCATGATGTCCCATGGTTTGAAAATCGCCATCGCGATGACGATAGTCATGGCGGCAACGGCGAACCTCTCGCCTGCAAACGCCCAACAAAAAATCATGGTCGATGGATCGACCGGAACCGCCCCGCTTGTTGAAGCATTGGGCAAAGCCTTCACCGCAAAACACAGCATTGTGGTGGAGCTCGGCAAGGGATTAGGCACCAAAGCGCGATTTGAGGCGCTCTCTGCCGGCAGGATCGATATCGCAATGGCGAGCCACGGCCTCAACGTCGCCGACATCACCGCAATGGGGATGACGGTGCACCGCATTGCCATGACGCCGGTTGTATTTGCGGTCCACGAGACGGTTCGCATCGACGGCCTGACCGAAGCTCAGATCTGCACGATATACGAAGGCCGGCAGAACAATTGGAAGGAGTTCGGGGGCTCCGATCTCGCCATCGCTCCTCTCGGGCGTCCCGATAGCGAGGTCGACGCCGAAGTCGTGCGCGGCGGCATTGGATGCTTCAAGGCGCTGAAGCTCTCAACCAGTGTAAAAGTGCTGGAGCGCGCCGGCGATATGGCCAAGGCGCTGGCGGAGACATCGGGCGCCATCGGCATGACCAGCGCGACCGTCGTCGAACAGAGCAAGGGCAAGATAAAAGCCCTTGCGCTCAATCGCGTCGCGGCAAACGAGGCTAACGTCGTCGCCGAACGTTATCGCCTGCGGCGCGATTCATTTCTGGTCACCAAGAACGCGCCATCCCCGCAGGTGAAGGCATTCATCGATTTCGTCAACGGTCCGGAAGGTGCTGTCGTCATAAAGGCCAATGGCGCGATCCCGGCGAAGAAATAGGCGATTGGAATTCTGATTTCTAGCGTCTGTTCTGGTCTGTGAACGCGAGGGACAAAGTGCGAATCAATTTGGGGCACAAATAAAATCACCCAATCCGCTTCAAGCCCTTCGCATAGCGCTGCCCGCGCCGCACATAGATATCCGCGCCCTCGGCGATCATCCTCATTGCCTTCTCGTCGAGCATGCGGATCGCGCGCGCGGGCGCGCCGACGATGAGCGAATTGTCCGGAAAATCCTTGCCTTCGGTGACCAGCGCGCCGGCGCCGACCAGCGAATTCTTTCCGATTTTCGCACCGTTGAGCATGATCGCGCCCATGCCGATCAGGCTGTTCTCGCCCACGCTGCAGCCATGCAGCACCACGTTGTGACCGATGAGCGAATTGGCGCCGACCGTGATCGGATAACCGGGATCGGTGTGCAGCGTGCAATTATCCTGCACATCCGCGCGCTCGCCGATCTCGATCCATTCGTTGTCGCCGCGCAGCACCGCGCCGAACCACACGCTCGCATCGCGCTTGAGCCGCACGCGGCCGATAATCACCGCGCTCTCGGCAACGTAATAGCGGCCATCGGCGGGAAATTCCGGCGCCTGCCCGTCAAGCTCGTAAATCGCCATGCGCGCCCTCCATTGAGAGCATGATCCCAAAAAAGCCTGCCACCGGACTTGATCCGGTGGTGGGAACCGGTTTTTGGATAAGATCATGCTCAAACGAAAAACTAGGACGCGACCTTGCCATGTTCGTTTTGGATTGGCGAGGAGGTGCGCCTTACGCGATGAGAAGACCGAGAGTCTTGATCGCTTTCAGCACCAGCGTGCCCGACAGCAGGCTCCAATAGCCCGCCACCACCGTCGCCATCGTCGTAAAGCCGAAGCTCCGGCCTTCGGTCTGCCGGCCGCGAATGGTATTGCGCATGATGATGAAGGGCGCGGTGAAGATCAGAAATGGCAGCGTGATCACCGTTGATGGCTGCGCACGCACGCCGAGCAATTGGAAGCTTGGCGGCTTCGCAGTCACGAGCTGATAGAAGCTTCCGAGCATTCCCGCCACGGCAAAGCCGAACGCCAGCGTCAGCAGGGCATGAATGGACTCAAGGGACATCGTACTCAAAATACTCAAGCGCACGGTTAGGGCCGACGGCGGCCCGCTCTCGATCGCCCGAAATCTCCCAAATGCCGCCGCCGCCCGCCAGAACATCGTTAAAGCAAGGTTAACGCGCCGGCCCCGATGGCGCCCGCCCTGCTCCGCAGCGTGTCATACTTGCCGTTGATTCGCGCCAACCACCTGCAAATCCGTTGCAACATGTCCCAAACTGCCCACCATGCCAGAGCCATCAGGCACCGGACGCCCGCGGCACGCTGGGACCTGGGCGGCCTCGTACTCAGGCTGGCACTGATCGCGGGCGTTCTTTGCCTGGCCGGCTGCCCGGTCGCCTATATCCTGTGGCCGAGCTGGCCGGACCAGGTCGCGCTCGATGCACCGGCGCTGCCCATCACAGTCGGCGGAATATCGCTCAACGTACCGCCTGCCGCCATCCGCATCGCTTTGCAGCGGCGCGCAGGCGCACAGGAGCGCATCGACCTCGCATTCCTCTGGCCGTCGCTGACGCCGCCCGATCACGCCGCCAAACCCGCATCAACGGAAGTGCTGAACTTCTCCGACCGCGTGTTTGTGACCATTGCCATCAGCGACAGCACGCCGCCGCCGCCGGAGCGCTTCAAGACCATCTATCCGCGCTATACCGATGGTGCGCCGCGCGAGGGACCCGATGGCCTGCTGGTGCAGGCATTCCGCAACGGCACCCCCTATCAGGGCGAGGACCTGCTTTACGACGGGATTTCACCCGAGCGTTTCCTCATGCGCTGCACCCGCAGAAACGGCCCGGCACCCGGGATCTGCCTGCATGAACGGCGGATCGCTAATACCGACATCACCGTGCGCTTTCCGCGCGACTGGCTCGCCGATTGGCGCAACGTCGCGGCCGGCATCGATCGATTGCTCGCGAGCCTGCGGCCGAGCGGCCGATAAAGGCCTGTCGTCACCCTGAGGTGCGAGCGAAGCGAGCCTCGAAGGGTGACGGTGCAATCATCCTTCGAGGCTCGGCCTTCGGCCGAGCACCTCAGGATGACGATAGATTGAATTATTCCAGATCGGTTTCCAAGATCGCCATCTGGAAATTGTACGAGCGGTCGGCGTCCTCGTCGTCCACGAACAGCACGCCGATGAACTCGTCGCCGATATAGACTTCGGCGGAATCGTCCTTCTTTGGCCGCGGTTGCACGCGGATGCGCGGATTGCTGAACAGACGCTTCAAGTAAGCGTCGATTTTCTTGATTTCCTGCAAGTCCACGCGCACGGCCTCCGGGCTGCCAAAGTTAGCGCATGATCCCGAAAAAGCCTGCCCCGGACTTGATCCGGGGTGGAAACCGGTTTCCCGCCTTCGCGAAGCCCGCTCTCGCCTCGGCGAAGCCGCCTTCGGCGGAGCCAGGGTCGGCGGGCGAAGGAAGGTCGGAAAAGATCATGCGCAAACAAAAAGCTAGAGCCAAGCTCTGATTCCATCAAATCCGCTAAGGCTCTAGCACCTCTGGTAGCATGCGGACGATCCGCGCGCCAGCACAGCAGAACGTTCGCCGGAACGTTCAGAGTCCGATATCGGGAAACAGCTGGTCCATGGTGCGCGAAGGCTCAGCACAAGATGCTTCCCCGATCACCCGGGCCGGCACGCCCGCGACCGTCACATTGTTAGGCACCGGTTTGAGCACCACCGAGCCCGCGGCGATGCGGGCGCATTGGCCGACCTCGATATTGCCGAGGATCTTGGCGCCAGCCCCGATCAGCACGCCGCGGCGGATCTTGGGATGCCGATCGCCGTCCTCTTTGCCGGTGCCGCCAAGCGTTACATCTTGCAGCATCGAGACATCGTCCTCGATCACCGCGGTCTCGCCGACCACGAGGCCGGTGGCGTGATCGAGGAATATGCCGCGCCCCACGCGCGCGGCCGGATGGATGTCGCACTGGAACACGGTTGAGGAGCGGCTTTGCAGATATAAGGCAAAGTCCTTGCGGTCCCGGCCCCACAGCCAATGCGCCAGCCGATGGGTCTGGATGGCATGGAAGCCTTTGAAATAGAGCACGGGTTCAAGGAACCGGTTGGTGGCGGGATCGCGATCGACGGTCGCGACAATATCGGCGCGGAAGGCCTCGCCGATCTCCGGCTGATCCTCCAGCGCGTCGGTATAGGCCTGCCGGATCAACTCACCCGTAACGTCCGGATGATCGAGCCGCTCGGCGATGCGATGCATGATCGCCGCTTCGAGCGTGTCGTGGTGGAGCAGCGAAGAAAAGATGAAGCTCGCAAGCTCCGGCTCCCGCCGCACCGCATCCTCCGCCTCGCTGCGGATACGCTGCCAGACCGGATCGACCTTATCGAGCGCCTTGGCGAGCTTGCGCTTGTTCTGAGTCATGTGGACCTCCCAGTTCCAAGCAAATGCCTACATTATATCGCTAGGGCCTTATCCATCTCGGTGGAATCGGAACTAGGCCCTAGCTTCTTGTTTGAGCATGATCTTTTCCGAAAACCGGTTCCCACTTTTCGGGATCATGCTCTAGCATAATTTGGGGACGAACAAGGGCGTTCGCAATTAGAACCTGAATCATATTATTAAGATGCCGAGTTAACACATTGGCCGTTAGCATATTTTTTACTCGATAATGGGGGGCGGATCAGGGCTGCTCGGCCAGAAAACTCAGCACCGCCGCCTTGAACACCTTATCCCCCACCGCCAGCATGTGGTCGCGCTCCGGGATGGGAAGAGCTTGCGCGCCCGGGATCAGCGCCGCAAGCCGCTCGGCCGATCCCGCGATCATATCCTTCGTGCCGACCGCGACCAGTACGGGGACATGGATGGCGGCGGCTTGCGCGCGCGAAAGCGTCTGGCGCGAGCCACGGATGCAGGCCGCAAGCGCCCGGCGATCCGATTTGGTCTGCTCGGCGAAGGCGCGAAACAGGCGCGCCTGCTCCGAGGTCACGTCGGCCATGTCGCGCGCTTCGAGCGCGTCCGCGATCCGCTCCGGCAGCTCCGCTCCATCGATCAGACTCATGCCCAGCCCGCCCAAGATCGCCGCGCGCACCCGATCGGGATGATCGAGCGCCAGGAACGCCGCGATGCGCGCGCCCATGGAATAGCCCATCACATCCACGCGGCTAAGCCTCAGATGATCGATCAGCGCGCGCACGTCCCCGGCCATGCGGCCGGTGTGATATTCCGCCGGATCGTAGAGCTTGCTCGATTGGCCATGGCCGCGATTGTCGAGCGCGATCGCGCGCCGGCCCGCGCGTGTGAGCGTTACAACCCAGCCCGGCCGCACCCAGTTGACTTCCTTGGTCGAGGCAAAGCCGTGGATGAGCACGATCGGCTCGCCCTCGCCCTCGTCAAGGAAGGCGATCTCGACTGCACCGTGATGGAATGAGGGCATGGTCTCGACCATATCTGGCCGTGGCTGGCAGTGGTAATCGCGATTGAAGCATTTGTATTTGAGGCTTTTTACCATCGATGTCTAGGAATCGACCCGACGCTCCGATATTGTGCGGCCTGACGATGCACCTGGACGCGAAGCGCGCGAGGACACTAATAAAACATGGCAGACACCGTCGTTCCCCATTTTCACAACGATCCCGGCCTGCCGATGATCGAAATCGGCGCGCACGAATTCAAGTGCGTGGGCGCCACGCCCCCGCAAGACCATCCGCATGTCTTTCTCGACATGGGCGACCGCGATGAAATCATCTGCCCCTATTGCTCGACGCTCTACCGTCACGATCCCTCGCTCGATCGACACGCGGCGCGGCCGGCCGAATGCGCCTTGACCGCGCCGGCTTGAACTGAAGGCGCGCTCGCATGATCCCGAAAAGTGGGAACCGGTTTCCCGCCTTCGCGAAGCCCGCTTCGGCGGGCGAAGGAAGGTCGGATAAGATCATGCGCAAACAAAAAGCGCGGATCCCACATTGATTTCACCAGAGCGCATAGGGCTCTAGAGCGCCGTGGCGCCCGCGCGCACCGTCATCGTTGCCGGCGCCGGCATCGGCGGCCTGAGCGCCGCGCTCGCACTCGCGCGCAGCGGCTTTCGCGTCGCCGTGCTGGAGCAGGCGGCCGAGCTTGCCGACATCGGCGCCGGCCTTCAGCTATCGCCCAATGCCACCCGCGTCCTGCTCGCGCTCGGTTTGCAAGACCGGCTCAAGCCCCACATCGTCGCCCCGCACGAAGTGCGCATCCAAACCGGCACGGGCGAACATCTGGCGCGCGTCCCGCTTGGAACATTCGCGCATGAGCGCTACGGCGCGCCCTATTGGGTGATCCATCGCGGCGATTTGCAAGCCGCGCTCGCCGATGCGGTACGCGTCAATCCCGACATTACTTTGTCACTCAACGCGGAAGTGAAAAAATTCGAATTCGATGCCGATGGCGTGATGGTGCAAGCCATGCACGACCGCACCAGCATCGAGTCGGACGACGGCGCCAGCTTCAAGACCCAGGGCATCGCCCTGGTCGGCGCCGATGGACTTTCTTCGATCGTGCGTTTTGAGCTCGCCTCGAAATTCCGCTGGTCACTGCGCGCTGACGGCCAGCCGCTCTATTCCAACCGCACCGCCTGGCGCGCAACTATTCCTTACAATGCGGCTCCCGCAGATTTTCGCGAGGCGACCGTACATCTTTGGCTTGGCCGCGATGCCCACCTGGTGCATTACCCGGTGAAGGGCGGCACCGCCATCAACATCGTCGCCATCGCCGGCGACTGGCGCGAGCGCGCGAATTGGGCGGCGCAAGAGGCGACGCCGGACGATGTGTTGGCGCATTTCCCGCGCAACGACTGGTCCAAAGCCGCGCGCGATCTGCTGGCCGCGCCGGAGCTCTGGCTGCGCTGGCCGCTGTTCGACCGGACGCCAAGCGCCCGCTGGGGCATTGGACCGGTGACATTGCTCGGCGACGCGGCCCATCCCAATCTGCCATTTCTTGCCCAAGGCGCGGCGATGGCGATCGAGGATGCCGCCGTGCTCGCCGATTGTTTGCGCACAGCACCGGACCAGCCCGCGCAAGCCCTGCGGCGCTATGAGCACCAGCGCCAGGCGCGCACCGCACGCGTGCAGCGCACCGCGCGCCGAAACGGAATGATCTATCATCTCGGCGGTCCGGCGGCGTTTGCGCGCAATTTCGCTTTGCGAAAAATGAGCGGGGAGCGGCTGCTCACGCGCTTCGATTGGCTCTATGATTGGCGGCCCGAAGACGAGTAAACCGCATGTTCCCTACCACCATCGCCGGCAGCTTGCCCAAACCCGCCTGGCTCGCGGAACCGAACAAGTTGTGGGCGCCCTGGCGGCTCGCAGGCGCCGAATTGGAAGCCGCCAAACTCGACGCCACCCTGCTGGCGCTCAAACTGCAAGAAGATGCCGGCATCGACGTGGTGAGCGACGGCGAGCAATCGCGCCAGCATTTCGTCCACGGCTTTCTGGAAAACCTCGCCGGCATCGACTTCGCCCACAAGGTCGAGATCGGCATCCGCAACAATCGCTACAAGGCCATGGTGCCGACCGTCACCGGCCCGTTGCGGCTCTTGGGCCGCGTGCATGCCGCGGAGGCGCGCTTTGCCCGCGCCCATACCACGCGCAAGCTCAAATTCACCCTCCCCGGCCCCATGACCATTGTCGATACCGTCGCCGACCGCCATTACGGCGACCGCGTGCGGATGGCGTTCGCCTTCGCCGAAGCGCTCAACACCGAGGCGCGCGCGCTGGAGCGCGACGGCGTCGACGTGATCCAATTCGACGAACCGGCGTTCAATGTCTATATGGACGACGTCGCGATCTGGGGCATCGAGGCGCTGCATCGCGCCATCGACGGCCTCACATGCACCACCGCGGTGCACATCTGTTACGGCTACGGCATCAAGGCCAACATCGACTGGAAGGCCACGCTCGGCGGCGAATGGCGCCAATACGAGAAGATTTTCCCCGCGCTCGCGGGAAGCCGCATCGATCAGGTCTCGGTCGAATGCCGCAACTCGAAGGTGCCGCTGAATTTGCTGTCTTTGCTCAAGGGCAAGGATGTGCTGGTCGGCGTGATCGATGTCGCCACCGACGACGTGGAAACGCCCGAACAGGTCGCCGCAACCATCGAAGCCGTGATGCAACACGTTCCCCAACAACATATCGTTGCCTGCACCAATTGCGGCATGGCGCCCATGCGCCGCGCG
>CAZNSG010000088.1:0-2686 GCA_964575715.1 uncultured Hyphomicrobiales bacterium | reverse complement strand
GTACAAATATCCTTTGCCTGCGCGCAGTGGCGCATTGGTGGTCGCGGGCGTGTCGGGACCTTCCGGCGTCGCCAATCCGCCATTGTCCGCCGTAAAGATGAACACCGTTTCATCGCCGAGTCCCAGCTGTTTCAGCTTGCGCGTCAGCCGCCCAATGCTGTCATCCATACTCTCGATCATCGCGGCGTAAACCGGATTGTTCTGCCCGTTGGCTGGGTTTGGCAGTGCGCGGTACTTCGCAATCAAATCGGCCTTCGCCTTCAGCGGAATGTGCGTGGTGTAATGCGGCAGGTATAGGAAAAACGGTTTGTCTTTGTTTTGCTCGATGAAGCGTTCAGCTTCGGCGGTCAGTCGATCCGTCAGGTATTCGCCCGCTGGCGCAGTTTCAAGGCCGGGCATAAATCGTCCGTAGCGTTGATAGGGCGCGAAATAACTGAGCGGCGTGCCGGTGTGATCGCCGGTGACATTCAGATCGAAGCCTTGCCGTTCCGGCTCAAACCCTTTGCCGCCCAAATGCCACTTGCCAATGCTCGCGGTCGCATAACCCGCTTGCTGCAAGGCTTCGGCGAGTGTGGTTTCAGCGAGCGGTAGTTCCTGTCGAATCGTCGGACGCGAGAGTTTTTGATTGGGCTTGTTGTCACGACCGGGCAGCCAATCGGTCAAATGCAAACGCGCCGGATGTTTGCCTGTCATCAACGCAGCGCGCGTCGGCGAACACACGGGCGCAGCGGCATAAGCATCGGTGAAGCGCATGCCGCGCGCCGCCAGCGCGTCAATGTTCGGCGTGCGATGATACGTGCTGCCATAACATCCAGTGTCCGCCCAACCGTAATCGTCAATCAATACAAGAACGATGTTTGGTTTGCGCGTTTGCCCGAACGCGGACGCCGACGGATATAACACGAGCAATAAAGCCAGTTTGAATAAAAAGCGACTTCCCCTAAGGGCTGACGCAAAACTAAGTACTCACTGAGACTCGGACATCAATCATTATTGAGCCTTGGCTCAGCCACTACATCTGAAGGACATGGGCACATGCGGGGCTGTCATTATTGCTCCTTGCGCCCCCATTCACTGGTTGTCCTCTCGTTAACAATTGTGTTATAGTTCCGGCTGAACGATCTCGGCAGTCGGAACTATAACATTATGCGACCAATCTCCTTCGATCCACGCGCCATTCGCAGGCACTTGCTGCGTCATAAGATTGCGACCTTGCCCGAGCTCAGAAGCGCTCTCGGCACCACTACCGACATCACGGTCTTTCGTAAGCTTAAACTCCTCGACTATCTCTCCAGCTATACCCATCGCGGTCGTTACTATGCCCTTCGCGAAACCGCCCGCTTTAACGATGCAGGCCTGTGGTCTCATGACGCGGTCTGGTTTTCTCGCTATGGCACCTTGGTGGCGACCATTGAAGCCTTCGTCGATCAGTCCCCGCTTGGCTCCTTCGCCGACGAGTTGGCTGACATCCTCCATGCCGAGGTCCAAGATCCTCTCCACGATCTCGTGCGGGCAGGGCGTCTCAGCCGCTCTGTCCTGGACGGACGCTTCCTCTACACCTCCGCCGATAGTCGTCAAGCTCGGGATCAGCTTCGCGCCAGGCGAGTTGCGCAGGCGGTTCCTCTCCTGGCCGATGCTTCCGTTCTCCAGGTCTCCCCCGATGAACTCAAAGCCGCCATTTTGCTTTTCTACAGCCTGCTCGATGAGCAGCAGCGTCGCTTGTTCGCTGGTCTGGAATCCATCAAACTTGGACATGGCGGCGATCGCGTTCTGGCGGAATTCCTCGGTCTGGATCCACACACCGTCGCCCGCGGACGGCAGCAATTGCTTGATCATCAGGTAACCACCGGGCGCATTCGCCGGCCAGGCGGTGGACGAATACCGGTCGAAAAAAAAACGCCGAATTAATTACACTGATCGAGTTTCTGCTCGAATACGACACCGCCGGCGATCCTATCACTGGGCTCAAGTGGTCCCGTCGAACTACGGATAAGATAGCCATCGCGCTTGGCGACTTCGGCGTCATCGTCAGTCCCAACACCGTCGCGCGTCTCCTCCACCAAATGGGCTATTCGCTGCGCGTCAATCACAAGCAGCTTCCCACTGACCATAGTCCCGATCGCAATCACCAATTCCTCTACCTCAGTGATCTTCGGGAGCGCTTCCAGCGCCGCGGTCTGCCCATCATTAGCGTCGACACCAAAAAGCGCGAACTGGTCGGCAATTTCAAGAATTCCGGCTCGCGCTGGGATCTGTCTCCCCGCCTTGTCAACGACCACGACTTCCGCTCCGACTCCACCGGCGTCGCCATCCCTTACGGTATCTATGACCTGCTCGCTAATCGAGGCTCGGTCGCGGTCGGCGTCTCGCATGACACATCCGCCTTTGCGGCCCACGCCATTGCGCATTGGTGGCGCCAAGAAGGATCGCAGCGTTACAAACGCTCTCGGCAACTACTCATTCTGAGCGACACCGGCGGTAGCAATGGCTACCGTCGCCGTGCGTGGAAAACCGAACTCCAGTCTCAACTGGCCGATTCGTACGGTCTGACTCTCACGGTTGCTCACTACCCAACTGGCGCTTCCAAATGGAATCCCATCGAGCACCGCCTCTTTTCCGAGATTTCAAAGAACTGGGCTGGCGAACCACTCGATAGTTATCAAAAGATCCTCAACTTCATTCGCTC
>CAZNSG010000087.1:0-8133 GCA_964575715.1 uncultured Hyphomicrobiales bacterium | reverse complement strand
GAGCCTACTCCGCCGAAGCAGCCGCTTCGGCTGCGAAGGCTGGAAGCCCGCTCCCGCCTTCGCGAAGCCCGCTTCGGCGGGCGAAGCAAGGTCGGCGGGCGAAGGAAGGTCGGAAAAGCATGTCCTCGGGCTTGACCCGAGGGATCATGCTCAAACAAAAAGCTTGCCCTGGATCGCCGTCACTGTATCCATAGCGGCACGTCGATCGGGCGGCCATCAAGCGTGAACCTGGAGCCGAGCTGACGCAGCCGTTCGAGCTGGTCGTAGTAGACGGTCTCTTCGGTCATCAGCCCGTCGCGGCAGCGGATTACGGCACAAAGACTTTGCACCACCTTTTTTCCGGTCGGCGCAATCCCAAGCCATGGTCCGAGATGGGTGGCGGTGACGAAGTTCTCCGCGAACACCCACTCGCCGGTCACGACGATGCGTTTGATTTCGATATTGACGTCCGGGAAGGCGGTCCACCACACATCGTAATATTTCGACACCGCCTCCTTGCCGTAAACAACGGCGCCTGATGCGACCACGCGATACATGACGTCGTCAGCGAGGGTCTTGAGCGTGCGTTCGGCGTCGTGCGCGCTCTCGGCGGCAAAATGCTCGTAAGCCAATTCGAGATTGGCCATTTCGATGCTCGTCACTTTTTCAATCCCGCCGCGATGGCGACTTCCGACCAGCGCTTGTTTTCGCGCTGCAACATCTGGACGAATTCGCTGGGACCACCGGTTATCATGTCAAAACCTTGCGTGCGAAGCGCAGTCTGCGCTTCGCTCGATGCTTGAGCCTCGCGCATCGCGCGCGCCAGCTTATCGATCACCTCGCGCGGCGTTCCATTCGGCGCCATCAGCCCGAACCAGATCGAGGTGTCGAAATCGGGCATGCCGGCTTCGGCCATGGTCGGAATGTTCGCAGCGACGGCGGGACGCTTGGCGGCCGCCGACGCCAACGCCTTGAGCTTGCCGGCGTCGACTTGGCCAAGCACCGCGGAGGCGGGCGAGAACATCATGGTCGTGCGCGCGGCAAGGAGGTCGGTCACCGCCTGCGGGCTGCCCTGGTAGGGTACGTGCACGAGCTTGACGCCGGCCCGCATGGCGAAAAGTTCGGAGGCAAGATGCGGCGCCGTGCCCACTCCGGTCGATGCGTAGAGTACTTCTCCAGGTTTTGATTTTGCCAGCGCGACCAGTTCCGCCACGCTGTTGATGCCGCTCGCAGGGTGAACGACCAGTATGACCGGCACCGTGGTTGCCAGCGCGATGGGCGCCAAGTCCTTGCTGATGTCGGTCAATTTTGGGTTGAGGGCGCTGTTGGTGACATTGGCAGACGAGCCAAGGAATAGCGTATAGCCGTCCGGTGCGGCGCGGGCGGCAAACTCGGCGGCAATGCTCGATCCTGCGCCGGGTTTGTTTTCAACCACAATTTGTTGGCCAAGAATCTGGCTCAGGCGGCTGCCGAGCACGCGCGCGGTGATATCGGCCGCGGAGCCCGGAATAAAGCCGACCACGATATGCACCGGCTTGCTCGGATAATCGCTAGCCCGCGGCACGGTCGAGAGACTGGCCGCGATCGCCAGGGAGGCGATCAGGGTGCCGAATGGTTTCAATCCGCGCATATTGGGCTCCTCCCAAGTCATTGTTCCGCGCCAGACCCGCGATATTGCAGCAGTCCGTTGCGGAGACCACGATTCTCCTCGGACGCAGCGAGCCCCGCAGAGGGCAATGTTAATACATTTTTAAGGAATTGAAACAGCAAGCAAGCAGCGGTTAACCCTAAAGAAATCTCGAACTGGGACACTGCGCCGCGAAAATCACAGTCCTCAAAACATTTGACCATAGCATGTTTCGCGTTTTCACCTGTCTCACCACGCAGCATGACTAGCGCTTGGTCATTGTTGCAGCGCTGGTCTGCTTTATTACGAGCGTCTGCGCCATCGGCCTGTTTCACCGCGCAAGCCGCTCGCAGGGACGCGCGCGCGCAACCTGGGTTGTCATTGCCGGCGTAGCGGCCGGATTCGGAATCTGGGCGACGCATTTCATTGCGATGCTGGCCTACGATCCCGGAATTGGTACCGCATACGAAATCGGCCTCACAGTATTATCCCTCCTGTCCGCGGTGGCAATCACGACCGCCGGGCTCGGCATTGCCATCTACAGTCCTGCGCAGTGGAGAGCTCCCGTCGGTGGCGCAATCATCGGCACGGGAATCGCTTCGATGCACTACCTCGGCATGGCAGCTCTCGAATTGCCAGGCCGCGTGACTTGGTCCGCGGATCTTGTTGTGGCATCGATCGTGCTCGGCCTGATATTTGGCATTTCCGCCCTGACGATTGCCGAGCGCCGGCACACTATGTACGGCCCGTTTATGGCGGCACTTCTGCTCACACTTTCAATCGTTTCACATCACTTTACCGCCATGGGCGCAGTCGAGATCGTTCCCGATCCGACGCGCATCATCAATACATTTTCCATTGCGCCATTGTCGCTCGCTCTTGGGATCGCGATGGCCGCGCTTGCAGTGCTGGGGATGAGCATTGTTGCGGCAGTCATGGATCGCCATCTGCGCGAACGATATGATGATGTGGCGATTGCGCTCAACAACATGTCGCAGGGCCTTGTCATGTATGATGGCGCGGAGCGGCTCATTATCTTCAACGAGCGATACATCGAGATGTACGGCCTCTCGGCCGATGTCGTAAAATTCGGCGCTGCGTTTCTTGAGATTCTTCGCCACCGCGTGGCGCTTGGAAATCTGTCCGACGACGTCGAGACGTATCGGAAAAATCTATTAGAAATTTTCGCTCGGGGCGAGACCATGAACAAAGTGGTTGACTCGGAGCGCGGCCGAAAAATTCGCGTCATCAATAAGCTGTTGCCCGGCGGCGGCTGGGTCGGCACGCATGAGGACATCACGGAAACGTGGGAGCTCGAAAGGCAACGCGCAGACCTCAGCGCTAAGGAAGGCCGACGCAGGTCGTCCGATCTTGCAATTTCGTCATTCCGCGAGCGCGTGGAGAGCGTGCTCAGCGTCGTGACCGACAGTGCAAATACAATGAAGTCGACCGCGTCGACATTATTAGATTTATCCGGGCAGGCTTCGCAACGCGCCGAGGGCGCCGTGCAGGCATCGAACGAGGCATCCGCCAACGTCAGGACCGCGGCGACGGCGGCCGATGAAATGGCGGAGTCCATCGGCGAGATCAGCCAACAAATTGGCCGCACCAACGACGTGGTGCGCCTCGCGGTGAACGAAGCGGAGACGACCAACGGGGAGATCGCGGGCCTTGCGGATGCGGCGCAAAAGATCGGCGACGTGGTCAAACTGATCCGCAACATCGCCGGCCAGACCAATCTGCTGGCGCTCAATGCGACCATCGAAGCCGCGCGCGCAGGCGAAGCAGGTCGCGGCTTTGCCGTGGTGGCCTCGGAAGTCAAGTCGCTTGCGGTGCAGACCGCCAAAGCGACCGAGGACATCGCAAGGCAGATCTTGGCGGTGCAGGGATCATCCGGCAGCGCGGTCGAAGCGATCCGCAAAATTTCCGAGCGAATGCGGGAGATCAATACCTACGCTTCGGCGGTTGCCGTTTCAGTCAGGCAGCAGAACGCGGCGACCGGTGAAATCTCGCACAATGTGGCAAACGCCGCGCGCGGGACCAACATGGTCGTTTCGGTTCTTAGCGAAGTCGCCGGTGCTGCCACTGCAACTCGCACATCGGCCGAGACCGTACTCGCGGCGTCGCAGTCGGTCGAAACCGCGATTGGCAAGCTGCGCGCCGAAGTCGAGAGCTTTCTTGGCAAGGTCGCGGTCTGACGCCGAGGCTCCATCGCGCCTTGAACTATGTGATTTATCAATATATTAGCGTGTTTTCGCCTGCGTTGTGAAGGGCGCCCAGACCGGCTGGATTTTGCGCGCGAATGACGCTTCACTGCGCTGCGCCTTATGCGTCCCGGCCGCACGCCCACGCCAGCCGCAATCACGAGGAACAAGTGCCGAAAAAAATTCCGCTGACGCTCGCTTGCGGCGACTACGAGATTGTGCGCGCGCTCAGAGAAGGCATCGTCGAACCCGACGGCATCGAGCTGACCATTCTTACCGACATGGATTCGACCACGCGGCATTGGCGCTTTATCCGCAACCGCGATTTCGACATGGCCGAGACCTCGGGCTCCTCCTATATCGTGGCGCGCGATCAGGGCCTGCCATTTTCGGCCTTGCCGGTGTTTCTGCATCGCCGTTTCCGCCATGGCTTCGTCTTCATCAATACCAACAAGGGCATCCGGAAGCCGGCCGACCTGATCGGGCGCAAGATCGGGATCAAGTCCTATCTGGTCTCGGCCGGCCATTGGATGCGCGGCATCCTCGAGCACGAATACGGCGTGCCGCACAAATCGATCGAATGGTTTGCCGAACTCGACGAGGACATCGAATTCGCTCCGCATTCGGGGCTCAAGATCACGCGCCTGCCGCACGACAAATCGGTCGAGACCATGCTGGCGGAGGGCGAGCTCGATGCGGTGATTCATTCCAGCATCATCAAACCCATCGCCGCCAGGGACCCGCGGGTGGCGCGGCTGTGGCCGGACTTCAAGAACGAGGAGATTGCCTACTACAAAAAGACCGGCATTTTTCCGATCATGCATGTGCTCGGCATCAAGCAGGAGGTGGTCGAGCGTCACCCCTGGGTGCCAATCAACATGTTCCACGCCTTCAACAAGGCGAAAGCCATCGCCATGCGGCGGCTTAGCAATCCGCGCATCGTACCGCTCGCCTGGTACCGGGAGGCCTGGGAAGAACAGGAGCAGATTTTGGGTCCGGACCCTTGGGAATATGGGCTGACCGAGAAGAACCGCCATACGCTCGATACGCTCGCGGGCTATTCGCATGAACAGGGCCTCACCAAGCGCAAAATGCCGGTCGACGAACTGTTCGTGAGCGTGTTCCAGGGCCGCAAGCGGGGCGCGGAATTCCGCATTTGACGGCGCGGACGTTCGCGCTTATCGAGCAGGGGTTTACGAGCGGGTCGAACATGGCAACGGGCCTCGGATTTCCCGACAAGAAGGCGATGGCCGAGCTGACGGCAAAAATGCTGCTGGAAGTGGAGGCCGTCCGCTTCATGGAGGACAAGCCGTTCATCTTCACCTCGGGCTGGGCGAGCCCGGTCTATACCGATTGCCGCCGGCTGATCTCGTTTCCCCGCGTGCGCCAGACGCTGATCGACTTCGGCGTATCGACCGTGTTCCGCGAGGCAGGCTTCGAGCAGTTCGACACCGTGGTGGGCGGCGAAACCGCCGGCATCCCGTTCGCCGCCTGGATGGCAGACCGGCTCATGCTGCCGATGCAATATGTGCGCAAGCAGCCCAAGGGCTTTGGCCGCAACGCGCAGATCGAGGGACATTTGGAGCCCGGCCAGCGCGTGCTGCTGGTCGAGGACATGACCACGGACGGGCGCAGCAAGGTCAATTTTTGCAACGCGCTGCGCGCGGCCGGCGCCACGGTCGAGCACATCTTTGTCATCTTTTTCTACGGCATCTACCCCGAGAGCAAGAAAACCCTCGCCGATCTCGACATCACGCTGCATCATCTGTGCACTTGGTGGGATGTGATCGAATTCGCCAAGATCTGCGGGCAGTTCGACCCGATAAAACTGGCGGAAATCGAAAAATTCCTGCACGACCCGGCCGGCTGGTCGAAGGCGCACGGCGGCGTCGCGAAGGCCGCAGAGTAGCGGCGGCGCGCACGATGGAATTCGACAATTCATTCGAAGTGCCGCTGCCGCCGGCGCAGGCGTGGCCGGTGCTCATGGACATCAAGCGCATCGCGCCGTGCATGCCAGGCGCGGAATTGACCGAAGTTATCGATGACACCACGTACAAGGGCAAGATTTCGGTGCGGCTTGGGCCGGTGGCGCTCATCTTCGCAGGCACGGTGAAGTTCGAGGAGATCGACAACGCCAACCGCAATGCACGGGTGCGCGCGCAAGGCACCGATGCCAAGGGCCGTGGTTCGGCGCAGGCGATGGCGAGCTTCCGGCTCGAGCCTGCGGGCGGCGGCAGCAAGGTTCTGGTGCATACCGAGCTTTCGCTTTCGGGAGCGGTGGCGCAATACGGCCGCGGGGCCGGCATGATCCAGGCGACCGCGGCGGCGCTGATCGGGCAGTTCGCGAACGCGCTCAAGACCGAGCTTACGCAAGGCGGCATTGAACCTGCGCGCGCGCAGACCGGCGAACCCGCTGCCGCGCCGATACCACCGGCGGCCAAACCGATTTCCGGCTTTTGGTTGCTCGCCACCGTATTGTGGAACGCGATCGCGCGGCTGTTCGGCGGGCGGGCGCACGGATGACGGCCTCGAGCGACAACGATGCCGTGATCCTGGTGGATGCCGCGGATATGCCGATCGGCACCGCGGAAAAGCTCGACGCGCACCGGCGAGGCTTGAAGCATCGCGCGATCTCGGTGCTGGTGCGCAACGGCGAAAGCGCGCTGCTGCTGCAGCGGCGCAGCGATGGCAAATATCATTCCGGCGGGCTGTGGGCGAACGCGTGTTGCAGCCACCCGTTGCCCGGCGAGAACGCCGCAGTCGCTGCCCGACGTCGGCTGGGCGAGGAAATGGGTGTCGATTGCGCGCTCGAGCCGCTGTTTGTTACGCACTATCGCGCGGCGGTGTCCGATGGGCTCATCGAAGATGAAGTGGTGCATGTGTTCGGCGGGCGCCATGACGGGCCGGTCAAGCCCGACCCAACCGAAGTAAGCGAATGGAAATGGGCAGCGCTTGCGGAACTCAACGCAGACACGCGCGCGCACCCGCAAGCCTATGCCGTGTGGTTTCGGCACTATCTCACCGAGCACGCCGAGCCGATCGCGCAATGGCTTAAGCGCTGATGTAACGGAGCCTGCATGCCGCTCAAGGTTCTCCTTTATGCTCAGCGTGCGAAGGACTATTTCGATCACCTGGCGCCGCTTTTTCCCGGCGTCGTATTCCACCCGGCATCGACGCCCGATGCGGCAAAAAGCATCATCGCGGAAGCTGAAATCATCGTTGCGCTTGCGCACGAGCTGCCGCACGAGCTGATTGCACAGGCGCGCGCGCTCAAATGGGTGCAGGCGCTGACCACCGGCACCGATGCGCTGATCGGCGTGCTGCCATCGCAGGTTTTGCTCACCTCGACGCGCGGCGTGCACGGGCCGCAGATGAGCGAGCTGGCCTTCCTGCACATGCTCGCGCTCAACCGCAATTTTGTGCGCATGTATCAGAGCCAGACCAAAGGAATTTGGGATCGCCATGCGCAGCCAATGCTGGAAGGCAAGACCATCGTCATTGTGGGCTTGGGCATCCTGGCGGAGCATCTGGCGGCGCGCTGCAAGCTGTTCGGCATGCGGGTGATCGGGGTGAGCGCGGGGCGAACGCAGGCGCCGAATTTCGACGAGGTGTTTTCGCGCACGGCATTGCGCCAAGTCGCGGCGCGGGCGGATTTCCTCATGCTGCTGGTGCCGTATTCCAAGGATACGCATCATCTGATCAACGCGGACGTTCTCGCCGCGATGAAGCCGAGTGCATTTTTGATCAATCTTGCGCGCGGTGGCGTGCTGGACGAGGCGGCGCTGGCGGCGGCGCTGAAAGAGGGCAAAATCGCCGGCGCGGGGCTCGATGTGTTCTCGACCCAGCCATTGCCGCCGGAGAGCGCGCTGTGGCATCTGCCCAACGTCATCATCACGCCAAACGTGGGCGGGCACAGCGACAAGTTCGTCGAGCAGACGCTCGCGGTCGTGGTGCCGAACCTGCAAGCGTATCTCGACGGCCGCACGACGGACTTGCGCAATCTCGTGGCGCATTAGCGCGAACTCTACCTCTTTCTACTCCCTCTCCCCGCTTGCGGGGAGAGGGTGGCGAGGACCGGCAGGTCCGAGCCGGGTGAGGGGGCCTCGCGGTTTTTCTCTAACGTCGACGCCCCCTCACCCGCCCGCCTTCGCTTTCGCTCCGGCGGTCGACCTCTCCCCGCGCGCGGCTGTCATATTCACACATCTCGTGCGACCACAGCGGAGGAACGCAAAAAGGTGAGTCTTTTCAGCGTCTGCATACAACCCCGAACCTTGGCTGCTTCCACATCGAGGGTAAGCTAAGTCCTTGATCCAGAGTCAATTT